>JANNWS010000076.1:0-67242 GCA_031408575.1 Rhodobacterales bacterium
ACAACGGCCTGTTCTTCCGCACCGCCCCTTCGGATGCGCGCGAAGGCGAAGTTGCGGCCGACATCATGGTGGAACGTGGCATCAAGACCGCCGCACTTACCTATACCAACAACGACTATGGCAAGGGCCTTGCCGAGGCGATCGCCAGTTCGTTCGAGGCGAAGGGTGGCAAGATTACCATTTCGGCTGCGCATGAGGACGGCAAGGCAGACTACACCGCCGAGGTTGGCGCACTGGCCGCCGCCGGTGGCGATATCCTGATCGTCGCAGGCTACCTTGATCAAGGCGGCGTTGGTGTGATCCGCGCGGCCCTCGATACCGGGGCGTTCTCCAAGTTCGAACTGCCGGGCGGCATGATCGGTGACAACCTGACCAAGGCACTGGGCAATTCCATCGACGGCTCGTTCGGCCAGGTACCGGGTACAGACGCACCGGGGATGAAAATTCTGGGTGACGCTTCGGGCGGCAAGTTCGACGTGAACTCGCCCTACACCCCGGAAAGCTATGATGCGGCGGCGCTGATCATGCTGGCGATGCAAGCCGCCAACTCGTCGAAATCGACCGACTTCGCAGGCAAGATCGTCGAGCTGGCCAACGCGCCGGGTGAAAAGATCTATCCCGGCGAATTGGGCAAGGCGCTGCAACTGATCAAGGATGGCACGGATATCGACTATGTCGGGGCCTCGGCCGTGGAACTGGTCGGACCGGGCGAATCTGCAGGCAATTATCGCGAAATCGACGTGATTGACGGCGCGATCGTCACCACCCGCTTCCGTTGATCGGCGTGCGGCACTAACCGACAGGCACGGCCCGGACGCATCGCTCCGGGCCGTTGCCACAACAAACAGCCCCCGGCACGGTCCCATGACCGGAGACACGGGCGGCACTCAGGGGAGTACCGCATGATCGTCGTTGAGGATCTGCACAAGCATTTCGGCGGCTTTCACGCGGTCGACGGTGCGTCGATCGAGATCAAGGGCGGGTCCATCACCGGGCTGATCGGGCCGAATGGTGCGGGAAAAACCACGCTGTTCAACGTGATCGCAGGCCGGTTGCCGCCCACCTCGGGCCGTGTGTTCATGGACGGCGATGATATCACCGGACTTGCGCCGCACGATCTGTTCCACAAGGGTCTGTTGCGCACCTTTCAGATTGCGCATGAATTCGGCTCCATGACGGTGCGCGAAAACCTGATGATGGTGCCGGCCAATCAATCCGGCGAAACGCTGTGGAACGCGTGGTTCCGCCGCGGCGCCGTCGCCGCCGAGGAACGCCGCATCCGCGACAAGGCCGATGAGGTGCTGGAGTTTCTGACGATCAGCCATCTGGCGGATGAGCGGGCCGCGAACATCTCGGGCGGGCAGAAGAAGCTGCTCGAATTGGGCCGCACCATGATGGTCGATGCCAAGATCGTCTTTCTGGACGAAGTGGGCGCGGGCGTGAACCGCACCCTGCTCAACACCATCGCCGATGCGATCCTGCGACTGAACAAGGAACGCGGCTATACCTTCTGCGTGATCGAGCATGACATGGATTTCATCGCGCGCCTCTGCGATCCGGTGATCGTCATGGCGCAGGGCAAGGTGCTGGCGCAAGGCACGGTGGCCGAGGTCAAGAATGACGAGCGGGTGATCGAGGCCTATCTTGGCACCGGATTGAAGAATAAAGTTAAGGAGATTGTAGCGTGAGTTTCGTCAGCCAAATGAAACTACCCATATGCTTTGCAGCACTATTTTCGTCGCTAGCTTCCGTTTGTTCAGCAAATGTGGTGAGTTTCGATTGCCAATTTACAACCGTCTGTATCCCCGACAAAGGGTGCGAAACTGCGCAGTTTGTAATCGGATTCCAACTGGACACTGTTAGTAGGGATGCCTTTGTGATTGGCAACAACGGACTTAGTCCTGTGCAAGTGTATGAAGGAGATCAAGGAGTCACCTTTCAAGAGTCTCTTGACTCCGGCGCTATACAAACAACGACCGTTGCAGGGGCCGGATATGCGGTTCACAGCCGCCATACGATCATCGGGGAACAACTAAGCCCCAGCCAATATGTCGGAACATGTAAAGCAAAGAATACTAATGGCTGAACCGTTCCTGATCGGCGACGCGATGACCGGCGGTTACGGGGCTGCCGACATCCTGCACAGTTGCACCATTGCCGTCGAACCGGGCCAGATCGCGGTGATCGTCGGCCCTAACGGGGCAGGCAAATCTACCGCGATGAAGGCGGTTTTCGGAATGCTGAAGCTGCGCGCGGGCCATGTGCGGCTGGCGGGCGAGGATATCACCGGGCTGTCGCCACAGGCCCGCGTCGCCAAGGGCATGGCCTTTGTGCCGCAGACGCAGAACATCTTTACCTCGATGACCGTCGAGGAGAACCTTGAAATGGGGGCGTTCCTGCGCCGTGACGATATCAAGGCGACACTGGAACAGATTTACACCCTGTTCCCGATCCTGCGCGACAAGCGCCGTCAGGCAGCGGGCGAGCTTTCCGGCGGGCAGCGCCAGCAGGTGGCGGTGGGTCGCGCGCTGATGACCCAGCCCAAGGTGCTGATGCTGGACGAGCCGACCGCAGGCGTCAGCCCCATCGTGATGGACGAGCTTTTTGACCGGATCATTGAGGTGGCCCGCACCGGCATCTCGATTCTGATGGTGGAACAGAATGCGCGTCAGGCGCTCGACATCGCCGACAAGGGTTATGTGCTGGTGCAGGGGGCCAACCGCTTTACCGATACCGGCAAGGCGCTGCTCGCCGACCCCGAGGTGCGCCGCACCTTTTTGGGGGGCTGACCGGATGCTGCGCCTTTTTGTGATCCTGACCCTTTTCGCCAGCCCCGCCACCGCGTCCGAGCTTTGGTGCATGCCCGACACCATGTGCCGCGACGAAACCTGCCGCGCCACCACCGATGAAGAATCCTCGATCCGCTTGCATGATGCCGGAACCGCGACCCCGACCCTTCGCAGCAGTGCCGAAGACATCCCGTTGCGCCGCACCCATGAAGGCGACGTGATCCAGTGGGAAGGTGTCAATGAACACGGCGGGGCCGAACTGCTGGCCGTTCGAACCGCCAACGGGGCCTTTGTCTACCGCGTGAAGCCCATGAATGACACCGTGGTTTTCACCCGGCGTGGCACTTGCGAGGTGCAGCCATGATCCCTGCCCGCAACCAACTCTGCGAAGGACTGTGATGGACATCCTCAACGCCATTGTGGCCTTCGCCAATTTCGTGTTCGTTCCCGGAATTGCTTATGGTGCGCAGCTTGCCATCGGCGCACTGGGCGTGACGCTGATCTACGGCATCCTGCGGTTTTCCAACTTTGCCCATGGCGACACGATGGCCTTCGGCACGATGGTGACGATCCTGTTCACCTGGTGGTTCCAGTCGATCGGGATCAGCTTTGGCCCCCTGCCCACCGCCCTTCTAGCCCTGCCCATCGGCATCGCGGCCACGGCACTGTTCGTGCTGGGGACCGACCGTGTGGTCTACCGGTTTTACCGCAAGCAGCGGGTGGCGACGTCAATCCTCGTGATCGTCTCGCTGGGTGTCACCTTTGTGATGAACGGCATCACCCGCTTCATCATCGGCACGGAAGAACAGAACTTTGCCGACGGCGAGAGGTTTGTGATTACCGCCGGTGATTTCAAGACTGCAACGGGGCTGGCCGAAGGGCTTGCCATCAAGTCCACGCAGGCGATCACGCTGGCAACAGCGGTGCTGGTGGTGGCAGCACTCTTCTGGTTCCTGAACCGGACCCGCACCGGCAAATCCATGCGGGCGTTTTCGGACAACGAGGATCTGGCGCTGCTGTCGGGCATCAACCCCGAACGGGTGGTCGCCGTGACCTGGATCATCGCGGCCGCCCTGGCGACCATCGCAGGCGTACTTTACGGACTGGACAAAAGCTTTAAGCCGTTCACCTATTTCCAGCTTCTGTTGCCGATCTTCGCTGCCGCCGTCGTCGGTGGGCTTGGCAACCCGCTGGGGGCGATCGCGGGCGGCTTTGTGATCGCGTTTTCCGAGGTTATGGTTACCTATGCTTGGAAAAAGGTGCTGGGTTATCTTCTGCCGGCCAGCATGGCCCCGGAGGGCTTGGTGCAACTTCTGAGCACCGACTACAAGTTCGCGGTCAGCTTCACCATCCTGATCGGGGTGTTGCTGTTCAAACCCACGGGCCTTTTCAAAGGGAAATCGGTATGACTCCGCGCAACCTCGCCCTTTTTGCCGCCGTTGCCTGCCTGTTTCTGATCACCGGGGTCTGGTTCAGCTGGAACCTTGCATTGGGCATCCTGAACATGTCGCTGATCTCGGCGATCATGGCGATGGGGGTGAACATCCAGTGGGGCTATGCGGGCTTGTTCAACGTGGGCATCATGGGGTTTGTCGCGTTGGGAGGGCTGGCCGTGGTGCTGACCTCGGCACAGCCCGCACCGGGCGGCTTTGCGGCGGGTGGGACGGGCATCGCTGTTGCGCTGATCATGGGAATTGCCACGATCGCGATTGCCGTAGCACTCTACAACCGAATGAAACCGGGACGAAAGCGAACGATCGTTCTTATAGCGGTGCTGGTTGCGGGCTTCTTTCTCTATCGCTGGGTTTTTGTACCAGCCGCGCAGGCGATCGAGGCGAATGACCCCGCGACCTATGGAAATCTTGGTGGTCTTGGCTTGCCGACCTTGGTTGCCTGGCCGATGGGCGGGCTTCTGGCCGCCGCCGCCGCCTGGGCCATTGGCAAGACAGCCCTTGGCTTGCGTTCGGATTACCTTGCAATTGCCACGCTGGGCATCGCCGAGATTGTCATCGCGGTGATGAAAAACGAAGACTGGCTGGCGCGCGGCGTGAAGAACATCACCAAGCTGCCGCGCCCCTGGCCGGTGCCGCAAGAAGTAAACCTGCAACAAAGCCCGGCGTTCCTCCACTGGACCACCCGTTGGAATTTCGACCCGGTTCTGACCTCATCCATCATCGTGAAGCTGGCCTATGCCAGCCTGTTCGGAACGGTTCTGCTGATCGTGGTCTTTCTGTCCGAACGCGCGCTGCGTTCGCCCTGGGGCCGCACCATGCGCGCCATCCGGGACAACGAGGTTTCGGCCGAAGCGATGGGAAAATATGTCACCGGCCGTCACCTGCAGGTTTTCATCCTCGGTTCTGCCGTCGTCGGCATCGCGGGGGCGATGATGACCACGCTGGACGGGCAGTTGACACCCGGCAGCTATTCACCGCTGCGCTACACGTTCCTGATCTGGATGATGGTGATCGTCGGAGGGTCCGGCAACAACTGGGGCGCGGTTCTGGGCGGGTTCCTGATCTACTGGCTGTGGATCATGGTCGAACCTATGGGTCTGTGGCTGATGCAGACCATCACGGCTGGGATGGAAGATGGCTCTTGGCTGAAAAGCCGGCTGCAGGATTCCGCCGCCCACATGCGTCTGGTCACAATGGGCGTGATCCTGCTTCTGGTGCTGCGGTTCAGCCCGCGCGGCCTTATCCCCGAGAAGTAGTGCCGGGCAAAATGCGAGCCCCCTTGACCGGGAGCTAAACCCAAGCGGTGTGGTCCGTCGTGCGGCAAGACGGGCCACAGGTATCTGAGGCGCGTCAAGCGACATTTCATGTCGCAACCGTGCATGATTGGTTGGCCTTGCCCGGCCACTCTGCCCGAAATGGCGACGGAGTCCTCCCCCATGAAAACCCATACCCGCGTTCTGGTCATCGGCGGCGGCGTCGTCGGTGCGTCTGTGCTGTATCACCTGACCAAGCTTGGCTGGTCCGATGTGACGCTGATCGAACGCTCTGAACTTACATCAGGCTCTACCTGGCATGCAGCGGGCGGCTTTCACACCCTCAACGGCGATACCAACATGGCGGCCCTGCAAGGCTATACCATCCGGCTTTACAAGGAGCTGGAGGCGATCACCGGCATGTCCTGCGGGCTGCACCATGTCGGCGGCATCACCCTTGCCGACACGGTTGAACGCTTCGACATGCTGAAAGCCGAACGCGCCAAGCACCGCTACATGGGGCTTGATACCGCGATCCTGACACCCGCCGAAGTGACCGAGATGACCGATGGTCTGGTCAACACCGCAGGCATCATCGGCGCGCTTTATGATCCGCTGGACGGCCACCTCGACCCGTCCGGCACCACCCATGCCTATGCGAAAGCAGCCCGCATGGGCGGGGCCGAGATTATCCTGCACAATCGTGTGCTGGAAACCAACCCACGCGCCGACGGGTCTTGGGAAGTGGTAACTGAGCAAGGCACCATCATTGCCGAGCATCTGGTGAACGCCGCTGGCCTCTGGGCGCGTGAAGTGGGTGCAATGGCCGGTGTTTACTTGCCATTGTTGCCGATGGCGCACCAATACCTTGTGACCGACGACATCCCCGAGATCATGGCGCGCGGCAAGGAATTCCCGCATGTGATGGACCCCGGCGGCGAAAGCTATCTGCGTCAGGAAGGCCGCGGCCTTTGCATCGGCTTTTACGAAAAGCCGTGTGAAGCGTGGTCGGTCGATGGCACGCCGTGGAACTTTGGCCATGAATTGCTGAACGAGCAGTTCGACAAAATCGAAGATAGCGTGACTTTTGCCTACAAACGCTTTCCCGTGCTTGAACGTTCGGGCGTCAAGTCGGTCATCCATGGCCCCTTTACCTTTTCACCCGATGGCAATCCGCTGATCGGACCGGTTCCGGGCCTGCGCAACTACTGGTCCGCCTGTGCGGTTATGGCAGGCTTCAGTCAAGGCGGCGGGATGGGCCTTGCTTTGGCGCAATGGATGACCCTTGGCGAGGTGGAACGCGATCCGCGCGGTTTTGACGTAGCGCGCTTTGGTAACTGGACCACCCCCGGCTATACCGTACCCAAGGTGATCGAGAACTATCAGACCCGCTTTTCCGTGGCTTACCCGAATGAGGAAAAGCCCGCAGCCCGCCCGTTCCGCACCACCGCCATGTATGACACATTCAGCGAGATGCGGGCCGTATGGGGCCAGCAATACGGGCTGGAGGTGGTCAATTACCACGCCCTGCCGGGTGAGCCGTTGTTCGAGACGCCCACCTTCAAACGCTCCAACGCCTGGGATGCGACAAGGGCCGAGGTCATGGCGGTGCGTAGTGGCGTCGGCATCAACGAGGTGCAGAACTTCGGAAAATACCGGATCACCGGGCCGAATGCGCGCGCGTGGCTTGACCGGATCATGGCCGGGTTGATCCCGAAACCGGGGCGGCTGTCCCTGACGCCGATGCTGGCGGAAAGCGGTAGGATCATCGGAGATTTCACCGTGTCCTGCCTGTCGGAAACCGAGTTTCAACTGACCGCCAGTTATGGCGCGCAAGGCTGGCATGGTCGCTGGTTCGAGAGTCACGCCGAAGCTGGTGTGCGCGTTGAAAACATCTCGGACACCCGCACTGGATTTCAGATCGCCGGGCCAAAAGCGCGCGAGGTGCTGGCCCGCGTCACCCGGTCGGACGTGTCGCATGAGGCGTTCAAGTTCATGGATGTGCGCCGGCTGACCATCGGCATGGCCGACTGCATCGTGCAGCGTGTCAGCTACACCGCCGATCTTGGGTATGAGATCTACTGCGATGCGGTCAGCCAGCGCCATCTGTGGCAGACGCTTTGGGATGCGGGCCAGGAGCATGGCATCCGACCCTTCGGGATGCGGGCGATGATGTCGCTGCGGCTGGACAAGTTCTTTGGCTCTTGGGGGCGCGAGTTCAGCCCGGATTACATGCCGGGCGAAACCGGGCTGGACCGCTTCATCCGCTGGAACAAGCCCAGCGACTGGATCGGCAAGGCCGCGGCTGTGAAGGAGAAGGCCGAAGGGCCGAAACGCAAGCTCTGCGCCTTTGTCGTCGAGGCTACCGATGCCGACGTGGTGGCGTGGGAACCGATCTGGCTGGACGGCGCCGTGGTGGGGTTCTGCACCAGCGGGGGCTATTCGCATTTCACCGGAAAATCGGTGGCACTGGGCTTTGTCCCGACCGACAAGGCGGCGGAAGGGCTGCGGGTGGAAATCGAGATACTGGGCGAAAAGCGCCTTGCAACCCTTGTAACCGACGCATTGTTCGACGCGGACGGTGCAAGGATGCGGGGGTGAGGCGCAAACCGGCCCCGTCCATGCTTCCGTCGCGTCGACATGGCCCGGTTGCACCGGCCACGCGCCCTTGAGTGTGGTCGTCCTGATCCTTGCAGCCGGATCGTCGTCTCGGATGCGCGGCGCAGACAAGCTGCTGGAAGATGTGGACGGCGAGCCGATGCTGCGGCGGCAAGCGCGCATTGCCTGTAAAACCGGCTGCCCGGTTCTTGTGGCTTTGCCGCCCGACCGACCGGCGCGGCTTGCTGCCCTCACGGGACTAGATGTGCAAACGGTGGCAGTGCCGGATGCGGCTGTCGGCATGTCAGCCTCGATGCGGCGCGGGGTTGCGGCGATCAGCGCCCATCCCGGCGCAGACGTGACCGGGTTGATGATCCTGCCCGCCGACATGCCCGGATTTACTGCCAATGACCTGTCGGCCATGATCCGGGCTTTCGACATGCAGCCTGAAAACATCTGGCGGGGTGCCGCGCAATCCGGCCAGCCGGGCCATCCCGCGATCTTTCCACCCGACCTCTGGCCTGCACTGGCGGCGGTGACGGGCGATCAGGGCGGCATCGGCGTGATCCGGGTAAATCCCGACCGGATTTCGCTGTTTCCGTTTCCGGGGACTGCGGCCGTGACGGACCTCGATACACCCGAAGACTGGGTCGCTTGGCGGGCTGGACGGGTTTAGGCCGCGAACAGCACCCGTGCCTCATGCGCCTTGAGCGACCGTCGGGCGGCAGCAAAACGCGCACCGTGGTGTTCCAGATCGGGGAAAAGGGCAGCAATCTCGGCCCGCTGGGCCTTGTCCATGCCGCCAAGCGTCCGGCAGCCCGGTTGAAAACTTTCGGTCCACGCACCGTCGGACCGGATGATCTCATGCCGGTCGAACATCAGGTGAAGGTATTGAACCCCTGCCCCGCCCGCGCGCGTGATCCCCGGCAGGCCCACCAGATGGATGGCGGCCACCAGCACCTCATCATCGCCAAAGCACAACTCGGTGCGCGGGCCACTGACCAGTACCCGGTGCTGCGGCGACACCAACAAATCGCGCTCGGGCAACCCCGCCCCCAACGCGCCCGCCGCAATCCGCACCGGAACAAGGGTGGGCTGTGCGGCAAGGGCCGCAGCACTCAGCCACCGTGTTCCGATCCAGCGCAACGGCTGCGCCCCGCCATCGCGGGTCAAAACCAGATCGCCCACGCGCAACGCCTCGACCCTGATCGACCCGCGCGGCGTGCCGATCAGGGTGCCGGGGGTGAAGCAGGGGATCACATCCTCGATATTGGTAAAGGTCAGTGTGCCGATCACGGCGCGGTTGGCATCAAGGAATTCCACCGTGCCGTTTTCGCGGTTGCTGGTGGAATAAAGGATGCGTGGCTTGCCCGTGCCGGTCAGATCGAGCCGGTCAAAATCATCCCCGGCCTCGCCCCCGTCGATGGCGTCGCCGAACCCATCGCCTGCAACCGCAACGAAGAATTGGTCACGGTCTGCGCCGCCAAATTGCGCATCGGCCCCTGCCCCGCCAGAGATCGTATCATTGCCGTCGTCGCCCGACAGGCTGTCGGTGCCGATCCCACCTTCGATGTTGTCGGCGCTGTTCCCACCAAAGGCGGTGTCATTGCCATCACCGCCGAACAGCACATCGCTGCCATTGCCACCGAGCAGGCGGTCATTGTCAGCCCCGCCCTCAAGCGTGTCGTTACCATTGTCGCCGTAAAGGCTGTCATCCCCGGCCAGACCGAAGATCAGGTCGTTACCGTTGCCGCCGTAAATCGTGTCATTGCCCGCGCCGCCAAAGATCGTGTCGGCGTGGTTCGACAAAAGATCGGGGACGATGGTATCGCCATAGATCAGATCGGCATCATCGCCGCCTTCGATGCTGTCATCGCCCAAACCGCCGAAAACAGTATCGGTTCCGACACTGCCCAGAATCGTATCGTTGCCAGTGCCGCCGTCAATGTTGTCGTTACCAGCCTCGCCCGACAGACTGTCATTTCCCGCTTCACCGAAAATCACATCATTGCCGTCGCCGGCGAGGATGGTGTCATTGCCGGTGTTGACGGCGCTGCCAATGCCCGCGTTGCCGATCAGGTTCTGGATGCCACCACCGGGGGGCGTCACGGTGGCCGACAGCACCTCCTCACCTGCATTTTCCCAAAAGCGGATCTCGATGGTGTAAGACTGACCAGCCGCAAGCGCGACATCGCCGTAGCGGGTCGTTGCTGCCTGGTGAAAGTCGTTGTCCATGAACAGGCCGGTGGCCCCGTTCTGGTTGGTAAAGGTCAGCGGATTGCCGTTCGTATCAAGGATCCGCAGGGTAGAGCCGTCATCCGACGTGGTGTCAAAGCGGTAAACCCCCGCAGTGTTGGCAGTGTAGGTTGATGTCAGGATGATACCAAAATCGGACGGATTGGTGGCGATTGTTGCGGGCGGGCGCGCAACAGCGGCCAGCGTGCGCAGATCGAAATCCGTCGTCGTTCCTTCGGTCCGCAATGTGCCGGTTTCGATCTGGAAAGCCTGACCGTTGCTCGTATTGAAGTCGCGATCGTAGAACCGATAGCTCCAGCTTGAGGGCTGATCGCTGTCGCCAAAAAGCGTGTCGTCGCCAGTCCCGCCGCTGATGCTGTCGTTACCGCCGCCTGCAAAGATCCGGTCCGCTCCGTCTTCGCCCGCCAGCGTGTCATTGCCCAGACCGCCCGCGACCGTATCGTTGCCGCTGCCGCCCGATAGCAGGTCATCGCCGTTGCGCCCGTCGAGCGAATCAGCACCCGCACCGCCCGACAGCACAGACTGGCCATTGTCGCCGGTCAGCGTGTCGTTGAAGGCCGATCCGGTTACATTCTCGATCCCCGACAGCACATCACTGGCGGCGTGTCCGCCCGAGACGACATTGTTCTGCAGGTTGACCGAAACGCCCGCATCCGACGTGGAATAGTCGGCCGTGTCGATGCCTGCGCCACCGGAAATCGTGTCACCAGACGCGCCGCCTTGCAGCAGGTCATTGTCGGCCCCGCCAAAAAGCGCATCGGTTCCGGTGCCGCCAAAAAGGCTGTCATTGCCCGCATCACCCGTAAGTGAGTCGTTGCCCGCGTTGCCCGTCAGCACATTTGCAGCAAAACTGCCGGTCAGCGTATCATTGCCGCCGCCCCCGACAACGTTTTCGAACAGGCTGATCGTATCGCCATTGGCATCGCCACCCGTCGTGTTGAGCCCGATGTCGATTGCAACAGCCGACGACAGCGAATAGTCGAGCGTGTCGATCCCCGCACCACCATCCAAGATGTCGTTGCCGCTGCCGCCGGTCAGCGTGTCGTTGCCGTTGCCTCCGAACAATTGGTCGTTGTTCGATCCGCCGTCCAGAAGATCATCGTCGTTGTCACCAGAAAGCGTATCATTGCCAGAACCGCCGAAAGCGGAATCATTCCCATCACCGGCGTTGATTACATCGCTCCCGTTCAGACCTGAAAGCGAGTCCGCCCCGGCAAATCCGTTGAGCGTGTCGGCACCGTTGGCCCCCGCCAGGGTATCGTTGCCAGGTGTCCCATCGAAAACAGGCATCGTGTCCGCTCGTACCAGCAGCCCGCAGCCAGTATCGGCTTTGCGGATCAGCGGTTTGATGCGGGTTTACCCCTGAAATGGGGCGCCAACGTGGTGAAAAGGGTACATTTGGCAACAATGTACCAAGGCTGGTCGCCCGTTCGTGGCTTTGTCGCCTAGCGGTTCAGCAGCAGTGCCTCATGCTGTTTCAGTGTGCGGCGGGCTGCGATGTAATCCTCACGACCTTGCGCGCTTTTGAGTTCCGGGAACAGTTCAAACAATTCCTGACGCTGGGCATTGCCGATACCATTCAGTGCATAGTCGCCCGGCTGAAAGCTTTCGGTCCAGGCCCCGTTGGCCAATACGACCTCATGCCGGTCGAACATGAAATGCAGGTAGCTGGTGCCAAGGCTTTCCACCACCTTCACATCACGGTGGTTGACCAGATGCTTGGCTGCAACCAGCACCTCATGCTCGTCGAAATACAGCGCTGTCCGCTCATTGGCGACCAGCATCCGGTGGTTCGGGCTGACCAGCATATCACGCTCGGGCAGATCATGACCAAAGCTGCCCTGCCGGATCAGGATCGGGCGCAGGTGCGGATTGGCGGCAAGCATCTTCCAGTCGACAACCTTGCGGCCAACCCAGCGGATTTCCTGCAATCCGTTGTCACGCGTGATGACACGGTCCCCCGGAAGCAGGTCTTCTACCGGAACCTCGCCGCGCGGCGTGGCTATCACGGTGCCGGGGGTAAAGCAGGGAACTGTCTCGATATTCTCGAACCGGAACGACCCGGTCACACCGCCGCCAGCATTCAGAAATTCGACCTTGCCATCAAAGCCGTTGCCATCGCTGTCCCTGACCCTGTCAACCACGCGGAACGCACCGAGGCCGGACAGGTTCAGCGTGTCAAAGTCATCGCCACCGGAACCGCCAAAAATCGCATCTCCTTTGGCGGCAAAGAAAAGATCTCGGTCATCACCGCCAAAAAGCCGGTCATCGCCCTGTCCGCCACTGAAAGTATCATTCCCGTCGCCGCCTTCGGCAAAGTCGTTGCCATCACCGCCCAGCAACGCGTCCGCCCCCGCGCCACCGAACAAACGGTCGTCGCCGGAATCGCCTTCTAGCTTGTCGTCGCCATTGCCCCCGACCACAAGATCCTGGCCGCTGCCCCCGGCCTGGGTATCGTTGCCGGCGTCACCATTCAGCGTATCGTCACCCTCGCCGCCCGACAGGCTGTCGCCGTCATCGCCACCATACAGCACGTCATTCGCTTGATCGCCAAACAGGGTATCCGCCCCGGTTTCACCAAAAAGCGTGTCCTCACCAGTGCCGCCGTAGATCAGGTCGTTCCCGGCGTCGCCGTTCAGCAGATCCTTGTCGTTGCCGCCATAGAGATCGTCGTTGCCGTCATCACCATGCAGCGTATCGGACTCATTGCCACCAAACAGCCGGTCCCGGTCGTCCCCGCCATTCAGCGCATCCTTGCCGTTGCCGCCGAACAGGCGATCCATGCCGCTTTCGCCGAATAGCCTATCATCGCCATCCTCGCCCACCAGAACGTCATCGCCAGCCCCACCGAACGCCCGATCATCGCCCTTACCGGCGTAGACCACATCAGCACCAAGACCCGACAGGATCGTGTCATTGCCGCCACCGGCCAGCACTGCATCGCGGTTGTCATTCTGTGCCGGGCCGCCCGGCAGCGCGGTGAAGCTGCTGGGTACATCCGAGGCAAAGGGGGTGTCATTGAAATTCTTCAGCGAATCAAGCGCGTCAATCCGGTCACCATCCGGATCGCCCAGATAGGCCGCGTCGATCAGGTCATTGCCAGCCGTGCCCATGACCACGCCGTCGCGCAGCGGGGCGACCACTGCCGAAAACCGCAGGTCCGACACACCGATCACCGCCGATTTCGTGGCACTGTCGCCATTGTCGAAGACCAGTTCCAGACTGACGATCGGCCCTGCCACCCACACCATCACGCTGTCGGTGGCACCCGGTCCGCCGATATCGGGCTTGTCATCGGCACCACCTTCGACGCTGTTGCCCGACACCTGATGATGCGTCATACCCGAAAACGTGACCGGCACGATCATGCCGCTGGCATCGCGCGCGATGACCGTTACCTTGTCATCCCAGTTGCCCGCCGTCGCATCTACATCGAACAGGTCAAACCGCAGGTTCGTGACCGGCGTCGAAAACGTCACCAAGGCCTGCGTGGGTGCGGTGACGCCCTTGACTGCCAACGCATCGCCGCCCCATTGCGG
Organism: Rhodobacterales bacterium; assembly: GCA_031408575.1. GTDB lineage: Bacteria > Pseudomonadota > Alphaproteobacteria > Rhodobacterales > Rhodobacteraceae > Aliitabrizicola. The sequence continues at coordinate 13,890 of JANNWS010000076.1, forward strand.
CAGCGACATCAGCTTTGCCTCACTTCCGCCATGATTTGCCGGCGTCGAAATGCCAAGTGTCACAACATCAGAGCCGCTTGTGGCGGTGTTGTCGCCATCGAGTCTGGCGCCTGTCCAATCGAATACAAAATCGCTCATCGTGCTTCCAGACATGCTGCCCCATACCGAAACTGGCAGGGCAAAAACTGACTATTCCCCAAAACGGGGTACCAACCGGCGGCGCCATGACGGCCCGACAGGCCAGCCATGGTTCCGCTGGAACCGACATTCTGCTTTTGGCGCTTCCTTGTCGGGCTTTGCATGGCCGGTCCGCCGGATCGTGCCGAAACCTTGCCAGTTGCAAGGTCACAACTCGGGACCAACAGTCCGATGCAGATCAGCGGCGACCCGCCGCCCTCCCGTTACAAGGCCGCCCCCACGGCCACATCGCCCAAGCTGGGCTTTCCTTTTGTAGCCAGCCCAACCCAATGAAAAAAGAAAAAAATGAACGGCGAAAGTCTGATCGGGCGCAGGCATCGACACCTGTCGGCGACGCGGCGCAACCAAGGATTGCGTCCGTCTGTGAGGGGAATGCACGACAAGACACATCCGATTTCTAGACCTTGCGATGCAGGATTGAAAAGCCCGCCAAAAACCCTCGCATTTGTTGGCAGACCGGGTCGGCACGTCTGATGCGGGCCGGGAGCCTGCCTGACAGCGGCACGTCCCAAAGGTAGAGCGCGCCTTGCAACGACCCGATTCAGGTTGCCCGACGATTATTTTTTTCCCGACACGACGATCTCGGGGAAAATCGCAAACGTTGTTTCAGACACCGCCAACAACTGCGTCCGAAGGCGTTGATAAGGCGCAAAGAGGAAACGCCATCAGATTTTTCCTGCGAATCGGCACACAGTGCCCGCTGGTTGTATTTGTAGCAATTCGTGCAACTCTGTCGAACAGCCGGCAAAATTGCGGCATCTTTGCGGCGCAACTCGACTGGGCTTTCGGGCTTGCGCCATGGCTCAAAACTGGCTTGGCCCGGCCGTTGACGCAATGGGCTGTGGCCCTTTCTTCTGGCAGAACCGCAGCGTGCAAAGCCACATATCAATTGCCGGCACGCTGCCACTTGCAATGACAAGCAATCCACCAGCGAGAAATCTGCCCCGCAGGAAGATCAAGGCAGCGGGGCAGTTGTGTTGGCGATAGCCTGTAACTTGCTGCATGCGAAACGGCACCCATACTTCGGTTCACGTAAATTCCGGCGTTGACAACCTGGGTCTATGCCCGACAACACGGCCCGATAGGGCAGCACAGTTCTTTGCATTGCGTGTTGCCGCTAACCCACTGAACAGACGGCAGAGTGGAGACTTCCTGCGATGCCCGCAAAACAGATCGTGGTAACCTTGACGAGCTTCCCGCCGCGGTTTTCGAACCTGCCGCGGAAACGCGCCTCGATCGGGCGGCAGACCGTTCGGCCCGACCGGGTGGAGTTGCATCTGCCAAAAGACCTATCGCCGCTTTCCGGGGCCGCGCCCGACCCTGCCGCCTTTGCCCGAGTGGGTCGAGGTGGTCGAGGGCGACGTTGACTATGGTCCTGCGACCAAGGCGCTGCCCGCCGCGCGGCGTTGGCGCGGGACGGCCACCGATCTGTTGTTGTGCGATGATGATCGCCTGCAAGACCGCGAATGGGTTTGCCGTTTCGTCGATGGGCGCGCTGCGCGGCCGGATGATATCCTTTGTGAGCGCGGCTGGAATATCGAAGAACAGGTTGATATCCACAAGGATGCACTGGATATGCCCCGCGCGCTGCGGTCTGCCGGCGGGGGGCGCACTCTGGCCTACCGGATGCTTCGCCTGGCGTCGCTGACGCTGTATCATCCACAGCGAAAAGTTTATGAAGAAGCAGTCTATGTTGTTGTTTTATAATGGTTGATTGGTGCGCTGATGCGCTGCTGGACGCAGCCTGGGATATCCCGATATCATCTGGACTCAGGATGACGTGTGGCTGTCGGGAATGGCCTATTTCAACGGTGTGAAAGTCTGGGTCAATGCCTTGCCGCGCCCGGTCAATTCCGATGGTCGGGTGGACAAGCTGGCGGCGTTGCGCGACCATGTTGAAAAAGGTGTCGGCCGGGCCGGCGTTGACCGCTACGGGGTTGAATATCTGCGCGAACACTTCGGTGTGTGGCCGTAGATCAACCGCCCTCGGCCAAGCAGGATCGACGGTGATCCACGACCGGCTCGCGGCAGTTGTCAGTCGTCCCTTCGGATAGCACGCACAAGGTCATCGGCGACCTGATCCCAACTGCGAAGGGGTCTGTTTTTGATCCGCGCCTCCAAGGCCAGCCGATGTTTAGGGTCGCAGATCAACCGGGTGCAAGCGGCCAAGATACTGTCGACGGACATCGGATCGCAATATTCGACCATGTCGCCACCAACTTCCGGCAGCGATGAGGTGTTCGAAACGACGGCCGTCTTGCCATAGCCAAGCGCTTCGCCGACCGGCAGGCCCCAGGTCTCATAAAGCCTGGCCATGATGACAAAGCTGCAGTTGCGGTACAGGAAATCGAGCTCAGTATCTGACGGACCGTCGATGATCTCGATCCAGCCGTACAGATTCCCTGTCGCCCCGATCAGGTTGTCGAAGTCCTGTTGTATCCACCCGGCGCGGCCTGCAATCACCAGTTTCGGCACCTGAACGCCGGCAAGATGACGCAGCTGGTCCCATGCAGGCGCGGTGCGCCAGATTTTCTTGCGAGCTTCAAGAGTGCCGACAAATAAAACAGCTAGTAGATGGCGAGATGTCGATCACCAATGTTCGCCCAGAACTTCAGGAATTGCCGTAACCGCGTGGATCTTAGCGAAGCGTTCGTACATCCGTCCGTCGCTTTCTTCGTGACGGTCGTACCAGCCACCATACTTCAGCCAAAGGTCACGGCGCATAACAAATTGCATCAGGTCGATCTGTCCATGCACAACAGGAATCCCTCCGAACAAAAGGGCTTGGGTTTTAGCTAATTCACGGTCGCGCAGGTAATTGAAGCCTGCCGGGACAAGCCCACGCATCAGAACGGCATAGATTAATATTTCGTGATTGGTCGCCGGATAAAATTTTTGGCCCATGGTTTTGGTGCCAAAAACCTTGTCAACCCGTTTCAGCAGACTGCGCGGAACGATCGGCTTTTGCCGCCGAACAAGCGAGCTGACTTTGCTTTCAATCGCCTTCTTCAACCGGTCGATAAGCACGGGGTAAAAGACATTGTCTGCGTTGCTGTGGATGATCCACTCGCCGGTTGCCGCGCGTATCCCATGGTCGCGGTTCGAATGGCCCCAGTCGTTTGCCCGCTTTGCAGTAATATTAAAGTGGGTTGCCGGATGAACTTCCATTCCTGCAACGTCGTCTGAATACTTGCTGGATTTTGGCCCATCGTGATAAACTAAAACTTCGAAATCCTTGCAGGTCTGAGAGGCCAGACATTCCATCTTGCGACGGAAGATTTCGCGTGGGACCGAAGGTTCATAATCAGCAACAATTATCGTAAACAACGGGGCGTTACTCACACCTGTATCCTTGAGAATCGCCATATCGAAATCCAGCTATGTTCAGCCATCCAGTGCTCTGATCTCGGCCAAGGTCACTGCATCTGGCGGGTGCAGCGTACTCATAACAAAGGCCGAAAGTGCTGCCTTTCGCATCTGCACAAACAGCGCACCGCGGTTCTTCTTCATAAAATTCGTTAGACCTAACTGGTCGGTAGCCATATAGAAAGATGCATTGAATCGGCGACGCGAAACTGTCCGTTCGATATGCTGCAATGCCATGGTGCGCCATTCTTGCGCGTCTTGAAAAGTTGCCAACAGCTTTGCACCTTCGTCGGCCAGCGGCGGATCGACATAAGCTGCGTGCTGAAGCGCGAGGCGTAGGAAATCCGTATCCTGCTGGGTGATTAGCATCAAAAACACACGGCGTGATGAAAGAGCGCCCAAGGGCACACGGGCTGCATGCATCGCCTTTGAAAAGCCACGCTCCCCCCGGTGAATGACACGCGCTTTGACATTCGAAAGCCGCAGCCCTTTCCAGAACTGCCAGAACTCAACCCGGTTAAGAACGGCCGAAGGAATGGAATAAAAATAGCTTTCGATCATGCCTTTGTTGTCGGGCTGGTGGATACCGAGACGAGTGTGAACAAGGAGACCGGTGATCGCGTCAGGCACCGCTTCGGCCAAGGTCAGGGGACAAGGCCTTGGATGCATGGGAAGCCAGATGCTGTCATTCAGGATCACCACACGTTCCGGTCGCAAATCGAGAGCCTCCAACTGCAACATGCCGTCTCGATAGCCGCCAAAATCGTAGCCGAAATTCGGTCGTTCAAGTATCTTCCAGACCAGCGACTCGACCGACGCGGCACTCCCGTCGGGCAATCCGCCGTTTGCCACCAACAGCGTTGCATAGCCGCGTTCCTGCAGCCAGATGCAGGTGTTTATCACGCTGTCGGGCAGTCGGGCGGGCTGATAAACCAGAAAAATGCAGATTTTCGAGGTGGCAGGCGCACCTCCGTCGCGCAGGCTTTGCTGCCCTTTGCGCCACGCATCGTAGCGAGCCTGTTGGATCGGTTCGTAGAAAAAAGCCGGTAGGCTGGCGATCTGCTCAAACAGCCGGCCCAGTTCGCGCCGCAGTTTCCAGCCAGGGATCATCGCGCCCCCCGCCAGGCGGAGGCGTTACCAGCCATTGCCGCTGCCTCCTGCCCTCGGGAATAGACATCCTCGTACCGGATGATGTCATCCTCACCCAGATAAACGCCGGTTTGCACCTCGATCAGCACCATCGGCACCTTGCCGGGGTTTTCCATCCGGTGAATGGCCCCCAGCGGGACATAGACCGACTGGTTTTCCGACAACAGCCGCACGTCCCCGTCGACGGTCACTCGGGCGGTGCCGGCCACGACGATCCAGTGCTCCGACCGGTGAACATGGCTTTGAAGGCTGAGCGCCGCCCCGGGATGAACAACGATGCGCTTCACCTGAAAGCGATCCGAAAAGATCAGCGTGTCGAACCACCCCCAAGGCCGGTGGTCACGCGGAAAGGTCTCGGCCTGACGTGCGCCCTTGGCCTTGAGTGCAGCAACCGCCTGCTTGACCTCTTGCGAGCGCGACCGGTCAGCGACCAGCACGGCGTCGGCCATCGCAACGACGATCAGGTCGCGCAGCCCGATACCCACCAGTTCAAGCCCATCGGTTTCGGACCGCAAAAGGCTGCCTTCGCAATCAATCGTCGTGACATGGCCATGGGTTGCGGTTCCTGCCTCATCCGGCCCGCTTTCGCGCCAGACCGACGCCCAGTCGCCAAGATCGGACCACGCCCCGGCGAATGGCACAACCTTGAGGTTGGACGCCCGTTCCATCACTGCATAATCAATGGATATGTCTTCGATCCCCGCCCAGGGCTCGGCTGCCAGACGTAAAAAACCCAGATCACTTTTCGCGCCTTCGACGGCGGCACGCACCGGGGCGATCATGGCTGGCGCATGGGCCGCAAAGGCCGCCAGCACCGTCGCGACGGAGGTCAGAAAAATACCCGCGTTCCACAAATACCGTCCAGAGGCCAGCATTTCGGCAGCCTGGGCAGTGTCGGGTTTTTCTACAAACCGTTTCAGCGGCAGCGGTCGCGGCGCACCAGCCGCCGGAACAGCGTCCAGCTCCAGCCAGCCATAGCCGGTTTCGGCCCGATCCGGCAGGATCCCGAACGTCACGATCTCGCCTGCTCTTGCAGCCGGCACACCGGAAATCAGGGCGGCGCGGAAGGCCTCTCTGTCTGGCACGACCTGATCCGACGGCATCACCAGCATCAGCGCCTTCGGATCGGCAGCCGCCATATGGATCGCGGCAGCAAGAATGGCGGGGGCCGTGTTGCGGGCAGAAGGCTCGATCAGGATCGGACCAGGATCTATTCCGGCCGCTGCCAGCTGCTCGGTCACGATGAAACGGAAGTCTGCGCTAGTAATGATCGTTGGTGCCGCAACATCGGGGCCCACAACGCGCCGGGCGGCAGCCTGAAACAGTGTCTCGGTGTCGGTCAACGGCGTGAATTGCTTGGGAAAACTTTTGCGAGACAACGGCCAAAGGCGTGTACCAGAACCGCCGCACAAAAGAACAGGATGAATCATGGGAGAATTTCCGCTGCGCGCTTATTTCAGGTTTTTTGCCTCTGGCGCAGTGTGGCCGCTCGTCAGCAGGGGCGCAAGATGCGAACCGACCAACCGCTTGACCCAGCCGGGGATCCGTGGTCGTGCTTCAGCACACTCGGGAACCCTATAAAATGCCACCCATGACCTGCTTCAAGGCGTACGATATCCGGGGCCGTCTTGGTATTGACCTGGACGACCAGATCGCACGCCGGATAGGCCGCGCTTTTGCGCAGGCGCTGAATGCGCGGCGCGTGGTCGTCGGTCGCGATTGCCGCGCCTCATCGGAATCGTTGATGGCGGCGGTTGTCGAGGGGCTGGTGGCGGGCGGCGTGGAAGTGCTGGATCTGGGGCTTTGCGGCACCGAAGAGATGTATTTCGCAACGACGCATTTCGAAGCCGACGGCGGTATAGAAATCACCGCTTCGCACAACCCGATGGACTACAACGGCATGAAGCTGGTGCGCAAAGGGTCTGCACCGCTTGATACCACCACAGGTCTGGCTGAAATTCAGCGACTGTCAGAAGCCGTTGAGGCGTCTGCGGTTCCTGGCGGGACCGTGCGACCAGCCACAGGCGCGCGTGCAGCCTATGTCGACCGGGCCGTATCCTTCGTTGACCCAACTGTTTTTCGGCCCCTAACCATCCTCGTTAATGCTGGTAATGGTGCAGCGGGGCCGACCTTTGACGCCATCGCACGGCGGCTGGCCGCGCAGGACGCACCGCTACGGTTTGTCCGCATGCATCATGAACCCGATAGCAGCTTTCCGAACGGAATTCCGAACCCGCTGCTTCCTCAGAATCAACCCGTCACAGCTTCTGCGGTCTTGCAGGCGGGGGCAGACATGGGCGTGGCCTGGGATGGCGACTTTGACCGGTGTTTCTTTTTCGACCACAAGGGCAACTTCATTCCCGGTGAGTATGTCGTGGGCCTTCTGGCCGAGGTGTTTCTGGCCAAGGAACCGGGAGCCACGATCGTTCATGACCCCCGCGTGATCTGGAACACCGACGACGTCGTCAGGCGCGCGGGTGGACGGGCTGTGCAGGCCCGCACCGGCCATGCGTTTCTGAAGCAGGCGCTGCGCGATACCGGGGCTGTCTATGGCGGCGAGATATCGGCGCATCACTATTTCCGTGATTTCATGGCGTGTGATTCCGGCATGATCCCTTGGTTGCTTGTTGCCGAATTGATCAGCCGCAGCGGCAAATCGCTTTCAGAACTGGTGTCGGACAGGATGGCGGCCTTCCCCTCGTCGGGTGAGATCAACTTTGTCTGCGCCGACAGCGAAACCGCCATTGGCCGCGTTCTTGACGCTTTCGCGGCGATGGCCCCAGCGCGCGACGACACCGATGGCCTGAGCCTCGCCTTCGCCGACTGGCGTCTGAACCTGCGCCGATCGAATACCGAACCCCTGCTGCGCCTCAACGTCGAGACAAGGGACTCAAGGGTCGATCTCGATGCAAAAGTCACCCAGATCCGGGCGTTGATCGAAATGCCCTCGCCGCTGGCAGGTGCCGCTTGATCGCCCGGACTTGCCCCGGCAGCCTTGTCGGAGTGGTTCCACAGGCTGGAACATGACAAACTAGCGACGAAGTATATTTCGGCCACGTGAGCCGTGTTTGGTAGTTCTCAATTTAAGTGATTTTCGGATCACCACTTTCCCGTTCTGGCGCGTGACCTTGTAGTCAGCCGCGAGGTGGCAGGAGATCACGCCACCTATTTCAGCGGCAAGGCCCTCGAAGACATAGCCCAAGCGGTTGAAATCTGGCTTGAAGCGTTCAGGTCAGGGCGTCACCGCCCGTCCGACGGCATGCTCTGGCTGACCTGGAAGCAAAGTACGCGCCAGTTGTTGGCAGCCCTTGGTGTAAACGTGTCTGCAGAAGCGGCAAACGGCGGCGGCCAAGTGCTTGCAGTCTCGTAAAACGCAGTCACCAGACCCGTCTGAACATGCACGGATTGCACATTGCCAGACAGAACGCTGGCAAGCGCCGCGTCCAAACTGGTGCCCGAGGTCGGACTCGAACCGACACGCCTCGCGGCGGGGGATTTTGAGTCCCCTGCGTCTACCATTTCACCACTCGGGCAGTGAAACGTGGGTTTAGTCGGGGCGCGGCGTGGCGTCAATCGTTGACGAACATCGAGTCGTAGTCAGGCGCTTCAATTCAGCCGCTACAGCCGGTCGGTAGAGAAGGTATCGCAATCGGCGATCTGGCCCGAGTCTAGCCCGGTTGCGAACCAACGTTGGCGTTGCTCGGATGTGCCGTGAGTAAAAGTGTGCGGCATCGGGCGCTGGCCAGCATTGCGCTGCAACGTATCATCGCCGATCTGGCGCGCCGCTGTCAGCGCCTCGTCCAGATCGCCCGGCTCGATCGAGCCGAACCGCACCCCGGCCTGCCGCGCCCAGATGCCGGCAAAACAATCGGCCTGCAACTCGACCCGGACCGAGATATCGTTGCTGTCCGTCTCAGACATGCGCTGGCGTGCGGCAGTGGTCTTGCCCAGGATTCCGAGTTCGGCCTGCACATGATGGCCGATCTCATGCGCCACCACATAGGCCGCGGCGAAATCGCCCTTTGCCCCAAGCCGCTGCTCCAACGTGGCAAAAAAATCGGTGTCGAGGTAGGCCTTCTTGTCCAGCGGGCAGTAAAACGGCCCGGTGGCCCCGCTCGCGCCGCCGCAGGGTGATTGAGTCACGCCCTTGAACAGCACCAGCGTGGCCGGCGTATACTGTCTGCCCAACTGATCACGAAACACCTCGGCCCAGATTTCCTCGGTGTCGGCCAGCGTGACCGACACAAACTCGCCCGCCGCGCGATCGGCATCCGTCAACTCGACCGACTTGCCCGACGATGCGCCGGGGTCTTGAAGAAGCGGTGACACATCGACCCCAAGGAAAAGCCCTATCAACAGGACCACGACAGCGCCCAGACCGCCGACGCCCGCCGTCCGGCCCATGGTAGACCGCCTGCGATCCTCGATGTTGTTGCTGCCGCGCCGTCCCCGCCATTCCATGTCGATCCCCATGCATGATCAAAGCAAAACGCATGTTAGACCGCATTTGCAACGGGACGAAGGCTTTTTCCACGCCGCCTCGGTTGCCAAGGTGCGCGGTGGCCGATCCCGCCCCCCGTTTCACGTCAAGGTGCGCCCGGTTGACCTTTCGCCGCGCCGGGCGGGCGGCTATGATATCATGCTGCTGGATCGTACATGTCTGACCGGCGTGAAAAAAGGGACGACACGGAATGTTTTCGCGCAACGGATGGATCGTTGTGGCTGCAGGCGGGTCACTCGCGCTGCTTCTGGGTGCCTTCGCGTTTCAATATATCGGGGGGATGGCACCCTGCAAGATGTGCCTCTGGCAGCGCTGGCCGCATGCTGCGGCGGTGCTGATCGGGGCTGTGGCGCTTTTTGTGCCGGGACGGATCCTGCTATTGGCCGGGGCTGCGGCGGCGCTGACGACGGCGGCGATCGGCGTTTATCACACGGGTGTGGAACGGGCGTGGTGGCAGGGTCCGACGAGCTGTACCTCTGGTTCTGTCGCAGGGCTTTCACCCGAGGAGTTGCTGAACCAGATCCTCGCCGCCCCCATCGTGCGCTGTGACGAGGTGGCGTGGGCGATGTTCGGCGTCTCGATGGCTTCGTGGAATGCGATCCTGTCGTTCGGTCTGGTTGTGGCGTGGCTGGCAGCAGCGCGGGCCGCAGATCGAGCCTGACCCGTCAGCGTCGTCCGGCCTTGCGCGTGGTCAACAACAGGTTCGTCTCGCTGGTCGTGACCCCCTCGAACATGCGGATTCGGGCCAGCACTTCGTCCAGTTCAGCCAGCGTCGTCGCCCCTATTTCTGCGATCAGATCCCATTTGCCATTGGTGGTGTGAACCGCCTGCACGGCCGGCAGGCCCAACAGACGCGACAGGATGCGCTCGGTTCCGCGCCCCTCGATCCCGATCATCATCAACCCGCGCACCGGGGCGGCGGTGACATCGCTGCGGGTCAGCACGGTGAAACCCGCAATTTCGCCGCGTGCTGCCAGACGCTCCATCCGGGCGCGCACAGTGGCGCGCGACAACCCCAGGCGGGCCGCAAGATCGGAAAGTGCTGCACGCCCGTCACGGCGCAACTCGGCAATCAGCCGCTGGTCGGTTTCATCCATCATGCTTGTCTTGCCCGCCGTTTTGCGCAGTCTGATACACGAAACGATAATAATGTCGCTGGAAATCACCGCAAGTCGGAATGACCTTCGCCGCTCAAGGAGACGCCCATGACACATTGCATCCTGATCGGCGCGCCGATTGACAGCGGCCAGCGACGCCCTGGCTGCCTGATGGGGCCATCAGCCTACCGCGTGGCCGGGATTGCCCAGGCGCTGCGTGATCTGGGCCACGCGGTCGAGGATCGGGGCGATCTGGTGCTGGGCACGCTGCTCGACGTGACACCCGCGAACCCGCTGGTCCACTCGCTACCAGAGACATTGGGCTGGACCGACGCGCTGGCGGAAGCGGCGGTAGCAGCGCTGCGATCCGGCTTTCCGATCTTTCTGGGCGGCGATCATTCGCTGGCGCTCGGCACGGTGGCGGGGGCTGCAACCCATGCGGTAACGGTCAACCGCCCATTGTTCCTGCTGTGGCTGGATGCCCACTCTGATTTCCACACGCCGATGACGACGATCAGCGGCAACCTGCACGGCACTCCGGTGGCCTACATCGCCGGTCGCGCGGGGTTCGAAGAGTTTCCACCCTTCCCGGCCCCCCTGCCCGCCGACCGGATCTGCCTTTACGGTATCAGGTCGGTCGATCCGGCCGAACACGCGGCCTTGCTGGACCATGACATCGCGATCAAGGACATGCGGGTGCTGGATGAGTACGGCATCGTTGCCCCGCTGCGCGCTTTCCTTGACCGGGTTCGTGCAGAAAACGGGATGCTGCATGTCTCGCTTGACGTCGATTTCCTCGATCCCTCGATTGCACCTGCGGTTGGTACCACCGTGCCGGGGGGGGCCACGTTCCGTGAAGCACATCTGGTGATGGAACTGCTGCACGAATCAGGCCTGGTGACGTCGCTCGACCTCGTGGAACTGAACCCCTTCCTGGATGAACGCGGCCGTACAGCGCGCCTGATGGTTGATCTTGTGGCCAGCCTGATGGGCCGCAAGGTTTTCGACCGACCCACACGGAGCTTTGGATGACCCTCAACCTTGTGCCTTTCGTCAGCGTCGACAACATGATGAAACTGGTTCTTCATGTCGGGATCGAGCGTGTCCTTGTCGACCTTGCGGCCGAGATCGAGGCCGATTTCCTGCGCTGGGATCTGTTTGACAAGACGCCGCGCGTGGCCAGCCATTCCGACGTGGGTGTGATCGAATTGATGCCGACCTCGGACGGGCAGACCTATGGCTTCAAATATGTGAACGGCCATCCGTCAAACATGAAGAAAGGCCTGCAAACCGTTACAGCGTTTGGGCTTCTGGCTGATGTCGCGACGGGCTACCCGCTGCTCTTGTCGGAGATGACAATCCTGACTGCGTTGCGGACTGCCGCCACTTCGGCAATGGCGGCCAAACATCTGGCCCCAAAGGGCGCGCAGGCGATGGCGCTGATCGGCAACGGCGCACAGGCCGAATTTCAGGCGCTGGCCTTCAAGGCGATCTGCGGCATTTCCGAAGTGCGCCTGTACGATATCGACCCCGCCGCGACACGCAAGGCCGCCGCCAACCTGGCAGGTCGCGGGCTGCGCGTCACTTCTTGCGCCACCCCCCAGGATGCCATTCTTGGCGCGCAGATCTTGACCACCTGCACCGCTGACAAGAACTATGCGACCATCCTGAACGATAACATGGTCGGTGCCGGCGTTCACATCAATGCCATCGGCGGCGACTGCCCCGGCAAGACAGAACTTGCGCGCAACATTCTGCTGCGATCGACAATCTTCGTCGAATACCCGCCCCAGACCCGGATCGAGGGCGAAATTCAGCAACTGGCACCCGATCATCCGGTGACAGAACTGTGGCAGGTGATGGATGGTGAAGTTCCGGGGCGCACCAGCGCCGATCAGATCACGTTGTTCGACAGTGTCGGCTTCGCCATCGAAGACTTCAGCGCCCTGCGCTATGTGCTTGCAAAACTGAAGGAAACTGGTTTCTGCGACCAGCTTGACATGATCGCGGATCCCGATGATCCGCGCGATCTGTTCGGGATGATCCTGCGCGCCGCCGTCTAGAGCCTGTGTGCCGTTGGCAGATGGTCCGGACAGGCTCCGGCTTCGATATTTCCGACTGATTTTCGCCAAAACCAGTGTCAACTTTTGTCGACACGCTTCAGTGCAGACGAAACTCGCCCACAACATTGCGCCACTCGCCCGGTGCGATCAGTTTGCGGTGGGTGAAGCGCACGGAATGCAGCGGACCGTCGATCTTGTCGCGCCAGAATGCAATAAACTTGAAAAGCGCCGGATAGTCCGGCGCAACATCATAGTCCTGCCACACGAAGCTGTTGAGAATACTCTGATAATCCGGCATCCGATAGTAAAGCTCGGCCGTGGTCAGCCCGTAGCCTTTCAACATCAATTCCGTCTCGTGCCCAGGCATCGGTATAACCTCGCGTGGTTTCTTGTTTTTGTCATGATGCCACAATCCATTTTATTTTCAACGAAAACAATGTATTGGCACTCTGTCGCGATGGCTGCCAATCGGTGCGTCGACCTGCCATTGCACCCCATATCCGCGATGGTCTATAATAGAAATAACAACATCTAGCGCCCTGACAGGAAAGAGCGGCCCACGTGACCGACACCCCGGAAGACTCTGACAACACAAGCGAAATGCCCGAACGCCCGGTTTATCACGGGCCGCAGGTTTCCATCGCCGATGAGATGAAGACTGCCTATCTGGACTACGCGATGAGCGTGATCGTCAGCCGCGCGATCCCCGATCTGCGCGACGGGCTGAAGCCGGTGCATCGCCGCGTGCTGTTTGCGATGCATGAAACCGGCAACACCCATGACAAGTCCTATCGCAAATCGGCGCGCCCGGTGGGTGACACGATGGGCAAGTATCACCCGCATGGCGACGCCTCGATCTATGACGCGCTTGTGCGGATGGCGCAGCCGTTCAGCATGTCGCTCAAGCTATTGGACGGTCAGGGTAACTTCGGGTCCATGGACGGCGATAACGCTGCTGCCATGCGCTATACCGAAGTACGGATGGACAAGCCTGCAGCCTTTCTTCTGGCAGATATCGACAAGGACACCGTCGATTTTCAAGATAACTATGACGGCAAGGACCGTGAGCCCACGGTCCTGCCCGCCCGCTTTCCCAACATGCTGGTCAACGGTGCAAGCGGCATCGCCGTGGGTATGGCGACCAATATCCCACCGCATAATCTGGGCGAGGTGATCGACGCCACGCTTGCACTGATAGCCGATCCCGACATGTCCACCGAGGCGCTGATCGAGATCATCCCTGCCCCCGATTTTCCCACCGGTGGCCTAATCCTGGGACGGGCGGGCGCGCGGAAAGCCTATCTTGAGGGGCGCGGCAGCGTCATCATCCGGGCCAAGACGCGCATCGAGGAGATTCGCAAGGATCGTTTTGCTATCATTCTGGATGAGATCCCCTATCAGGTGAACAAATCCACAATGATCGAAAAGATCGCCGACATGGTCCGCGAGAAAAAGATCGAGGGCATCGCCCATGTGCAGGACGAATCCGACCGGATCGGTGTGCGCGTGGTGATCGAGTTGAAGCGCGATGCCACGGCCGAGGTCGTGCTCAATCAGCTTTGGCGCTTTACGCCCATGCAGACCTATTTCGGTTGCAACATGCTGGCGCTGAACGGCGGCCGCCCCGAGCAGCTGACCTTGCGCGATTTCCTGACGCACTTCCTCAGCTTCCGCGAAGAAGTTGTGGCACGCCGCACAGCCTATGAACTGCGCAAGGCACGTGAACGCAGCCATATCCTGTGTGGTCTGGCCGTTGCCGTCTCGAACGTGGATGAGGTAGTCGCCACCATCCGCTCCTCCGCCGATCCGGCCGAAGCGCGCGAGCGGCTGATGACACGGCGCTGGCCGGTAGGCGAGATTGCCGAATACATCCGTCTGATCGACGATCCGACCCATACCGTGAACGATGACGGCACTTATAATCTGTCGGAAATTCAGGCCCGTGCGATCCTCGATCTGCGGTTGCAACGCCTCACCGCACTCGGGGTGAAAGAGGTCACGGACGAGCTGCAGGAACTGGCCGCCAAGATCCGCGACTATCTGGATATTCTTGGCAGCCGTGACCGGATCATGGCCATCATCAGCGCCGAACTGGCCGAAGTGCGTGCGCTTTTCGCCGTGCCGCGGCGCACCGAAATCGTCGACTGGGCCGGCGACATGGAAGATGAAGATCTGATCGAGCGTGAGGATATGGTTGTTACCATCACCTCTGCCGGCTGGATCAAGCGTACGCCGCTGGCCGAGTTCCGCTCGCAACGGCGCGGCGGCAAGGGACTGTCGTCGATGGCGACCAAGGAAGACGACGTGGTGACGACGCTCTTCGTCGCCAACACCCATACGCCATTGCTGTTTTTCACAACGGATGGAATGGTTTACAAGTTGAAGACCTGGCGGCTTCCGTTGGCCGGGCGACAGGCCAAGGGCAAGGCGATCGTCAATATCCTGTCGGTGGAAAACGGCATATCTATTGCCGCCGTCATGCCCGTGGATGTGCCGGAAGAAGACTGGGACAACCTTCAGATCGTCTTTGCCACATCCGACGGCGATGTACGCCGCAACGCGCTGGGTGACTTTACCAACGTGATGCGAAACGGCAAGATCGCAATGAAGCTGCCGGATGAGGTTCTTCTGGTAAATGCCCGTATCTGTGATGCAAATGACGATGTGATGCTGGTGACGGCCTTGGGCCGGGCGATCCGCTTCCCGACCACGGATGTGCGGGTCTTCAAGGGCCGCGACTCGACCGGGGTGCGCGGGGTGCGCCTGTCCGACGGTGACACGGTCGTGTCGATGTCGGTGATCCGCCATTTCGAAGCCTCCCCCGCTGAACGCGCTGCCTATCTGAAAATGCGCCGCGCGCAGGAAGGTGCCCTGGATGACGGCGCCGAGGCCGATGAGGATGAAGAGGCGGTCGAGGCGGGGCAATTGTCGCTGGAACGTTTTGCCCAGATGTCGGCTGCCGAAGACCTGATCCTGACAATCACCGCCAGCGGCATGGGAAAACTGTCGTCCAGCCATGACTATCCGGTGCGCGGGCGTGGCGGCCAAGGGGTAAAGGCGATGTCCGGCGGGTCGCGCGGCGGCACGTTGATCGCCTGTTTCCCGGTTGAACGCAGCGATCAGGTGATGCTGGCCACCTCCACAGGTCAGTCGATCCGCTGCCCGGTCGATGGCATTTCGTTCCGCTCGCGTTCGGCAGGCGGGGTCAAGGTGTTTGACACCGCTGCGGGGGAAGAGGTCGTCTCGGTCGCGCGCATCGCCGACCAAGGCGAAGACGAGGCGTGACGCTGATGGCGGCGCTGGCGGCGGAACTCGCCGCCCGCGCCGTCGCCAGACAGACGATCAGCTATGGCGCGCTGGCCCGCAAACTGGCGATCCCCGGCCCCGGCAGCATTGCAACGCTGACTGCTGCACTTGAGGAACTGATGGCCGAAGACGCCGCGGCGGGTCGGCCACTGCGTGCCGCTCTTTGCTGCGGCCGTTTGGGTGACGGGCAACCGGCACTGGGATTTTTCATCACCGCCGCACGCCTTGGCGGGTATTCAGGCCCGCCAGACGGGGCAGAAGCCGCAGCCTTTGTCGCAGCCGAACGTGCGGCGTTGTTCCACTAGACCACAGGCTGGTCGGCCCACCATAAAGTTTACCAATTAACTAACTGGTAACATTATACTTTTATTAACTCTACCATTCTGGCACATATTGGGGGCGGCGAATAAACGACCGCCTGCGCCAGAACGGCGCGCCCCACCGCACCAAATAGCAGGTACACCGTCATGCGCCGTTCCATCCCTTCTGCCGCCGTTCTGGCGGCGACGATCTCGCTCATTCCGGCAACGGGGGCTTTGGCCCAATCGAGCCTTGGCCTGACCTTTGCAGAGGTTGGTCTGACCGTGGATGGCGGCGATCAGGATGTGCTGATCGGTGGATTTGCCTCGGGCGACTACCGTATTACCGGCGCTCACGGCTTTCAACTTGACGTGCGGCTGACCGACCGACCGAGCGGTGTTCTTGGGCAGATTGACGGGCATATCTACCTCGCCCCTGGCGATGATCGGAAATACGGCTTCGTGCTGTCGCTGGCCGACATGGACGGGGTTGAATCCACCATTGCTTCGGCAGGTGTCGAGGGGATGCTGCAACTTGGAGAGAATACCTTTATGTCGGGCCGCGCGGTTCTTGGCTATGCGCGCCCCGGAAATATTGATTTCATCGGTCTGTCGGGAAGTATGACCCACGCCCTGACAGACCGGACAGCCCTTTTCGCCACGCTGGACGTGGCCGAATTCGACGAGGAAAGCCTGCGGGCAAATGCCTGGGCCGGGCGGATCGGCATGACATATCAACCCGATGCATTACCCTTTGAAGTGACTACGGCGCTGGCGGTTGACGGGCTTTCCGGGCGCGACTCGGCTCCAAACGAGGCGCGGCTTGAATTGGGCCTGACCTGGCGCTTTGGTGCCACGGGCGGCGCGCGGCGCAGCGTTGCGGAACGGGCCTTCAGCGCCACGCAGTATTTTGATCCGCTGTTGCGGCGCGGCCTGTTCTGATGGCGGCGCAGGGGTCTTTCCCTGCCCCCGGCTTTGCCGTAAACCGCACTATATGAGCGAAATTCTGCATATCGTCGGCGGCGGCATGGCCGGGTCCGAAGCGGCCTGGCAGGCAGCTGAAATGGGCGTGTCGGTGGTGATCCACGAGATGCGCCCGAAAGTCGGCACCTTTGCGCACCGGACCGGTCACTTCGCCGAAATGGTCTGCTCCAATTCTTTCCGCTCTGATGATGATGAGCGTAACGCAGTCGGTCTGCTGCATTGGGAAATGCGCGCGGCGGGCGGTCTGATCATGGAAATGGCCCAAGCGCACCGTCTGCCAGCCGGCGGTGCGCTCGCGGTCGACCGCGATCCCTTCGCCGCAGCGGTCACTGCCCGCCTTCTGGCACATCCGCTTATTTCATCAGTTTATGAAGAAGTTACAGACCTTCCTTCAACCGGCCACTGGATTATCGCGACTGGCCCCCTCACCTCGGGCGCGCTTGCCGAAAGCATCCGCGCCGAGACAGGGGCCGCCGCCCTCGCGTTCTTCGACGCCATCGCCCCCATCGTTTATGCCGAAAGCGTGGATATGTCGGTGGCCTGGATGCAGTCGCGCTATGACAAGGGCGAGACGGCCGAAGAACAGGCCGCCTACATGAACTGCCCGATGGACCGCGCGCAGTATGAAGCGTTCATCGACGCGCTACTCGCCGCCGAAAAAACCACCTTCCACGAGGGGGAAACGGCAGGCTACTTCGACGGCTGCCTGCCGATCGAGGTGATGGCCGAACGCGGCCGCGAAACCCTGCGCTTCGGCCCGATGAAGCCCGTTGGCCTGACCAATGCACATCGCCCCGATGTCAAGGCCTATGCCGTCGTGCAACTGCGCCGCGACAACAAGCTGGGTACGCTCTACAATATGGTCGGTTTTCAAACAAAGATGAAGCATGGCGCGCAAGCCTCTGTTTTCAAGATGATCCCCGGACTGCATGAGGCGTCGTTTGCGCGCCTTGGCGGCATTCACCGCAATACCTTCCTTAACTCTCCCACGCTGCTAGATGACCGGATGCGTCTGCGCTCGCGCCCCAACCTGCGCTTTGCAGGGCAGGTGACGGGGGTTGAGGGCTATGTTGAAAGTGCCGCGATGGGCCTTCTGGCCGGGCGGATGGCGGCGGCTGAAATACTCGGTCGCGGCCTTGGCCCACCGCCGCCGGAGACGGCAATGGGCGCGCTTGTGACGCACATTACCGGCGGGGCGGATGCAAAGACGTTTCAACCAATGAACGTCAATTTCGGCCTGTTCCCGCCAATCGACGCCAAGGGCGGGCGGCGCGGCCGCAAGGACCGCTACAAGGCGTATACCGACCGGGCAAAGGATGCCTTTTCGGCATGGCTGGGCTAGTCACCCGCTTTGCCCCCTCGCCCACCGGCCCGCTGCATCTGGGCCATGCCTATTCCGCACTGCTGGCGCATGACATGGCGCGGGCGGAGGGTGGCACCTTCCTGCTGCGGATCGAGGATATCGACCGTTCGCGCGCCCGGCCCGCGTGGGAGGCGCAGATTTACGATGATCTGCGCTGGCTGGGCCTGCGCTGGCCGGACCCGGTGATGCGGCAATCCGACCGGCATGGCATCTATCAGGCCGCACTTGACGATTTGTGGCGGCGCGGGATGCTGTATGCCTGCACCTGTTCGCGCCGCGATATCATTGAGGCCGCGAGCGCCCCGCAAGAGGGCACACTGCCGCCCGGCCCCGACGGCCCGGTCTATCCGGGCACCTGCCGCCTGTCCCGGTCCGTAGAACCCCGGCACGCTGATGCCGCCCTGCGCCTTGACATGGCAGCGGCCATCAGCGCGCTGAACCTTGCCGCAATCGACTTTACCGAAACCGGGCAAGGGCCGGGGGGCGCGTGCGGCCCCATCAGCCTTGCCCCGCAGGATATGGTGCAAGATACGGGCGATATCGTGCTGGCGCGGCGCGACATGGGCACGTCCTATCACCTGTCGGTCGTGCTGGATGACGCGACGCAAGGCGTCACCCACGTTGTCCGCGGCCAGGATCTGTTCGAGGCGACACACATTCATGTCGTCCTTCAACGCCTTATGGCCCTGCCCACTCCGGTTTATCACCACCACCGCCTGATCCGCGATGACCAGGGCAAGCGCCTTGCCAAGCGCGACGATGCCCGCGCGCTGTCTTTGTATCGCGCCGAAGGCGCCACCCCGCAGGATATCCGCCGCATGGTCGGGCTATAGCGGCGCCATGATTTCGGCCTCGATCCCGTCGCGCAGCGCCGTGTAAAAACACGACCGCCGGTTGGTGTGGCACGCAGGCCCCGTCTGATCGACCAGCAGCAGCAAGCAATCTCGATCGCAATCGACCCGCAGTTCGAGCAGGCGCTGCACATGGCCCGACGTCTCGCCCTTGGCCCAAAGTGCGGCGCGCGAGCGCGACCAGTAAGTGACCTGCCCCGTCGCCAGCGTCTGCGCCAGCGAAGCCGCATTCATCCACGCCATCATCAGCACTTCGCCGGTCGCATGATCCTGCGCTATGGCAGGGATCAGCCCTGCGGCATCATATTTCAGGCTGGTTGGATCAAAGGCCATGCGCCTTCTCCTTTGCAACGGCGGAACCGGGGTCTATCTATGGATCATTGGGCGCAGAGGAAAGCCTTTCGGCGGGGCACGGCAAAGATGAGCGACAGCGATCTGATAAAGCTCTATTCCGGGCGTATTCTGGAACTGGCGGCCGACATTCCACATCTCGGCCGCTTGCCTGCGCCGGACGGCACGGCCAAGCGGCGCTCGCCACTGTGCGGGTCAACGGTTACCGTCGATGTCTGCCTGTCGGATGGCAAAATCACCGCATTCTCGCAGGATGTGAAAGCCTGCGCGCTGGGTCAGGCGGCGGCATCGGTCATGGCGCGCGCGCTGTGCGGGCGCACCCGCGCGCAGGTGGAACGGGCGCGCGATGAACTTCGCGCAATGCTGAAAGACGCAGGCCCCATTCCGGCCGCCCCCTTCGAGGGTCTTGAAGTGCTGCTTCCGGCGCGCGACTACAAGAACCGGCATGCCTCGATCCTGCTGCCGCTGGAAGCGGCCGCAGAGGCGATGCTGGCCGCCGAAAAGACCGCCGACCCGTAAAAAACCGCCGCACGTCCAAGCGGACGGCGGCGGTCAGTGGCGTGTCTGGCAAGGCAAGGGTCTGGGGAAGACCCGGCGTTTGGAAGCGTGTCGTTTGGGGAAAAGGACAGCGCCCGGCAACAGACCGCAGGCAGTTCAGGCAAACAGCGGCAGATTAAGCCCGGCAATCAGCAAGACAAACAACGTGACAACCCCAAGTGCGTCTTCCGCCATCGTGGCCGAGGAGCGGGCAATAACGGTTCGAATTTCCTTGAGCATGGCAACCTCCCTTGTTGCCTCTTTGTTCTCATATGATTCGCGTCCTGTAAAGAACTTTATAAGAACATAACGGAACGAACCATCAACCGACGTTGATAAGCCGAATTGCCCGATCCTGATCCAGCAGCCAAAGCAGCGTCCGCGCCGCCTGCCCGCGCGGCGTTGTCAGCCCCGGATCATCGGCCAGAAGACGCCGCGCGTCGCTTTGCGCCACCGCCATCAGCGCCGACTGCCGTTCAAGATCGGCCACGCGAAACCGGGGCAAACCCGATTGCGCCGTGCCGATAAGATCGCCCGCGCCCCGCATCGCAAGGTCTTCCTCGGCAATCCTGAAGCCATCTTCGGTGTCGCGTAGAACCGTCAACCGCCGCTCGCCCGCCTCGCTCAGCGGGGCTTGATACATCAGCAGGCAGGTCGATTCCGCCGATCCCCGCCCGACCCGCCCGCGCAGCTGGTGCAGTTGCGCCAGCCCGAAGATCTCGGCCCGCTCAACGACCATGATCGATGCATTGGGCACGTTCACCCCCACTTCGATCACGGTTGTCGCAACCAGCACCTTCGTCTCACCCGACACGAAGCGCGCCATAGCGCCGTCCTTTTCGGCGGGTGGCATCTGGCCATGCACTAGCCCGACCACGCCTTCTCCCAGGGCCGCGCGCAAGGACGCAAACCGCGCCTCGGCACTGGCATAGTCCAGCACCTCGCTGTCCTCGATCAGCGGGCAGACCCAGTAGGCCTGGCGCCCCTCGTCCACCGCCTTGGCGAGATGCCCCACCACCTCGTCAATCCGGCTGGCCGAAATCAGCGCGGTCCGCACCGGTTTGCGCCCCGCCGGTTTCTCATCCAGCACCGACACATCCATGTCACCATAGCTGGCCAGTGCCAGACTGCGCGGAATGGGTGTGGCGGTCATCACCAGCACATCCGCCGCCGCCCCCTTGGCCCCGAGTTCCATGCGCTGCGTAACGCCAAAGCGGTGCTGTTCATCGACCACCGCAAGGCGCAGGTCGTGGAAGACCACATCTTTCTGGAACACCGCATGGGTGCCGACCAGCACCCCGATCTGGCCATCGGCCAGCGCCGCGAGCTTGGCAGCCCGCTCTCCCCCCTTGTCGCGGCCCGTGAGCAGCACAAGACGCACCCCTGCCGCCGCTGCAAGCGGCTCCAGCCCCGCGAAATGCTGGCGCGCGAGGATCTCGGTTGGCGCCATCATCACGCCCTGCCCGCCCGCCTCGACCGCGATCAGCAGTGCCTGAAACGCCACCAGCGTCTTGCCCGACCCGACATCGCCTTGCAGCAACCGGTTCATCCGCAGCGGTGCCGCCATGTCAGCGGCAATCTCCGACACCGCGCGCACTTGCGCGGTTGTTGGCGCATAGGGCAGACTTTCCAATATCTTGTGCTGCAAAGCTCGGGTTCCGACACTGGCCACACCCTTGCCCCGGCGCAGCGAGGCGCGGGCCAGAGAAAGGGTCAGTTGATGCGCGAAAAGCTCGTCATAGGCCAGCCGCAGCCGCGCAGGCGCCGTCTGTATCAAATCGCCTGGTCCTTGGGGAAGATGCACACCTGCCACCGCCGCCCGCCAGTCGGGCCAGCCTTCGCGCGCCTTCAGTGGACCGTCGATCCATTCCGGAAGGTCAGGCGCGCGGGCCACCGCCGACGCGGCAGCCTTGGCCACCACTTTCTGCGTCAGGCCAGCAGTCAACGGATAGACCGGCTCGTAACTCGGCAACTCTGCGGCCTCTTCGACGCGCAGCACATGGTCAGGATGCACCATTTGCGCGATCCCGTCGAACAGTTCCACCCGACCCGACACAAGCCGCCTTTGCCCCGTCGGCAGCAGCTTTTGCAGGTAGTCGCCGCGCGCATGAAAGAACACTAGCTGAAATTCCAGCCCCGTATCGTGCACCATCACACGGTAGGGCCGCCCCTTCTGGCGCGCGGGAACATGCGCCCCCACCTCGACCACGACGGTAATCGTCGCAGGCGGGATCACATCGCGGACCGATGCCTTGCGGCTGCGATCCACCCCGGAATGGGGCAATACATAGAGCAGGTCCTTGGGCCGCTCCACCCCCAAGCCCGCAAGCGCCTTTGCGACCTTCGGCCCGACACCGTCCAGCGTTTCAAGGTCGGCAAACAGCGGAAACAGGGCTTCGGGGCGGCTCATGCGGTGCCGATCAGGGCAAGCCAGGCATCCTCGTCAATCACCGTGACACCCAGTTCGGCAGCCTTGGTGGCTTTCGATCCCGCCCCCGGCCCCGCAACCAGAAGATCGGTCTTCGCACTGACCGACCCCGCCACCTTGGCCCCCAGCGCCTCGGCCCGCACCTTGGCCTCGGCCCGCGTCATCTTTTCCAGCGTGCCGGTGAACACCACCGTTTTGCCCGCCACGGGGCTGTCAACCGGCGCGCGGGCCTCCACGTCCTGCACCTCCAGATGGGCCACCAGCGCATCAATCGCCCGCCGCTCGGCGTCCTGATGAAAGGTGGTGACGACAGATGCCGCCAAGACCCCCCCCACGCCGTCAATCGCCAACAGCGCCTGCCACTCCGGCCCTTCACCCACGCGCGCGGCCGTCATCGCCGCCTCGAACGCGGCCCAGCTGTGGTAGTGACTGGCCAGAAGCCCGGCCGAAGTTTCCCCGACATGCCGGATGCCAAGCGCAAAGATAAGCCGGTTCAGCGGGATTTTCCGTTTTTCCTCAATGGCCTCGAATAGGTTCGTGACGGACCGCTCACCATATCCGTCGCGGTTGCGCAAGCTGGTCAGATTGGCGGCATCGCGCGCGGCCAGAGTAAAGATGTCTGCCGGCTCGCGGATCGGCAACTGGTCATCGCCATAAAACGCCTCGATCTGCCTGGCCCCCAGACCTTCGATATCAAACGCTGCGCGGCTGACGAAGTGCTTCAGCCGCTCCACCGCCTGCGCCGGGCAAATCAGCCCGCCGGTACAGCGCCGCACCGAATCGCCGACCTCGCGGATTGCCTCGGACCCGCATTGCGGGCAACGGTCGGGAAAGACATACGCCACGGCCCCGTCCAGCCTTTGCGGCAGGTCCACATCCGCAATCTTGGGAATGACATCGCCCGCCCGGTAGACCTGCACCCAATCGCCCAACCGAATGTCGCGGCCCTCGCGGATCGGCCCGCCGCGCGCGTCTCGGCCCGCGATGTAATCCTCGTTGTGCAGCGTTGCGTTCGACACCACGACACCGCCCACCGTCACCGGTGCCAGCCGCGCCACCGGCGACAAGGCACCGGTGCGGCCAACCTGAATATCGATCGCCAAAAGTCGCGTCCAGGCCAGTTCCGCCGGAAACTTGTGGGCAATCGCCCAGCGGGGGGTGGACGACCGAAAGCCAAGCCTGCGCTGCAACCCAAGGTCGTTCACCTTGTAGACCACCCCGTCGATATCATAGCCCAGCGTGGCGCGCGCTGCCTCGATCCGGCGATACTGTGCCAGCAGCGCCTCTGACCCGTCGCAGAGCGTGGTCAGTGCGTTTGTTGCAAAGCCAAGATCCGTCAACCGCGCAACGGCCCCCAACTGTGTGTCGGCCAGAGGCTCTGATACTTCCCCCCAGGCATAGGCAAAAAACCGCAGCGGGCGGGCCGCCGTGATTGTGGCATCAAGCTGGCGCAACGATCCTGCGGCGGCGTTGCGCGGGTTGGCAAAAGCCTTGTCCCCCGCCGCCGCCTGCCGCGCGTTCAATGACGCGAAATCGGCGTGGCTCATGTAAACCTCGCCCCGCACCTCCAGCACCTCGGGGGCGTCGGTCAGATGCGCCGGGATATCGCTGATGGTGCGGGCATTGTCGGTCACGTTCTCGCCGGTTTCGCCATCGCCCCGGGTCGCCGCCTGTATCAGCGCGCCCCGTTCATACCGCAAGGACAGCGACAGCCCGTCGATCTTCGGCTCGGCGGTCAAAGACAATGACGCATCCGCATCCAGCCCCAGATACTTGCGGACCCGGCCCTCGAACTCGGTCACCTCGGCCGCGTCAAAGGCATTCTCCAGGCTCAGCATACGGACCTGGTGGCGCACCTTTGCAAAACCTTCGGCGAGTGGCGCTCCCACCTGATCGGTGGGGCTGTCGGCGCGCTTCAACATGGGAAAGCGCGCCTCGATCGCCAGATTACGGCGCTTCATCGCGTCATAGTCGGCATCCGTGATCTCGGGCGCGTCCTCGGAGTGATAGGCCCGGTTCGCCTCGGCCAATACCGCAGCAAGCCGGTCGAGTTCACCCCGCGCTTCGGGTTCCGAAAGATCCTTGACGGGCCTCACCTCGGTCATCTGCGCCTCCCCCGATTGCCCCCAAAGGTTTAGGAGGCTGACCGGGCAAGGTCCAGTGATGTCGCGCGTTTTCGACGATCCGCGTCAGGCACCCGCCGCAAGACGGCGTTGCGTCTGCAAACCCGGTTCACGCAGCACATAGCCGCGGCCCCAGACCGTCTCGATGTGATTCTGCCCGCCGGTTGCCTCAGCAAGTTTTTTACGCAGCTTGCAGATGAACACGTCGATGATTTTCAATTCCGGCTCGTCCATGCCGCCGTAAAGATGGTTCAGGAACATCTCTTTTGTCAGCGTGGTTCCCTTCCGAAGTGACAGAAGTTCCAGCATCTGGTATTCCTTGCCCGTCAAATGCACGGTGCGGCCTTCGACATCGACCGTCTTGGCATCAAGATTGACACTGATCGTACCGGTGCGGATGACGGATTGGGCGTGACCCTTTGACCGTCGGATGATGGCGTGGATAC
Organism: Rhodobacterales bacterium; assembly: GCA_031408575.1. GTDB lineage: Bacteria > Pseudomonadota > Alphaproteobacteria > Rhodobacterales > Rhodobacteraceae > Aliitabrizicola. The sequence continues at coordinate 38,952 of JANNWS010000076.1, forward strand.
GTGCGACCAGTTCTTCGCGATGGAACGGTTTGGTCATGTAGTCATCGGCACCAAATCCGAAGCCCTTGATCTTGTTATCGGTATCATCCGATCCCGAAAGGATCAGGATCGGCGTATCAATTCGTGCCAACCGCAATTGCCGTAATACTTCGTGCCCGTTCATATCGGGCAGATGCAAGTCGAGCAGGATAAGATCGTAGTCATACAGCTTGGCAAGATCGACCCCCTCCTCACCCAGATCGGTGCAATAGACATTAAGATTTGCATGGGTCAGCATCAATTCGATGCTGCGCGATGTGGTGGGGTCGTCCTCGACCAGAAGTATGCGCATCCTGAAACTCCGCGACAGGTCTTTTGTATTAACTACCCTGACGGGCAATGGTTAACCGTAAGTTACCTTGACAGAGCATATGTAAAAAACAACTTATAGTTGTCTGTATTTCTGAATCGTCGTAACCTTCAGGGCCTCTTCTCCATGTTTCGCGACGGCGGCGAACCAAAGCGACAATTCTTCCTCTGACAGCGCATAGCGCTCCATTGCGTCCGACTGTGTGATCAGTCCGTATATCACCGCCTTTACAACGATCGCCTTGCGGCTGGCCACCCAGCGGCGGGTCTCCGGTGGCGGCAGATCGGCCCGGCTCAGCGCGCTTCCATCGGGCAGCGTGACCTGTCGCGGCCCATCAACACGTTTCAGATACATCGCACACACCTCGTTTCTTCGGGAAAACCTGACAGAACACGCTTAAGCAGCTATGAAATGCGGGGGTTGAGAGTGTGTAGCATTTTCCTATATTCCTGCGGACTTCGCAGACCTGTTGCCTGCACCCCGGAGACACCCCGATGCCCCTTGAACAGCCGCTCAACTCTTTGGGCATCGCAAAGCTGCCGCGTGAGACGCGGGTGGTGGTCGCCATGTCCGGGGGGGTAGACAGCTCGGTCGTGGCCGCACAGCTGGCGGACGAAGGCTATGATGTAGTTGGAGTCACACTGCAACTGTACGATCACGGGGCGGCACTGGCAAAAAAAGGCGCGTGCTGTGCGGGGCGCGATATCCACGATGCACGGCGGGTGGCGGAAACGATGGGGTTTCCGCACTATGTCCTTGACTATGAAAACATGTTCCGCGAGGCAGTCATTGATGAATTTGCCGATGCCTACCTTGCAGGGGCCACACCGGTTCCCTGCATCCGCTGCAACGAGCGGGTGAAGTTCAAGGATCTGTTGCAGACCGCGAAGGATCTGGACGCAGATTGTATGGCGACGGGGCATTATATTCAGCGCAAACTCGGTTTGGCCGGGCCCGAACTGCACAGGGCAGCCGATGCCGCCCGCGATCAAAGCTATTTCCTGTTCTCGACCAGCGCCGAGCAACTCAGCTACCTGCGCTTTCCACTGGGGCATCTGGCGTCCAAAGCGGAAACGCGTGCGCTGGCGGCGAAATACGGATTGCAGGTGGCCGACAAGCCCGACAGTCAGGATATCTGCTTCGTCCCGAACGGCGACTATGCGGCGGTGATTGAAAAGCTGCGCCCAGGTGCGGCTGATCCAGGAGAAATTGTGGATATGGCGGGCAAAGTGGTGGGCGGCCACCGCGGGGTTATCCACTACACGATAGGGCAGCGGCGCGGCCTGGGGATCGGTGGCATGGCCGATCCGCTGTATGTGGTGAAGCTGGACCCCGTCGCCCGGCGGGTGATCGTGGGTCCTAAAGAAGCGTTGGCAACCCGGACGGTGCCGCTGCGCGAGATCAACTGGCTGGGGGATGCGGCGCCTGAAAGCCGCCCGGAATGGCACATCGCGGTCAAGGTCCGCTCCACCCGCGCGCCAAAGCCGGCGATTCTACGCCCATTGAGCGCGACCGAAGCCGAGGTTGAACTGCTCAGCCCGGAGGAAGGCATTTCACCGGGGCAGGCCTGTGTCTTCTATGCAAACGAGGGGAGCCGGGTGCTAGGCGGGGGCTGGATCTGGAAGGGCCGGGGATAGACCGGGCATAGCCGCGGATTTGATCAAAGGCCGACGCCGGCAAGCAGGTCAACGACAGACAAATCCGACCTGATCGCTTCGCCAACCCCATGCATGATCGTTACAATTTAAATCAAACTTCGCTTCTTTTCGGCTTAAATACCCCCTTACTGCGAACGGGCAGGCCCCCCCCGACTGTTGTAAACAGTGCCGAAATACAGTCCGCACCGGCCGCGTCATGGTTGCATCACCGGCCCGCCAGCTTTCCAGACCCGCAGGTCAGCCGGAATTATCGCCCAAAGCGGCCAGAACCGAACGCGCCGCCCGTAGCCCCGCGGCCTCACCCCCGGCCCCAAGACGCTGCATCGTCACCTGCATGGCCGCCCTCTGCTGGTCCCGCGCTTCCACCGGCCCCAGCAAGCCCAACAGAACCGGCGCGATCAACTCGGGACGGCAACGGTCGCCCAGAAACTCCGGCACCACCCGTGTCTCAGAGACGAGGTTGACCAATGTCACCGTGTCTACCCGCGCCATCCGCCGCATCAGCCACATCGAAAGCCAGTGCATGTCATAGGCGATAACCATTGGCACGCTGTTAGCCGCAAGCTCCAGCGACACGGTGCCAGAGGCTGCAATTGCCACATCGGCGGCGGCGAAGGCTGCCCGTTTCGCCTCGGGTGCCTCGACGATCAGCGGGCGCAGCGGCCAGTCGGCAGTCAGATCCTCGACCATGGCGGCCACGCTGCGCAGGGTGGGCAGCACCACGCGGGCATCGGGGTGGGCTACCATAACCCGCGCCAGAACCCCGCCGATCACCGGGGCCAGTCGCTGCACCTCGCCCCGCCGCGACCCCGGCAACGCCAGAATCAGCGGACCAGCGGCACCAATTTCGTCGCGGAATGCCCGAACTTCGGCTGCCGAGGCCCGCAGTTCGTCCACCACCGGATGGCCGACAAAATCGCAGGTCATCCCGGCGGCGGTCATGTAGGGCGGCTCGAACGGCAGCAGGGCCAGCACATGGTCAATCACCCGCGCCATCTTTGCCGCCCGCCCGGGCCGCCACGCCCAGACCGACGGCGCGACATAGTGGATGGTGCGGATCGCAGGGTTTGCTGCGCGCACGATCCCCGCCACGCGCAAACAGAAATCAGGGCTGTCAATAGTGATCAGCGCGTCAGACGCCTGTGCCAGCACATCCGCCGCCGCCTGCGCCACCCGCCGCTTCAGATGAGCGTATTTCGGCAGCACTTCTGCAATCCCCATCACCGAAAGCTCGTCCATTGGAAACAGGCTGACCATGCCCTGCGCCTGCATCAAAGGCCCGCAGATGCCGTGGAACGTCACCCCCGGCACCAGATCCTTGAGCCCCGCCATCAGCGCGGCCCCAAGCCGGTCACCCGAAGGTTCGCCCGCGATGAGGCACAGCTTCATCCCTCGCGCGCCCACAGAAACAGGCCCGCCCGTTCCGCCGCCAAGACCATTGCGGCGCGATCGAGCAGCATGACCCCCCCCGCCTGCCAGGCAATCCCCGCAAGCCCGGCGCCGGCGGCCTTGGCCACAGTGGCAGGCCCAAGGGCGGGCAGGTCGATGCGCCGGTCCTGTCCCGGCTTGGGGGCCTTGTACAAAAGCCCCCGTGCGCCGTTCGGATCGGGGCGCAACCCAGTTCCGGTCAATGTCACGAAATCGAGCATCGCATCGGTTCCCGGCAGCGCCTCAACCGCCAGACACAGGCCTTGCGCCACGACGCACCCCTGCCCCACATCGGCGGCCCCAAGGCTTGCAACAATGGCCGCACCACGCGCCGCGTCGCGCCGGTCAGCCTCGGTCACCGCGCCGCACAGGATGCCAGGCCCCGGCACCAGACCGGGGGCAACCTGATCAACGCCCACTACGTCAAACCCCGCCTCCTCAAAGATCGCAATCACACCGCGCAGGGCAGCATCATCGCCCCCCTGCAGCGCCGCCAGAAGCTGCGGCACAAGCCGGGCCGTGGCAGGATCAAACAGCGCGGGGTCAAGCCTTGGGCGCTGCACCGCGCCGGCAAAGATCACGCGGGTGACGCCTTCGTGCGCAAGATGGTCCAGAAACGGCACCAGACGTTCGATCCGAAAAGTGATGTCGGGGGTCAGAGCGTCGGGTGCAAAGCCGTCCAGCGCCGCCACCAGAGGGTTATCCAGCGCCCCAGCCACAAGGCCGGGAAGCACGCCCCGCCCGGCGATCAGGCCAGTGCGGCCCTGATCCGCAGCCCCAGTCATTTCGGTGTCAGAAACGAGCGGTCAGAGTTTGACAGGATGAAATCGGTGATCTCGCGCACATGGCTGCTGTCGGTTTCCTCGGCCAGCCGCCGCGTGCGGTCCAGAAAGGTGCCTTCGCCCTGCGCCAGCATCTGATAGGCGGCGCGCAGCGCCATGATCTCGGCCCGCTCTACCCCGCGCCGTTTCAGACCAACAAGGTTCAGCCCGTCCAATTCCCCGCGCGGCCCCTGCACAAGGCCGTAGGGAAGCACATCATTCGTCACCATCGTGACCGCCCCGATGATGGCCCCCTGTCCGATCCGCACCCACTGATGCACGCCGGACAATCCGCCGACGATCACATCGTCGCCCAGCACGCAATGGCCCGCGATGGCGACCTGATTGACCAGAATAACCCGGTTGCCGATCTGTGCGTCATGCCCCACATGCGCGCCCGTCATGATCAGGCAATCGTCGCCAACGCGTGTCACACCGCCACCGCCTTCGGTGCCGGTGTTCAACGTCGCCCCCTCGCGGATGCGACAGCGCGCGCCGACGATCAACTGCGTGCGCTCGCCCCGGAATTTCTGATCCTGCGGCACCTCGCCCACACAGGCGAAGGGATAGATCACCGTTTGCGCGCCTATCCCGGTCCAGCCAGTCACAACGGCATGGCTTTTGACGACCACACCCTCGCCAAGCGTCACCTCCGGCCCGATCACGGCGAAGGGGCCGATGACACAGCCAACCCCGATCACTGCACCGGGTTCGATGACGGCAGACGGGTGGATGCTGGCGGCGGGCTGGGTCATGGCGCTCCGGCCTTCGGCACGTCGAACATGGCCGTAAAGGTGGCCTCGCAGGCAAGCTCTGCCCCTACCATGGCGCGGCCTTCGAATTTCCACACGCGGCCCCCGCCCCGCAGCGCCTTGACGTGCAGTTCAAGCACATCACCCGGCACCACCTTACGGCGGAATTTCACGCCATCGACGCCCATGAAAAAGACACTTGCCTGCTTGTCCACCAGATCCATCGACAGGCCGACCAGCACACCCGAAGTCTGCGCCATCGCCTCGATGATCATCACGCCGGGAAAGATCGGCATGCCGGGGAAATGACCCTGGAATTGTGGCTCGTTGAAGGTGACATTCTTGACGCCCACGCAGGATGCATTCACGACGATGTCACGCACCTTGTCTATCAACAGGAACGGATATCGGTGCGGAATGATCCGTTGAATCAGGGCGATGTCGGCCTCTGTTACAGCCTGCGGTGCTGCGGCATCTGTCATCGCTCTCTCCTTGCGACGGCTGCTGGGCGCAAACTGCACCTGAATGATTGACTAGCAACTTGGCGCTGTTGAAACAAGCGCGGCCCGCTCAATCGGCGGCCGGAGCGGCCTCGGTCCCGACAGGAGCCGATGCGCCGTCAAGCAATTGCGCATCGATTCGCGAAATGGCAAGATCGGTGATGTCGATCCGGTCGAACGACAGGATGATGGCCGAACGGTCAACAATGGCAGACGCACCTTTTTCCGACAGGATCTGCGCCAGAATCGGCACCGCGGTTTGCAAAAAGGTTTTCTGGGCGGCATCCCGCTTTGCCGCCAGATCGCGCGACTTGGCATCGCGGGCAGTGCGGATGCCTTTCACCTTGGTGTCGAAGGCATCCGCCAGCGCGCGGAATTCCTCAGCAGGCAGGGTTGCTCGCCGGTCCGTCAGGGATTTTTCCTCGGCCTCCAGATCGGCTTCCAGCATGCGGTTCTCGGACTGAAGCGCTTTCATCTGGGCATCGATATCCGCCAGAATCTTCTGACCAAAACGCGAGTTGGCATAAAGGCGGTCCTGATCCAGCGTCACGATCTCGACCGGCCCAGGATCCGGTTGACCCAGAGTTGTCTGCGCTTGCAGCGGAGCCGCCAGCCCCAAACTCAAAACAAAGCTGATCACCCCGCCAGCGCGCCTTATGCCGCGCTGCAACCACATCAGAAATTGGTCGACACGGTCAGATCGAAGTTCTGCTCCAAGTCATAGTCTTCCTTTACAATGGCCTTGGTAAAGTTGAAGCGCAATGGACCAAGCGGGGTCGTCCAGAAGACCGACACGCCGATCACCGCGCGAAGGTTGAACGAGTCATCGACCGGGCCGGCTGTTCCCGCCGTGTCGTCCAGGCTCCACACAGTACCGGTATCCAGAAACACCCCGCCGCGAAGACCGTATTCATCAGGTGTTCCCAGCGGGAAGTCGGCTTCCAGACGGGCTGCAATATACAGGTTGCCGCCAAGCGCATCCTGATTCACTGCTGTAAGGTCGCGCGGGCCAAGCCCGTTCGTTTCAAATCCGCGGATCTTGCCATTGCCGAAGTAGCGGTCGGTGACACGGCTGTCATCGTCGATCGTGGTCAGCGCGCCGCCTTCGAACGTCGCGCGCAGCGTGACTTCTTCGTTCAAAATCCGGCGCTCGAACTGGGCAATCGCATCTGTCGTCAGATAATTCACGTCGCCGCCAAGGCCGGTAAAATCCTGCGAAAAACGCACCAGAACCCCGCCCAGCGGATTCAGACCGTTGTTGCGGGTATCATAGGTATAAGCGTAACCCGGCCCGACACCCAGCAAGGCGCCACGCTCTTCCTCACGCTTCAGGATATCAGACGAATTCACGCTGACATTGAACATGTCCTGATTGGATACATTGAACCGCAGGTCCAGTCGGCCATCCTGGCTAACCGGAAACCCGACCGATGCCAGAAATCCGCCCACGGTCGTGTCGTAAAACGAATTTGAATAGTTCGTCTCGGTATAGAACGCGTTCAACCGCAATCTCAGATCGCGCCCCAGAAACGCCGGCTCGATGAAGTTGAAGCTCAGACTGGTATCATCCGTCCCTCCGGACAGGTTCAGGCCAAGGGTCTGCCCCCGCCCGAGAAAGTTTGTCTCGGTAAAGCCGAAGTTCAACGAGACACCATCCGTAACGCTGTAGCTTGCGCCAAGCGACAATGTACCCGTGGGCTGTTCAGCAACATCGACATTGACCAGAACTTGGTCAGGCGCGCTGCCTTGCTCGGTGTCCACCTGGGCATCAGAGAAAAAGCCAAGCGCGCGGATGCGTTCCGCTGATCTGCGAATCTCGCGCGGGTTGAACGGGTCGCCTTCCACGGTGCGGAACTGACGACGTACCACTTCATCGAGCGTCGTCGTGTTGCCCTCGATGTCAATCCGTTCAACAAATATCCGTGGCCCGCGTATGATCGCAAAGGTGACATCCAGCGTCAGATCGCGGTCATTGCGGGTGATGCGCGGCTCTACTCGGACAAAGTTCAGGCCCTCACGCAGCGCAAGATTTTCCATACGCGCAATGTTGTTGTCGATCACTGCGGGCGAGTAGGTCACGCCGGGGCGCAAACGCGCCACCGCCGCGAATGCCGCCGGATCGATTTCGGGAATTTCGCTGATCGTATTGACCTGACCGACGCGGAAACTTTGTCCCTCTCGGATTGTGAAGGTCACAAAGAATCCGTCACGCTCGCGCGAAATCTCCGTCGTGGCGTCCAGCACTTCAAAATCTGCAAAACCGCGCGACGCATAAAAGTCGCGCAGCAATTGCTTGTCGAGTTCGATCCGGTCCGCGATGAACGTGTCCGATTTGATCAAGGCGCGCAGCAGACCAGCCTGCTTGGTTTCCAGAACCTGCCGCAGACGGCGATCAGAATAGGCACGGTTGCCGACAAACGCCAGCCTCTCCACCTCGACAACCCGACCTTCGCGAATCTCGAACACCAGATCGACGCGGTTGTCGGACCGCCGGATGATCTGAGGCGTGACGGTTGCGGCAATTCGGCCGGCCTGGGTGTAAGCATCGGCAATGGCGGCAGCATCGGCCTCGGCCTGCGCGGGGGAATAGATCCGGCGCGCTTCGGATGTGATCAGTGCAGCCAGATCCTCATCCTTCAGCCGGCGATTGCCCTCGATGCTGATGACATTGATTGTGGGATATTCCTGCACCCGGATCACCAGTGTGCTGCCCTGCGGATCAAGATCGACCGTCTCGAACAGCCCCGAACCTGAAATCCGCTGGAATGCGTCGTTCAGCGCCCCGGCACTGATCGCTTCACCGCGACCGATTCCGGCGTAACGAAGGACCGTCGGGGCATCAACGCGCTGGTTGCCCTCGATGCGCACTTCCGAAAACTGGTACTCCTGCGCGCGGGACGCCCCGGCAAGCAACAGACAAACGACTGCGACAAAAGCGAAAATCGCATGTCCCATGGTCTGGTTAACGCGCAGGTCCGTAGCTCCAGCTTCTGCTGTTGCGGCTTTCGGTCGCTGCATCTTACCCACCACCCTACCTTGCGTCTGACCAACTGACTAACGCGATTGGTGGGGGTTGTCAAAAGCCTCCGACGCAATGCGGCGGAGGCTTGCAAGGAAGTTTGCGGGCAGGTTTCAGGGCTGCAAAGGCTGAACGATTGCCGACCCGAGGAAAGCCCCGGCCAGAAGCCCGACCACAACCGTGCCAAGCATGAAGACACTGTCCCAATTCAGGCCGACAAGCAGCGAAAGCCCGCGATAGCCCTTCATAACCGTTTGCATGACAGAACCCCTTCCACCCACGCTAAGCAGAATGGCCGAAAATTATGGCACCATTTGGGCGCTCCCCGCGAAACGACTTTTCCGACGCGCAGGGAAATCAGGCTCAGGGGCAGAAGATATCGTTGGTCAGCGCAAAGATCATCAGACTGAGGATCACTGCCAGCCCTGCCCCCATCATCACCCGCAGCGCCCGGTCAGACGGCGGCCGCCCCGACACCGCCTCGAACGCGTGAAACACCAGATGCCCACCGTCCAGAACCGGCACCGGAAACAGGTTCAGCAACCCCACAGCCGTTGACAGCATCGCGATGAACCAGATGAAGCTGGCGATACCCAGCGTCGCTGCCGCCCCCGATGTTTCGGCAATAGTGATCGGCCCGCTCAGGTTGCAGGTGCTGATCGCGCCGGTCAGGATATGGCCCAGCCCCGACAGACTTGTCGTCACGGCCTGCCACGTCTGCTGGCCGCCCAGGCCGACGGCCTCGACAACGCCCGGTCGGCGCGTTTCCGGCACAAAGGCCAGACCGCCGGTCAACCCGATCAGCCAGCGTGTCTCGAAACCGCCTTCAGCTTTCGGGATATCCATCCGGCGTGGAAGAAGCGTCACCTCGAATGTCTCGCCGCCGCGCCAGACCTCAAGCAACAGCGCGTTTCCATTCGAATCGCCCACCGCCGCGCGCAGTTCGGCAAAGGCGGTAACCGGACGGCCATCGACCGACAGAATCACGTCACCCGCCTCAAGCCCGACATTCATCGCGGCAGAGTTCGGCTGCACCGCATCAACCACGGGCGGGAACGGGAAAGGCCCGTCAACGGTCAGTTCCGCTCCATCCCGCTCCAACCGGTATTGCACCGGCGCGACCGGAGCCAAGCCTTCGGTCACCTTGCCGAAAGCTTCGAAATCGGGCGTCGGCTGCCCCGCGACGGCGACGATGCGATCACCGGTCTGCATGCCGGCCGCTGCCCCCGGCATCGGCTTCACGCTGCCGATCACCGGGGTGTCGGTGGCGATGCCTTGCACCAGAAAAAATCCGGAAAAGATCAGGATAGACAGGATGAAATTAAATATTGGCCCCGCCGCCACCGTGGCCGCCCGCGCCCAGACCGGCGCGCCGTGCATGGTGCGCCGCCGCTCGGCTTCGGGCATCAGCGCCATACCTTCGGCATCCTTGCCCGACGCCGAATCTGCATCGCCACGGAATTTCACGAACCCGCCAAACGGCAGCGCCGCGATCTGCCAGCGCGTGCCGCGCTTGTCCACACGCGACACCAGCACCGGGCCAAAGCCCAGCGAAAACACATCGGCGTCGATCCCGCTCCATCGCCCGATGATGTAGTGGCCATATTCATGCACAAAAACGATGACAGACAGCGCCACGACAAAGGCGATCAATGTCCAGATAAGCCCGCCGAATGAAGGGATCAGTGCAAGAATGTCCAACGTGTTACCTCTGCCTTTGCCTGTCTGCGACCGCTTCTTCCGCCGTCTTTCTGGCGAGATGGTCCATCCCCAACACTTCCTCAAGGGTCAGGGCGGCATTATTGCGGCACATTTCGCCCGAAAGGCGGGCAAGGACATCTTCCACCACCATCGCCATCTCTGCAAACCCCAGTTTACGGTCGATGAAATGGTCCAGCGCCACCTCTTTCGCGGCGTTGAACACCGCGCCCGACAGGCCCCGTGCCGCCATCACGCTGCGCGCCAGCCGCAACGCGGGAAAGCGCACAGGATCGGGCGCCTGAAAGGTCAGTTGCGACAATCGCGCGAAATCGAGCCGCTCAACCGGCAAAGCACCGCGCCGAGGCCAGTTCAACGCATACCCGATGGCATGGCGCATGTCCGGGGGGCCAAGATGCGCCATGATGCCGCCGTCCGCAAATCCGACCATGGCGTGAATGATGGATTGCGGATGCACGATGACCTCGATCCGGTCGGGGTCAAAGCCAAAGAACTCGCGCGTCTCGATCAGTTCAAGCGCCTTGTTGAACAACGAGGCCGAATCAATGGAAATGCGCTGCCCCATGGCCCAGTTCGGATGCGCCACCGCCTGTTCCGGTGTGGCATTCGCAAGCTGCTCGGACGACCATTCGCGGAACGGTCCGCCCGACGCGGTGATGATGACACGCTCCACGCAGGCGGTATCTTCGCCGCAAAGTGCCTGAAACACCGCCGAATGTTCGCTGTCCACCGGCAGGATCGTGGCCCCGTGCCGCGCGGCCGCCGACATCAGGACCGACCCGGCAGTGACAAGGCTTTCCTTGTTGGCCAGCGCCAGTGTGGAGCCATGCTTCAGCGCCCGCAGTCCGGGAACCAGACCTGCCGCGCCGACGATGGCCGACATTAGCCAATCCGCCTCACGCTCGGCGGCGTCCGCCACCGCTTCGGCACCGGCGGCCACCTCCACACCCGATCCCGACAACGCGGCTTTCAGATCGCCGTAACACTCGGGATGAGCCGTCACCGCCAGCCCCGCCCCGAACCGGCGAGCCTGTGCCGCCAGACGTTCTACCTGCCGCCCGCCGGTCAGGGCCACGACCTGCACGGCCCCCGGCATCAACAGATCAAGCGTGTTTTTCCCGATCGACCCGGTGGCACCAAACACCGAAATGCGCCTCACAAGCGGACCTCGGGGACGACCACCACCTGCGCCACCAGCAACATCAGCAGCGCCGCCCCCAGCAACCCGTCAAACCGGTCCAGCAGCCCACCATGACCGGGGATCAGATGCGAGCTGTCCTTGACCCCGAAGCGCCGCTTGATCGCACTTTCAGCAACATCGCCCATCTGCGAGGCCAGCGACAGCGCCGCCGAGATCCACGGCAGATCAGGCCCTGCGGTGGTAAGGCGCAAAAACACCACACCCACCAGCGCTGCCGCGATCCATCCTGCAACCGTGCCGGCCCATGTTTTTTTCGGGCTGACGCGCGGCCAGAATTTTGGCCCGCCGATCAGCCGTCCGGCAAAATATCCGGCGATGTCGGTCACAACCACGACCAGCACCAGCCAGATCAGCCAAACCACGCCGTTTTCGGCGCGAAATCCCACCAGTCCCCAGGCGGCCAGCATCACCGCCAGCGCATAGAACGCAAAGATCGCCGGATCGCGCCGCAGCACGACCGCCCCGGCCAGCGCAGGCCCCGCCAGCACCATGGCACCCCAGTTGCCCGGCAAGTGCAGAGCAAGCAACACCGCCGCCGCCGCTGCCAACCCCAGTGCGCGTGCCACCCCCACAGTCTGTCCGGGTTGCCTTGGCCGGATCATCGCGGCCAGTTCCCAAACCATCAGACCGGCCGCAACCGTGGCCAATGCGATAAACCAGCCGCCCCCTGCCCAGATCGCAGCCGCCCCCACCGCGATCATCGCTATGGCAGACGCAACCCGCGGGCCAAGATCACCCCATTGCGCCGGTCCTGTCATGCAGGAGCCGCACCGAATCGGCGCTCGCGCCCCGAATAGCGCCCGACAATCGTCGCCATCTCGGCGGCAGAGAAATCGGGCCACAGGGTCGGCGTGAATTCATATTCCGCATAGGCCGACTGCCAGAGCAGATAGTTGGAAATCCGCGTCTCACCGCTGGTGCGGATCACCAGATCGGGGTCAGGCAGATCATGGGTGTCAAGCGCGCTTTCCAGCGCCTCGTCGTCAATCGCATCCACCCCAATTTCACCCGCCACGGCCCGCGCCGCCAGCTTGCGCGCTGCGCGCAACAACTCGTTGCGACCGCCATAGTTGATTGCCACCGTCAGGTTCAGCAGGCTGAGGCCTGCTGTGCGCTCCTCGATCCCCGCCATCAGGCGCTGAAGTTTTGCATCCAACCTGGTGCGGTCGCCGATAAAGCGCATCCGCACCCCTTCGGCGGCCAGCTTGTCTGCCTCACGCTCGATGTAACGCGCGAAGATCGACATCAGACCCAGCACCTCTTCGGTGGACCGCTTCCAGTTCTCGGTCGAAAAGGCATAGATCGTCAGCCAGCGAATCCCCAGGCCCGGCGCGCATTGCACGATCTCGCGCACCCGTTCGGCGCCCTTGCGGTGGCCGACAAGGCGCGGCATGCCCCGGTTGGTTGCCCAACGGCCGTTGCCATCCATGATGATCGCGACATGATCGGCCCGGCGCAGGGGCGGGCGTCCGTCAAGCTGTTCGGCTAAGGCCAAGTTCCACGTCCCTTTCCGGTTGCACCAGATTTTTGCAAGTCAGACCTGCATGATCTCTGCCTGCTTCGATTCCAGCGCCCGGTCTATCCCCAGAATCGCCTTGTCGGTCAGTTCCTGCACCTCGTCCGCCCACATCTTCTGGTCGTCTTCGCCCATGCCGGCGGTCTTGGCCTTCTTGATCTGGTCCATTCCGTCGCGGCGCACGTTGCGGATCGCCACTTTGGCGCTTTCGGCGTACTGGGCTGCAACCTTGGTCAGCTGGGTACGGCGTTCCTCGTTCAGTTCCGGGATCGGCAGGCGGATCAGCGGGCCATCGACGATCGGATTGATCCCGATACCCGAATCACGTATCGCGCGCTCTACTTTAGCGATTATCGCCTTGTCCCAGACGTTGATCACAACCATGCGCGGTTCCGGCACGTTGACCGTGCCAAGCTGATTGATCGGCGTCATCTGCCCGTAGGCATCAACCTGAATAGGCTCGACGATCGAGGCTGAGGCGCGCCCCGTCCGCAGGCTGGCGAATTCGGTCTTGAGCGCATTCATCGCCCCGTCCATGCGGCGCTGGATGGCGTCAAGGTCGATCTCGGTGGCGTCCTGGACCATCGCGTTTTCCTTCTGTCTGGCGCAAGAGGGGCCATTTTTTCGGTCTATAACAAAAGACGTTAAGCATGGGTATAGCGCTAACCGTGTACCCGAGTGTAGGTGCCATGCCCCGCAAGGATGCCCCGGAACCCGCCCGGTTCGTCCAGCGAAAACACGATTATCGGCAGGTCGTTATCGCGCGCCAGTGCAATCGCCGAAGCGTCCATGACGCCAAGATGCTTTTGTAGCACCTCGTCATAGGTCACTGTGATGTAGCGCTTGGCATCGGCATGTTTCTTCGGATCTTTGTCATAAACCCCGTCCACCTTGGTGCCTTTGAAGATTGCCTCGCAGGCCATTTCATTCGCCCGCAGCGTCGCCGCCGTATCGGTGGTGAAATAGGGGTTGCCGGTGCCGGCGGCAAAGATCACCACCCGCTTTTTCTCAAGGTGGCGCACCGCGCGACGGCGGATGTAGGGCTCGCAGACCTGATCCATCGGTATCGCGCTGATCACGCGGGTGAACACGCCAAGTGCCTCAAGTGCCGCCTGCATCGCCAGCGCATTCATCACGGTGGCCAGCATCCCCATATAGTCGGCGGTCGTGCGTTCCATACCCTGGGCTGATCCCTGCAGCCCGCGAAAGATGTTGCCGCCGCCGATCACCATGCAGATCTCGACCCCCAGATCGTGGACCGATTTCACTTCCAGCGCGATGCACTTGACCGTCGGCGGATGCAGCCCGTAGCCCAGATCGCCCATCAGCGCCTCGCCCGAGATTTTCAGCATTACGCGCTTGTAGTGCCCCGCCCCCGCATCGCCCGTGCTGTCCATCTTGCCCGCCCCCTTGCGGTATCGTTTCTTGATCTTTGACTGCACCGCAAAATGTCGGAAAACGCGGGCGGGTTCAACGGGGAAGGTTTCGCACAGGACCGGGTGTCGAAGCGAGGGTTCCCTCCCCGTTGCCGTCGGCCTTGAACCTGTGGCGGCCTTATGGCAACCCCCGCAGCACAATCGCGCCGAAATGAAACGGAAGTGACGGCAATATCCGATCTTCACCCCCTGCGCCCCGTGCTGATCGCCGGGCCGACCGCCAGCGGCAAATCCGCCCTTGCGGCCCGAATCGTTGGGCAGGGCGGCGGGGTGATCGTGAATGCCGATGCGCTGCAGGTCTATGGCTGCTGGCGGGTGCTGACCGCGCGGCCTTCGGCGGCGGACGAAGCGGCTGTAGCGCATCGGCTTTATGGCCATGTCGGGCGGGACGATCCCTATTCGGTGGGCCATTGGCTGCGCGACGTGCAGGCGGTGCTGGCCACCGGCGCGCGCCCGGTGATCGTAGGCGGCACCGGGCTGTATTTCACCGCGTTGACCGAAGGGCTGGTCGAGATGCCGGCAACACCGCCGGAAGTGCGGACCGAGGCGGATGCCGTCCTGCGGGATCGGGGGTTGGCCGTGATGATCGCGGGGCTGGATCCGGCGACAGCGGCGCGGATCGACCTGCGGAACCCTGCCCGCGTGCAGCGGGCGTGGGAGGTGTTTCGCGCCACCGGCCGGGGGCTGACCGACTGGCAGGCCGACACCGGCCCCCCGGTGCTGCCGCTGTCCAGGGTGGATGCAATCCTGCTCGATCCCGACCGTGACACCCTGAGAGCGCGGATCGACACCCGATTCGATGCGATGATGGCCGCAGGGGCGCTGGACGAGGTGCGGGCCCAACTGCCCCATTGGGCTCCGGCACACCCTTGGGCCCGTGCCATCGGTGCGCCAGAGTTGATCTGCCACCTGAGGGGCGAAGTGACACTTGAGGCTGCGGTCGCTGCTGCCAAGACCGCCACGCAACAATATGCCAAGCGACAGCGCACCTGGTTTCGCAGCCGCATGGGCGCATGGCGGCGCGCTGTCGCGCCCTGAGGATGCAGGGATACCACAATCGGCGGGTGATCGTGTCTTTCCGCTTGGGTCTGCGCCACCGCTGCGGATACCATGCAAACCTGACCCAACGGATGCCCCACGATGAAAGACCTTGCAGCACTTTCGCAACTGCGACTCATGGCCATCCCCCGGATGGCCGCCGGCGGGCGTTGGCGGGTCGAGGCGATGCGGTCGCTGTCAGAACCGATGTTGTTGTGGTTCACCAAAGGTCAGGGTCGCGTAACAGTGGGCGGCGTCACCCGCGGCTACACCCCGCACAATGCGATCTTCATTCCGGCCGGCGTCATGCATGGCTTTGAGGTCGGCCAGCAGGTCTTTGGCACGGCTGTGTTTTTTGGCCGCGACACCGATGTGACGCTGCCCGCAATCCCGCTGCACCTGCGGATCCGCGAAGCGCAGGCGCAGGTCGAGATCAACGTGATCCTCGACGCTGTCGGGCGCGAGATGGACAGCGCAAACCCCGCACATGATCGCGCGACGCGGCATTATCTGGGGTTGCTCGGCGTCTGGCTGGAGCGGCAGGCCGCGCGTGTCAGCATCGACGCGACCCCGCCCGATGCGTCGCGGCGGCTTGTGACCCGCTATACCGCGCTGCTGGAACGTGACTTCCGGTCCGGGGCCGGCGTGGCCGATTTCGCGGCCGCACTCGGCGTGACGCCGACGCACCTGACGCGGTGCTGCAAGCAAACCTGCGGGCGGCCCGCTTCGGCGCTGCTGCATGACCGCCTGCTGTTCGAAGCGCGCCGCATGTTGTCGGAAACCACCCTTCCGGTCGGACAGATCGCGCGCGACCTTGGGTTTACGTCGCCTGCGTACTTCACCCGTGCGTTCCAGCACCAGACCGGGCGCACACCCTCGGCGTTCCGCCGCGCCCCCTGAACGAGGCGATATTGCGCGGAACGACTCCACTCCGCACGAATATGTCGCAAACGTCTGCCAGAGAGGCGAATGTGACCGTTGACGCCGCGTCCCGTTCCGTGCGGAATAGCAACTGGAAACATGGCAAACAGCTTTGCACCGGCAACAGGCCGGACGCGTGGCAAAACAAAAGACATGTGCTGACAGGGAGACTGCAATGACCCACACCACCCCGACCGCCGACCGGATTCATCCGGCGGCACTGATGTATGCCAAGGAAGTCTCGGCCGGGCAGTTGTCCCGCCGCGAATTCCTGACCCGCGCTTCGGCGCTGGGTGTATCGGCCGTGGCCGCCTATGGCTTGCTTGGCCTTGCAGCACCCAAGGCGCTGGCGCAGGATACCCCCACCCCCGGCGGCACGTTGCGGATGGCGATGGAAACCAAGGCGCTGAAGGATCCGCGGCTTGCCGACTGGCCACAGATTTCCAACGTCTATCGCGGCTGGCTGGAATACCTCGTGCAGTACAACAAGGACGGCACATTCGAGGGTCGCCTGCTGGAAAGCTGGGAGGTCAACGACAACGCCACCGAATACACGCTGAAGGTTCGCCCTGGCGTGAAATGGAACAATGGTGACGATTTCACCGCCGATGACGTGGCCCGCAGCTTTGCCCGCTGGGCCGATGGCAATGTCGAAGGCAACTCGATGGCCTCGCGTGTCGGTTCACTGTCAAATGCCGAGACCAAGATGCTGCGTGACGGGGCGGTCGTTGTCGTCGACCCGCTGACGGTCAAGCTGATGCTGGCCGCACCCGACATCTCGATCATCGCGGGCATCTCCGACTATCCGGCGGCGGTCGTGCATTCCAGCTTCAAGGATGGGGATGATCCGTCGGTCAATCCGATCGGCACCGGCCCCTACAAGCCCGGCGAAATCAGCGTCGGATCGAAAATGACGCTGGTGCGCAACACCGATCACACTTGGTGGGGCGGCACGGTCAATCTGGACGAGATCCAGTATATCGACTTTGGCACCGACCCGTCGGCGATGGTGGCGCTTGCCGGCTCGGACGAGATCGACACAAACTATGAAACGACTGGCGATTTCATCGAAATTCTCGATGGCCTCGGCTGGACAAAGTCCGAAGCGATCACAGCGGCCACGATTGCCGTCCGCTTCAACCAGGACAGTGACCTCTACAAGGACAAGGCCGTGCGCGTTGCTCTGCAGGCGGCGGTCGATAACAACGTGGTTCTTGAACTGGGCTATTCCGGCTTGGGAACTGCTGCGGAAAACCACCATGTCTGCCCGGTTCACCCGGAATATGCCAAGCTGCCGCCGCAGGTCGTCGATCCGTCGCTGGCCAAACCCGCGCTCGAAGCTGCCGGCCTTGCTACGACCGAACTCGAGTTGATCTCGCTTGACGATGCGTGGGAAGCAGCCAGTTGCGATGCCGTTGCCTCGCAGATGCGCGACGCCGGTGTCTTGATCAAGCGCACGATCATGCCGGGATCAACCTTCTGGAATGACTGGCAGAAATACCCATTCTCGGGAACCAGCTGGAATCATCGCCCGCTGGCGGTGCAAAACCTGCGCTATGCCTATGCGTCGGACGGGGTCTGGAACGAAACAGCTTTCCGCAATGCCGAGTTTGATGCCCTGCTGGCCGAAGCCGAAGCGATCGCGGATGCGCAAAAGCGCAGCGAAGTGATGGCAAAGTTGCAAAAGATCATGCAGGACGAAGGCATCATGGTGCAGGCGTTCTGGCGCTCGCTGTTCCGGCACTCGCGCGAAGGCGTGATGGGTCTGGATATGCACCCGTCGTTCGAGCACCATCACCATGAATGGTGGATCAAGGCCTGATCCTGCCCGCCTGATCTTCGGGCGCGCGCGACCGGCCAGCCGGTCGCGTGCGCCTTGGCACAGCCACACCCGGCGAAACCGCACATGCAGCGGTGCCGTCCGGGTTCCTTTCCCCGAAAGGTTCAAGCGATGCTCTGGTTTGTGCTGCGCCGTCTGGGTGTGATGATTCTGACCGCTATCGTGCTGACGTTTGTTGTCTTCGTGATGACAAACCTGCCGCCCAACCTCGAAAAACTGGCAAAATCCGAAGCATCCGTCCGCATGTCGGACGACGCCGTCGTAAGCTGGATCGACAAGAACGGCTATGGCGGGCCAATCGTTGGCCGCTACGCGCAATGGCTGGGCGTCGCGCCGGGCTGGACCCGCACTGACGACGACGGCACCATTGCCGGACGTTGTGTCGAAAGCGGCATGTCTTTGGACAATGCCCCCCGGTTTTGCGGTATCCTGCAAGGCGACTGGGGCTATTCCACCGTGTTCAAGAAACCGGTGTCCACCGTGCTTGGCAACGGTCTTGCTGCGACCGGTTGGCTGATGTTCTGGGTGATGATGGTCATGGTGCCAACATCGCTCATTCTGGGCGTGCTGTCCGGGATGCGTGAGGGGTCGCGCACCGACCGGGTGCTGTCGACCTTTGCCATCGCCTCCACCGCCACCCCCGAATACGTCTCCGGCGTGATCCTTGTCGCGCTCTTCGCCTCCGCCACGGTCGGGATTTCCCCGACGCTTGCCGAATGGGGCTGGATTTCGGGCAAGACGCTGTTCATGGGAACAGCCACAAGTGCGATGGACAAGATTACTTTCTGGAACTTCACCCTGCCGGTGATGACCATCGCCCTTTATGGCATCGGCTATATCGCCCGGATGACCCGCGCCTCGATGACCGAGGTGATGACGGCGCAATACATCCGCACCGCGCGGCTGAAAGGCGTGTCGTTCCGCAATGTCGTGATGAAACACGCGCTGCGCAACGCGCTGATCGCCCCCTTCACGGTCATCATGCTGCAATTCCCATGGCTGCTGAACGGCGTGGTGATTGTCGAGACGCTGTTCAACTACAAGGGCTTCGGCTGGACGCTGGTCCAGGCCGCAGGCAACAACGACATCGAATTGCTGCTCGCCTGTTCCGTCGTCGCGGTCTTTGTCGTGCTGGTTACACAGCTTCTGTCCGACATCGGCTATGTCTTTCTGAACCCCCGCATCCGCATCTCGTAAGGAGCCGCAGCCTTGGACGCACTTTCCTGGGGCCAGATAATCGCCCGCATGGCCATGCAGTTCCTGCCGGTCTGGATTGCCCTTGTGGTGACCTTCGGCATCTCGATCCGCTTCAAGCGCAAGCTGGGGCTTTACGGCAAGCTCTATGACAGCCCGGTGGGCATGATCGGCTTTGGCATGGTGATGTTCTGGGTCTTCACCGCGTTCTTCGCCAGCATGATCATGACGCATGATCCGCTGACGCAGATCTCCGGGATGAAGAACGTGCTGCCCGGATCGGCCCAGAAGGGAACCGAGGGCGCGTTCTATCTGCTCGGCGGCGACAACCTTGCGCGCGATGTGTTCAGCCGCATGGTTGCAGGCTCCCGTCTGGTGATCGCCATTGCGCCGATGGCCACGGTCTTTGCCTTCATGGTCGGCATCACGCTTGGCCTGCCTGCGGGCTACTACGGCGGCAAGCTGGATGTGGTGCTGTCATTCGCGGCCAACCTGATCCTCGCCTTCCCGGTAATCCTGCTGTTCTATCTGCTGGTGACGCCTGAAATCGTGGAATCCGGTCTGCCGCAGTATCTGGGCGTGGTGCTGTTCCTGTTCCCGCTGATCTTCCTTACCGTGCTGTTGAACTCGCGGCTCTACGTCAAGCCACAGCTCAGGAACATGCTGGTGGCGGCGGTTCTGATCGTCGGCGGCTGGCTTTATCTGTCGCTGCTGTCGTCGCCCGATACCAAGATCGACCTGCTGCCTGCCGGGATCGACGCCATCACCCTGTCGGGCAATATCCTGATCGTGTTCGTCTCGGTCGTGTTCGTGAACGCCCCCACCGTGTTCCGCATCATTCGGGGCCTCGTGCTTGACATCAAGACCCGCGACTATGTGGCGGCCAGCCAGACCCGTGGCGAAGGCCCGTGGTACATCATGCTGTGGGAAATCCTTCCCAATGCGCGCGGACCGCTGATCGTCGATTTCTGCCTGCGGATCGGCTACACGACCATCCTTCTCGGCACCCTCGGCTTCTTCGGCCTGGGCCTTTCTCCCGAAAGCCCTGACTGGGGCTCGACCATCAACGCCGGTCGCCGCCTTCTGTCGGTCTATGTCCATCCCGCCATCGTTCCCGCCCTCGCCCTGATGAGCCTTGTTCTCGGCCTCAACCTTCTGGCCGACGGCCTGCGCGAAGAAAGCCTGAAGGATTGATGCACCCCACCTTGTCCATCTTCTGTCCAGAAATATCCCACGGGGGTGATGAGTGTGAAAAAACGCTCCCGTGGAGCGTTTTAACGAAGAACGCCCGGCCCGTAGCCGGGCCGGGACTTGGGGGTGTGAAACCCCCGGTCCTGCACTCTCCACCCATGCGAGGCCAGCCATGACCGCCAAAGCCGACTGGGACAAATCCAAACCCATCCTGGAAATCGACAACCTCTCGATCTCCTTCTTCACCCGCTTGCGCGAAATCCCGGCCGTGATGGATTTCTCCTGCAAGGTCATGGCCGGCGAGGCGATGGGGCTGGTGGGCGAAAGCGGCTGTGGCAAGTCCACCGTGGCCCTTGCCGTCATGCGCTATCTTGGCAAGAACGGGAAAATCACTGGTGGGACCATCAAGTTCAAGGGCCGCGACCTGACCGCGATGGATGATGAGGAGCTGCGCCAAATCCGCGGCTCTGAAATCGCGATGATCTATCAGGAACCGATGGCCTCGCTGAACCCCGCGATGCGGATCGGCGCGCAATTGGCCGAAGTGCCAATGATCCATGAGGGCATGGGAAAGGTTGACGCATGGAAGCTCGCCCGCCAGATCGTGGCCGACGTGCGCCTGCCCGACCCCGACCGCATCCTCAAAGCCTATCCGCATCAGTTGTCCGGCGGCCAGCAGCAGCGCATCGTTATCGCGATGGCGCTGATGTCCAAGCCCGCCCTGCTGATCCTGGACGAGCCGACCACCGCCCTTGATGTGACCGTCGAGGCGGGCATCGTGGATCTGGTCAAGGATCTGGGCCACAAATACGGCACTTCGATCCTGTTCATCAGCCACAACCTTGGTCTGATTCTCGATGTCTGCGACCGGCTTTGTGTGATGTATTCCGGCGAAGCGGTGGAAACCGGCAACGTCGCCGAAGTCTTCGACAAGATGCGCCACCCCTATACGCAGGCGCTGTTCCGCTCCATTCCGCTGCCCGGTGCCGACAAGAACTCGGCCCCGCTTGTATCAATTCCTGGCAACTTCCCGCTGCCCCATGAGCGCCCGCCGGGCTGCAATTTCGGCCCCCGCTGCTCGTATTTCCAGGCGGGCCGCTGCGATGCGACCGAAATCGTGATGAACCTGCTGACCGGCGGCGACCGGCACGAATCGCGCTGCCTTCGGATCGCCGAGATTGACTGGGACAAGCCCCCCGTCGCCGCCAAGCAGGTCGAAAAGACCCCCGTGGGCGAGGTCGTGCTGAAGATGACCGACCTGCGGAAATATTACGAAATCTCCGGGGGCATGTTCGGCGGCGGCCTGAAGAAAGTCGTCAAGGCCAATGAAACCCTCAGCTTCGAGGCGCGAGAGGGCGAAACGCTTGCCATCGTGGGCGAATCGGGCTGCGGCAAATCCACCTTCGCCAAGGTGCTGATGGGGCTGGAGACGGCGACCTCGGGCCAGATCATGCTCTACGATCAGGATATCCAGTCCACGCCGATCGAAAAGCGCGGCACCGATACGGTGTCGTCCGTGCAGATGGTGTTCCAGAACCCGTTCGACACGCTCAACCCGTCGATGAATGTTGGTCGCCAGATCATCCGAGCGCTCGAGATTTTCGGCGAGGGCAAGACCGATGCAGAGCGCCGCGAGCGGATGCTGGAACTCCTCGATCTGGTAAAGCTGCCCCGCGCCTTTGCCGACCGGATGCCGCGTCAGTTGTCAGGCGGGCAGAAACAGCGCGTCGGCATCGCCCGCGCCTTTGCCGGCGGTGCCAAGATTGTTGTCGCCGATGAACCCGTCTCGGCCCTCGACGTGTCGGTGCAGGCCGCCGTCACCGACCTTCTGATGGAGATTCAGCGCAAGAACCGCACCACCTTGCTGTTCATCAGCCACGACCTTTCCATCGTGCGCTATCTCAGCGACCGGGTGATGGTGATGTATCTGGGCCATGTGGTAGAACTTGGCACCACCGATCAGGTGTTCCAGCCGCCCTATCACCCCTATACCGAGGCGTTGCTTTCCGCCGTTCCCATTGCCGATACGCGCGTGAAGAAAAAACGCATCGTGCTGCAAGGCGACATTCCCTCGGCGATGAACCCGCCCCCCGGCTGCCCGTTCCAGACCCGCTGCCGCTGGAAGGATCAGGTGCCGAACGGCCTTTGTGACCGCGAAATGCCGCCCATGCGCGTGTTGGCGGGGGGGCATCAGATCAAATGCCACCTGTCCGATGTGATATTTGCCGAAATGGAACCGGTGATCACGATGGCAGCAGAATAGGGCTGTGCAAAGGCCGGAAACCGGATCGCGCGCGCGTCGTCAGCCACCCATGATCGAGGTGACGTAGTTCTTCGTCTCGGCATAGGGTGGAATGCCGTCGTGTTTTTCAACCGCTTCCGGCCCCGCGTTATAGGCCGCAAGTGCAAGCGTCCAGTTGCCAAAGCGGTCATACATCCGGCGCAGATACCGCGCGCCGCCTTCCAGATTCTGTTCGGGATCGTTGATGTCCACAGCCAGCAGCGCCGCCGTGCCGGGCATAAGCTGCGCCAGCCCCGTCGCCCCCTTGGTGGAAACCGCAACATGGTTCCAGCCAGACTCTTGCTGCACCAGCCGCAGGAACAGATCTTCCGGCACGCCGTGCTTGCGTGCGGCGGCCTTGGCCACGTCCAGATACTCGCCGCTATAGCGCCCGGCATAGCGCGGCACGTCGTCATCGTCCTTGTCCGCCTTGGGCTGCAAACGGACCGAACCTTCGTATTGCTTGGACAAGCGGCTGTCGAGCAGTCTTGTCTGCGATGAAAAAAGCGCCATGCGCCCCTTGGTCGACCCGCGCGGGACCGTCCCTTCGGCATGCGCCAGACCTGCCAGAAGCGGGCCGGTTCCCAGTGCTGCTGCCACAACACACACAACTGCAAACCGATGCCGCATCCAATTGCCCCACACTCGATTGTTGGTACTATAGCGCAATACACAAGTAGCGCCAGATGTCTGCCGGCGTCGCCACCGCCGTCGGCGGATCGGTCCCGATCATCGCCCCGCGCCCCCAACCCCCGAGTTGCGGCCCCCCCAAGGCGGCAGTATAGCTTTGTTAACCACGGTCGGCGAAGCTGCCGCCATTGGGTTCAAATACAAAGCACGAGGGAGTTGCTCATGGCGGGATCGGTGAACAAGGTCATTCTGGTGGGCAATCTGGGAAAAGACCCCGAGGTGCGAACGTTTTCCAATGGGAACAAGGTCTGTTCCTTCAGCATCGCAACTTCGGAAAGCTGGCGCGACAAGGCATCCGGCGAACGGAAAGAAAAGACCGAGTGGCACAATATCGCGATCTACAATGAGAACCTTGCCAAGATCGCAGAACAGTATCTGAAAAAAGGTTCCAAGGTCTATGTCGAGGGCCAGCTTGAAACCCGAAAGTGGCAGGATCAATCGGGGGCCGACCGATACACCACAGAAATCGTCCTGAGCCGGTTCCGGGGCGAGTTGACCCTGCTGGATGGCCGCAGTGGCGGCGAAGACCGCGGCAGCCAAAGCGATAGCCGCGGTGGCTACGCCGAAGACCGGGGCGGGCCGTCCGCCAGCGCCGGCGCACAACGCAGCACGAGCGGCGGTGGGCGCGCCGATCTGGACGACGAGATTCCCTTCTGAGCACGGTGCTGCAATCGGGCGGGCGGCTCTTCGGGCCTTCCCGCCCTCATCGCGGCAGCACGATCAGAGAAGACGGCGCGAGAGCGCCGGAGGAGCGGCCCCGCCAAGGGCCGCGCAAAGCCCGGCCTCGCAGCCTCACGCGACCCCCGGATTGCGCCGCATGACCGAAAAGTTCAATGCCGAGGCGATGCTGACCCAGATCAGATAGGGCAGCATCAACAGCCCCGCCAGCCAATCCAGCCGGGCAAAACTGATCATCGTGATTGCCACCAGCACCCACAGCAACCCGACCACCAGCATCGCATGCCGGATGCGCTTCAACCCGAAGAACACCGGCGACCACAGTGCATTCACGGTGATCTGCAACGCCCAGAACCCCATCGCCTGTGCCGCGCCCTCCATCGGGGCCACCCGCATCGCCGCATAGGACATGCACAGGTAAAGCGTGGTCCATGTGGCGGGAAACACCCAGTCTGGCGGCGTCCAACGCGGCTTGTTCAGATCGCGGTACCACTGATCGGGCATGAAGAGCGATCCCGTCGCCGCCGCCCCGCCACAGGCCGCGAGATAGGTGAAGAACAGCGCGAAATCCATGACCCGGCTCCAATATGCTGACGGGGGTGTAGCTTAACGCGCGCCCCGCGACAATAACGCGGCCATCCCCGGTCCGCCACCGATCTGGCGCATCCGGCGATCCTGCGCCTCAAGCTGCGCCAGAACGCCCAGCAGCGACTCGGCCCGGCCCGGCGCCGCAGGCGCATGGGCGGCGGCGTCTACAAGAAAGGCTACCTCGGGCGCCGGGGCCGCATGCAGCCGTGCCGCGCGCGGCAGCGCCAGTGTCGCCCCCGTCTGACCCAGCGCCAGCGCCAGCCATCCCAGTTTCGCCACCCGACCCGTCCGCGCACGGTGCGAGACCGAGTCGTAGCCGTTGCGCGCCACCTGCCCGCCAATTCCGGCATAGATCTGGCGCGCGGCAAAGATGCCGGGGCGACAATCCAGCGGCAGCGCCGAAATCCCCGCCTCGGCGCGGATGTAAAGCCAGTCCGCCTCGGCCAGCAGCCGTTGCGTCAGCCGGGCCAGTCGTGGATCGGCCACCGGGCGCGCGAACAACTGGCCTGCCTCCAGCCCCACCTCGTCCAGCCAGTCTAGCGGCAGGTAAAGCCGCCCCGCCCGCGCATCCTCGCCCACATCGCGGGCGATATTGGTCAGCTGCATCGCAAGGCCCAGATCGCAGGCCCGCGCCAGCGCATCGCCGTCGCGCACCCGCATCAGCACGCACATCATCGCCCCCACGGCGGCGGCGACCCGCGCGGAATATTCCAAAACCCCCGACAGCGTGCGGTATTGCCGCCCCGTCGCATCCCAGGCCAGCCCCTCCAGCAGCGCCTCGGGCAACGCACGGGGCATGTCGAACGCGTCAACCAGCGCCGCAAAGGCCCGGTCCTCAGGCGCATTGCGCGGGCGGCCCTGATAGACGAGGTCCAGCCGGTCGCGCAACAACAGCACCGCCCGGCCCTTTTCCGCGCCCTCATCCACCTCGTCATCCGCCAGCCGGCAAAACGCATAAAGCGCCAACGCCGGGTCACGCACCCGCGACGGCAGCAGGCGCGACGCGGCATGGAACGACAGCGATCCGGTGCGGATCGCGGCGCGGCAATGCGCCATGTCAGCGGCGTCGATCATTCTGCGGCAAGCCTTCGGGCATCGGGTGCCACATTGGCATCGGGGATCAGTTTGCCCAGCACCTCGGCACTGGCGATCACCCCCGGCAAACCCGCACCCGGATGCGTGCCAGCACCGACAAGATACAGCCCCGCCACCTCTTCCGAGATGTTATGGGGCCGGAACCATGCTGATTGCAGGATGCGTGGCTCGATCGAAAAGCCCGACCCAAGCGGGCTGAGATAGCGGTCGCGGAACGTCTCGGGGGTGTAGACCATCGAGGCGGTCAGGTGGTCGCCCAGCCCCGGCAACAACTGATCCTCCAGCACCTTCTGCACCTTCTGGCGGTAGGGTTCCGCCTCGGCCTGCCAATCGACCGGGTTCGCGTGGCCCAGATGCGGCACCGGCGACAGCGCATAGAACGTATCGCCCCCCTTCGGGGCCACGGTCGGGTCGGTCACGCTGGGGCGGTGGACATAAAGGCTCATGTCGTCGCTCAGCTTGCCCTTTACGAAAATATCCCGAACCAGCCCCTTATATCGTGGCCCGTTCAGAATGGTGTGATGCCCCGCATCGGGCCACAGGTCCGACGTCCCTTCGGTCCCGAAATACCACACGAACAGGCTCATCGACCAGCGCGTGCGCTTCAGCCGCGCGGTGGTCCACCGCTTGCGCGGCCGGTTCCGCAACAGCCGGTCATAAGTATGGCCCGCATCGGCGTTCGACACGACAATGGGCGATTGCAGCACCCGGCCATCCAGCAGCTTCACGCCCTGCGCGCGGCCATCGCGGATCAGTATCTCATCCGCCTCGGCCTCCAGCAGGATACGCCCGCCCTGATCCTCGATCACGCGGCCCATCGCCTCGGCAATCGCCGCCACCCCGCCGATGGCATAGTGAACGCCGAATTCCTTCTCCAGATGGCTGACGAGGATATACATCGAGGTGACGTGAAACGGATCGCCCCCGATGAACAGCGGATGGAACGACAGCGCCATCCGCAACCGCTCATCCTTCACCCGCGAGGCTGCATGGGCGTAAACCGACTTGTCCGCACGCATCCGCACGAAGGTTGGCAGCACTTTCAGCAAATCGACAAACCGGTGCATCGGCCTGCGGCCCAGATCTTCGAACCCGAACCAGTAGCGCCGCTCGCTGTCGGTCAGGAATTTTTCATACCCCGCCGCATCGCCCGGCGACAACCGCGCCACCTCGGCCCGCATCGCATCGGTATCCTGCCGGGCGGCAAACTTTGACCCGCCGGGCCACCGGATTTCATAGAACGGGTCCAGCGGGCGCAGATCGACCATCTTGTCGAACTCCCGCCCGCAAAGGCCGAACAACTCGCGCAGACCCTGCGGCACGGTGACGATGGTCGGCCCTAGATCAAAGCGGTGGCCGTCTTGGGTGACCGACGAACCACGCCCCCCCAGACTGTCCAGCCGGTCCACCACTGTTACCGCGTAGCCTTTGGCGCCAAGCCGCATTGCGGCCGACAATCCACCCAGACCGGCTCCGATCACGATGGCAGAAGGGGGCGATACCGAGGCGGAGCGGGGGGGGATATCTGTCAGCATATGGTGACGATACACTGTCCAGTTGGATTTACAATCGGCGGATTTGTCGCGTGTTTCCGGGTTGCCAATGCCCCCGCTTGCCACCACACTCGTGTCAACCTGGATTGACACCCACCCGCATCCCAACCCGTCAGGCCGCCCATGCCCTGCGCCAGTCTCAGCCTGTATCGCTTTGGAAGCCTGCCCGCCCGCGCCTGGGTTCTGGGCCAGATGGCGCTGGCCCGCATAGCACTACCCCGCACCCCCGGCATCCGGTTCTGGAAGCTTTGCGGCTCCGGCACGGGCGAGGGGTTCACCCCTGTCCCCAATACCTCTGTCTGGGCGATTCTCGCCGCCTGGGACAGCGAGGCGATTGCCCGCAACCGCACTGGCCACGCCCCGGTCTATCGCCGCTGGGCGGACCATGCCGACGAGACATGGACGTTGTTTCTCGACCCGCTCGCCGCGCGTGGCACATGGTCGGGCAAGGCCCCCTTCGGCGCACCCGCCATCAGCGCCTGCCCTTGGGCGCAGATCGGGGCGCAGGACGGCCCCATCGCCGCCCTGACCCGTGCCACCATCCGCCCCTCGGCCGCGCTGAAATTCTGGAACCGCGTCCCCGACATTTCCGCCGCCATCGGCACCGACCCCAACGTGACCTTCAAGATCGGCATCGGCGAATTGCCCCTGATGCATCAGGTCACCTTCAGCGTCTGGCCCGACACCGCCAGCATCGCCCATTTCGCCCGCGAAGACGGCCCCCACGCCCGCGCCATCAAGGCCGTGCGCGACGAAGGCTGGTTCCGCGAAGAGCTTTACGCCCGCTTCCGTATCCTCGGCGATGATGGCACATGGGGGCAAC
>JANNWS010000077.1:0-3737 GCA_031408575.1 Rhodobacterales bacterium
TACCACTGCGGCGGCACCGAAATCGCCCTCTTTCCGAAGCCCGAAGGCACCAAGGCCGAACATACGGCCCTGAGTTTCAGGGTTGACGACATTCGGGCCTCGATTGCGGAGTTGAAAAGCCGTGGCGTGGTGTTCGCGGACTACGATTTGCCAGGCTTCAAGACAACCGGGCACGTCTGTGTACTGGGCTCGGAAAAAGCCGCATTGGTGCAGTTTATGCGCTGCCGTCCCCCTGCTGTCCACTCGCATGCATGAAAAATCCCAGATCGGCTGGGATGGGAAAGAGATGACCGACCGATGATGCTGGTGTCGTCGCACGATGGTGCGACTCAACTCCTTCACGAAGGGACCGCATCATGCGCCAGACGATCTGCTTCACCCTCCCGCTCCTGCCCGGCACCACCGACATCGACCGCGACGAGATGCGCGACTGCTGGCAGGGTGACCGGGCCCAGGAACATCGCGCCTCCCGAGCCCGCCACGGCATCATCCGGGAAGCCACCTGGATCCAGCCGACCCCCATGGGGGACGTCGCGATCGTTCTCCTGGAGTCAGGCGATCTCGCCGCGTCGCTGTTCGGCATGGCAACGTCGCCCCATCCTTTCGACAGCTGGTTTCTTGCTCATGTGAAATCGGTGCACGGGATCGATCTCGCGGACGGCATGAAACTCCCGGAGATGATCCTCGAGTACTCGGCTTAGCGTCGCCTGCCATCGACGGCATCCACCTCGGAAATGCTGGGCCGCGGACGTCACAAGCCACAAGCCACAAGCCGGAGAATCTCGGTGACGGCCTGTTTTCTGAAGAGCGAACCTTCGTTCGGAGCGCAGCGAAGGCCCGCTTCCCGCCCTTCATGACGTTCTTGCGGCAATTGCGGACTTAACCTGAACACCCGCAGCGAAGGCCGGCTTCTCTCCAAATAGCTTCCAAGAGCCGTGACATTGGCTAGGGCTGAAATACGAACTTTGCCGGCATGCCTGCGGCCAGTAATCGTACCTCACCGAGATGTTCACGTCATCGCGCAGCATCGGCGCGAAGCGATTTGTAGACAGTCGACCGGCCGATGCCAAGCCGTCGCGAGATCTCGGTTGCCCCTACACCATCGCCTCTCAGCCGGGCCACCTCGCTGTCGTCGATCGTCTTGGGTCTGCCTTTGTAGATGCCTTTTAGTTTCGCGCGCTCGATCCCCGCACGCTGACGCTCCTTGATGAAGGTCAGCTCCATCTCGGCCACCTTCGCCAGAGAGATCAATTTGAGCGATTCGACACCCGGAAGCAAAATCAGGCTAGGTGGCAAAAAAACTGGAGTTCCTAAGTGCCAAAAGCAATCCAAGGTTCAGCGCCAACTCGGAAAAATCCCAGCAAGACAACCAAGCGAATCTGAAGCGGGGGATTCTTTGGGGGATTTGGAAACACCAAAATTGTCCAAATATATGATAAGTATGGATAATTCCGGCTCTAATGGTGCGGGTGGAGGGACTTGAACCCCCACGCCTTGCGGCGCCAGAACCTAAATCTGGTGCGTCTGCCAATTTCGCCACACCCGCATGCGCCTGATGGCGTGAATGGCACCACAAGCAATTTCTGTGTAGCAAAGCCCCAAGGCCACCGCGAGGGGAAATCGCTCAATGCCGCTCTTGCCCCGGTTTTGACGCAATCCTGCCCGAAATGCACTTCATCGATAAAGTGCTATCGGGCAACCGCGCATCTTCGCGCATTAACACAGGCGGGCATCGCATGGTTCAGGCCTCCCTCTCGCGCAACGCAAGTTCAGAACCGCCCAAACGCTACGGCATCGACCTTGTGGCTGGCACGGCGGTCATGACGCTGAACGGCATCCTGCCGGTCGAACACCTGCTGCCCGAGGACCGGATCATCACGCGCACAGGCGCCATGCGGATCAGCGCCGTAACCTCGCGCCTTGCGCGTAACCCTGATCTGCTGCGCGTCAGCGCCCGCGCGTTGGGCCATGACCGCCCCGAAGACGACGTGCTGCTGCCAGCCAACCAGCCCATCCATTTGCGTGATTGGCGCGCCAAGGCGCTGTTCGGCACCGATCAGGCAATCGTGGCCGCCCGCCGCCTTGCCGATGGCATGCATATTCGCCCCGAGCGGCCCGCCCAGATCCGTATCATCCATATCGATCTGCCGCGTGCAGCGGTGATCTATGCGGGTGGACTTGAACTTGCAGCCCAACCGGTGACGGCCAAAGCCACGGTCACCGCCTAAAGCCCCAGCGCCCGGAATACGGCCGGCAGCGCATCGGGCAGATCTTCGGCGATCAGCCCCGGCCCGACTGTCCGTGCTGCTTCGACATGCAGCCAGACCCCGGTTTCCGCCGCCTGAAACGGGCTGAACCGGCGCGCCATCAGCCCCGCGATGATCCCCGCCAGCACATCCCCTGACCCTGCGGTAGCCAGCCATGGCGCTGCCCGGTCACGCAGGGCGGCATGCACGCCGCAGCGCCCGTCGGGGGCCGCTATCACCGTATCCGCCCCTTTCATCAGCACCACGCAGCCCGCCTGTTGTGCCGCCAGACGCGCCGCATCCACTTTGGAAAACGCCATCTCCCCAAGCGAAGGCTGTGCGTTCAACCGCGCGGCAATTGCGGGAAACAGGCGCGCAAACTCGCCCCCGTGCGGTGTCAGCACGCAGGCCGCGTGCAACGCCGCGCGCAATTCCACATCCCCGGCCACCAGCGTCAGCGCGTCCGCATCCAGCACCGCCGCCCGCCCCGAGGCCAGTGCGGCTGCGACCAGCCCAACCTCGCGCGCACCAACCCCCAGGCCCGGCCCAAGACACAGCGCGTTGATCCGGCGATCCGCCAGCACCCCTGCCAACGCCGCTCCGTCGCGAACCGCACACAGCATTACCGCATCCAATCGGCCGGCATTCTCGATCAGCGCCGCAGGTGGGCAGAACACCGTCACCAGCCCGGCCCCGACTCTCAGGCCCCCGCGCGCCGCAAGCCGCGCCGCGCCCCCGCGCCCGACCCCGCCCGCAAGAACCACCGCGTGACCATGCGCGTATTTGTGGCCGGCGTCTTTTGCCAGCAAGCCCTGCGGCTTAACCTCGGCGGCAGTTTCAGCATCGCGCAGCCGCAGATACTCGTCACACCACCGCCCGACGCCTATGTCGGCCACGACCAATGACCCCGACAACCATCCCCCAGCGTCCAGCACATGGCCAAGGCGCGGGCGTTCAAACGTGACCGTCATGGCAACGGGCCGGTCCAGAAACCCGCTGTCACTCCGCACCCGTCCGCTATCGGCGCAAAGTCCCGACAGGATATCGACGGCAACGATCGCACAGCCGCTATCCTGCGCCATCGCAAGCGCCCCCCAGATGCCCTGCGACACCGGCCGGGTCAGCCCGGTGCCGAAAAGAGCATCGATCACCAGCGGTCGAGCCTGCAGGTCGGGCCAGTCGAGCGCCCCGAGGGCGGCCACCGGATCCGCCCAGTCAGTCCGCGCCGCCGCCGCATCGACCGTTGCGCTGTCGGCCAGCGCGAACACGCGCACTGCCCGGCCCGCGTTCGCCAAAAGCCGCGCAATCACATAGCCGTCGCCGCCGTTGTTCCCCGGCCCGCAAAGAACCACGACCGGCCCTGCGGCATCCGGCCACTTCTGTTGGATGGCACGGACCACTTCGGACCCGGCACGTTCCATCAGCGTCCGCCCGGTTACGCTTCCCGATGCAATCGCAGCGGCCTCGATGGCGTGCATTTGGGCAGATGTC
>JANNWS010000078.1:0-2473 GCA_031408575.1 Rhodobacterales bacterium
TGTTCCCGGGCTGCCCGGTCACTCGCTTTGACGCCGCGCAGATTGACGATCATCTCGACGCGGGTATGCGCCCAAGCGTCATCCTGATGAACCCGCCCTTCTCGGCGGTTGCCAATGTCAATGGCCGCACCACCGAAGCGACGGCGCGGCATCTGCGCTCGGCGCTTGCCCGGCTGGCCCCTGGTGGACGGCTCGTGGTCACCACCGGGGCAGATTTCGCACCGGATGCGCAGGCCTGGACCGAAACCTTCGGTCGCCTGGCCGAGTCCGCGCATCTGGTCTTCACCGGCGCGGTGTCGGGAGCCGCCTTCGCCAAGCACGGCACCAGCTTTGAGACGCGGATTTCGGTTTTCGACAAATGCCGCGGTGGCGAGCGGGGCGGCATCACCGCCGATCTGACGCGCCCGATATCGCCGGATGTCGCCAGCCTGCTGTCGCTGATCACTGCGGAGATCCCGCCGCGTCTCGAACTGGATCAGGTTCCAACGGCGAAGCAGGGCCGCTCTTCCCCCTTCCCGGGAAATCCTGCCCGCACCACGCGCACTACGCCTACCGGCTCTCGCGCCACGCCAGCAACACCCCCCACCAACACCGCTCCGCAGATCGAGGCCGCAGACCTCGCCTACAGTCTGCGCGAGGCGTCCGAGGACGATGCCAGTGCGCGCCTGTCGGATGCCATTTATGAGACCTTCCGCCTGCAGGCGATCGACATCCCCGGGGCGGAACCGCACCCGACCAAGCTGGTGCAATCCGCTGCAATGTCCTCGGTCGCACCCCCGAAGCCCAGCTATCGCCCTAAGCTGCCCGCCGCCGTCCTGCGTGACGGCCTGCTCTCGGACGCACAGCTCGAGACCGTGATCTACGCGGGCGAGGCGCATTCTGCGTATCTTGCGGGATCCTGGACTGTCGATGAAACCGGCGACATGGTCTCGGCCGCGCCAGACGATGCTGTTGACGCCATCCGTTTCCGTCGTGGATTCTTCCTTGGCGATGGCACCGGGGCGGGCAAGGGCCGCCAGTCGGCTGGCGTGCTGCTCGACAATTGGAGCAAAGGCAGACGCAAGGCCCTTTGGGTGTCAAAAAGCGACAAGCTCTTGGAAGACGCGCAGCGCGACTGGTCAGCGCTTGGCCAGGAGCGATTGCTGGTGACGCCGCTTTCGCGTTTCGCGCAGGGCCGTGACATCCCGCTTTCTGAGGGCATCCTCTTCACGACCTACGCCACACTGCGGTCCAAGGAGCGAGGGGCCAAGAAATCCCGCGTTGACCAGATCGTCGACTGGCTGGGGGCTGATTTCGACGGGGTGATCCTCTTCGATGAAAGCCATGCGATGGCCAACGCTGCCGGATCGAAGGGTGAGCGCGGTGATGCGGAAGCCTCGCAGCAGGGCAGGGCGGGCTTGCGCCTCCAGCACAAACTGCCGAATGCCCGCGTGGTCTATGTCTCGGCCACCGGCGCGACGACAGTACACAATCTCGCCTATGCGCAGCGGCTCGGCCTGTGGGGCGGCGAGGACTTTCCGTTCGCCACCCGAGCGGAATTCGTCGAGGCTATCGAGGCGGGTGGCGTCGCGGCGATGGAGGTCCTCGCCCGCGACCTCCGGTCCTTGGGCCTCTACACGGCCCGGTCGCTCTCCTATGACGGCGTCGAATACGAGATGCTGGAACATGCCCTTACGCCCGAGCAGCGCGGCATCTACGACGCCTATGCCGGGGCCTTCGCCATCATCCACAACAACCTCGCCGCCGCGATGGAGGCGGCCAACATCACGGGCGACAGTGGCACCCTGAACCGCCAGGCCAAGTCTGCTGCCCGCTCGGCCTTCGAGTCCGCGAAGCAGCGGTTCTTCGGCCACCTGCTGACCTCGATGAAAACCCCCACGTTGATCGCCGCCATCGAGGCCGATCTGGCGGCGGGCCATGCGGCCGTCATCCAGATCGTCTCGACCGGCGAGGCGCTGATGGAGCGCCGCCTGTCGGAGATCCCGACCGAGGAGTGGAACGACATCCGCGTCGATATCACCCCGCGCGAGTACGTACTTGACTACCTCGCCCATTCCTTCCCGGTGCAGCTCTATGAGCCCTTCACCGACAGTGAGGGTAATTTGTCGTCCCGGCCCGTGGTGCGCGATGGCCAGCCGGTCGAATGCCGCGAGGCTGCGCGCCGGCGCGATGCGCTGATCGAGAAGCTGGCGTCGCTGCCGCCCGTGCCGGGTGCGCTCGATCAGATCGTCCAGCGTTTCGGCACCGACCTCGTTGCGGAAGTGACGGGCCGGTCGCGCCGCATCGTCAGGAAGGGCGAAGATTCTGCCGCGCGCCTCGTGGTCGAACCTCGGGCTGGCTCGGCCAACCTGTCCGAGACCGCCGCCTTCATGGATGACCAGAAGCGCATCCTGATCTTCTCGGATGCCGGTGGCACGGGGCGCAGCTATCACGCCGATCTAGGCGCGAAAAACCAGCGCCTGCGGGTGCATTA
>JANNWS010000079.1:0-1872 GCA_031408575.1 Rhodobacterales bacterium
CGTGGAAATGCCTTTAGGCAAGAACTGGTTCCTCACCGGCTTAGCCGACTTTGGCGGCACGGGTGGCGGCGACCAGACCTGGCAGGTCTTCGGATCGGTTGGATACGTATTTTCCGAAACGTGGTCGGCTCAGGTTGGCTATCGCTACATGGATATCAGCAAGGAAATCGACGGGCGCGATGTGTCCGTTGACCTTGGTGGCCCGATCATCGGGATGACCTACAGGTTCTGACAGACTTTCCCGAAGAAGGAGAACAAGATGTTGCCAGCCGGAAACCATCCGACCTTCCTGACTGCGGTAGCCGGGCTTTTGTCAGTGGCCTGCCTGCTATCGGGCGGGCCGTCCCATGCACAGGACGATGAGGCGCAGGCCCGGGCGATCCTGACCGCAATGACGGACTATCTGGCGGCCTCACCCTCCCTGTCGTTCGACGTGGACACCAGCTTCGAGATCGTGACCACCGATGACCAGAAACTCGCCATTGCAAGCACGGCCAGCGTGGCCCTTCAGCGCCCCGACAAGCTGCGGGTTGTCCGGCGGGGCGGCTTTGACACCGTGCAACTTGTGTTTGACGGCACAACGTTCTCGGTCATCAGCGGCGAGGCAAATGTCTACGGACAAAGCAAGCTTCCCGGCAGCGTCGACCAGCTGATCGATACCCTGCGTGAGACCTATGGTCGCCCGCTGCCTGCGGCGGACCTCCTCGGGTCTGATGCGGCTGCTGTGCTACTGGAGAATGTGACAGAGATGCGTGACCTTGGCAGCGGTGTGATCCGGGGCCAGGAATGCGACCATCTGGCGTTCCGCACGCCCGAAGTGGACTGGCAGATCTGGATCGCGCAGGGCGACATTCCGCATCCCTGCCGGTTTGTCATCACCAGCCATGAGATCCCCGGCTGGCCGCAATACACGCTTGATTTCAGCGCCTGGGGCGCCGGCGACGTCGAGCCGGACTTCACCTTCGTGGCCCCAGATGGCGCGACGGTGGCCGAACTGGCGGACGTGCCCGGCCTGGATGATCTGACTGGCATTTACGCTGCACCGGGAGGGAACTGACATGCGCAAACGGATCTGCTGGATGCTGGTGGCCTTGATGGCCGCTTCTGGTGTTATCGAAACCAGTGCCAGCCTGGTAACTACGCAACGCCTTGGCTTCGGCTTGCCTGCTTTTGCCGTTGTGGGTCGGCCGCTGACCCCGGTCAGCGTTGCCGGCATCACACGCAGGACGGTCCGGCGCTGCGTGGCGACCGTTGTCGTGTGCTGATCGCAGCTTCCCGCAAAAGACTCGCCTTCTAGGCGGCAGATGCTATCCTGACAGGTGTGCTGAAGCTCGCTGTGTAATCAAGTCCGAACACCGTCTCCTTCAGAAAGTGGTTCTCCATGTCAGGAATGAACAGACAATCTTCTCACTGGTTGGTCCGCTCTTCGGTTGCGGTAACGTCCCTTGCGGTCATGCTTTCAACTCCAGCTACAGGGCAACAAGCCGAGGCCCCGCCGCTTGGGTCGCCCGGTGCGACACGCACAATCGAGGGTCTGCAACTGCCCGCCCCCGATCTTCCGTTTGGCGGCACCATTGCACGGGACGCCCTAGAATCGACAGCCTTCTGGAACCCCCGCATCACGCCACCCGACGGCGCGCCGAACGTGCTGCTGATCATCACCGATGACGTGGGCTTTGGCGCGCCGTCTACCTTCGGCGGCGTCATTCCCACGCCCGCGCTTGACCGAGTGGCGGAGATGGGCCTCAGCTACACCAACATGCATTCGACAGCGCTGTGCTCTCCCACTCGGGCGGCGCTGATCACCGGACGCAACCACCACTCGGTGGGATTCGGGGTGATCTCGGAACAGGCCACCGGCTTTCCGGGCTA
>JANNWS010000080.1:0-10632 GCA_031408575.1 Rhodobacterales bacterium
ACGCTCGGCATCGGCCCCTTCCGGCACGTTTTCCTGAAAGGCGGTTTCCACCTTGTCGCCCAAGGCGGCCTCGACCGCTAGGCGGCCCTGATCGTGCTGGAATGTCCAGCCGCCATCACCGATCGGGCCGACATAGACAAAGCAGGCCTTGGTCTTGTCTTGCGCCATCGCCGTTGTCGCAAGTGTCAGGCCAAGACCGAAGGCGGCGCTGGCAAGTAAAGTTCTGCGTTTCATTTGGTAGCTCCCCGTTGTGCCGGTAATCCCGGCTTTAATGCCATGCCTCAGCGTGAGGCATGGAAGTTTTTGCCCAAAGCCGCAGGCGCGTTCAGCGCCGCCCGGCCTCGGTCGGCAGACATGATGACCAGCACAAGGATGGTTATCAGGTACGGCGACATCGACAAGTACTCCACCGGAATGCGCGCCCCGGCGGCCTGCAGGTTCAGTTGCAACACCGTGATCCCGCCGAAAAGATAGGCACCCAGCAGAATGCGCCATGGCTTCCAGCTGGCAAAGACCACGATCGCCAGCGCAATCCACCCCGCGCCCGCCGTGATCCCGTCGGTCCACTGTGGCACCCGCACAAGGCTGATATACGCGCCCCCCAGCCCTGCCATGGCGCCCCCGAACAGGATCGCCAGCAAGCGGATGCGCTGCACCTTGTAACCCAGCGCATGGGCCGCATCGTGGTTCTCGCCCACCGCGCGCAGGATCAACCCGGTGCGGGTGTACTTCAGCACCGCCCAGACGGCCGCAATGATGGCGATGGACAGATAGACGATGGGGTCGTGATGGAACAGGATCGTCCCCAGCGCCGGAATGTCGGTCAGCGGCCCGAACTCCATCCGGGGCGTAGGCGGCGGCTTGATGCCGACATAGCCCTGCCCGATCAGGCTTGACAGGCCCAGCCCGAACAGCGTCAGGGCAAGACCCGTCGCCACCTGATTGGCCAGAAGCGTCTGCGTCAGGAACGCAAAGATCAGCGACAGCGCCGCACCCCCCGCCATTGCGGCGATAAAGCCCGCCACCGGGCTGCCCGTCTCGGCCGCCACCGCAAGGCCGCAGACGGCCC
This sequence comes from Rhodobacterales bacterium, assembly GCA_031408575.1. Lineage (GTDB taxonomy): Bacteria > Pseudomonadota > Alphaproteobacteria > Rhodobacterales > Rhodobacteraceae > Aliitabrizicola. The sequence goes on from JANNWS010000080.1 coordinate 1,070, forward strand.
CAATGATCATCATCCCCTCGACGCCCAGGTTCAGAACACCCGCCTTTTCCACCACCAGCTCGCCAATCGCCGCCAGCATGATCGGCACCGCGGCCACCATCAGCGAGGCGATCAGCACGGCCGGGTTGATTGCGCTAAGATCCATCACGCGGCCCTCCCGAAGCTAAGGCGAATGCGGTAATTCGACAGCATGTCGACCGCCAGCAGAAAGAACAGCAGCATCCCCTGAAACGCCTGAATGGCGGCAGACGGCAGGCCCAGCATGAACTGCGCCAATTCCCCGCCAATATAGGTCAGCGCCATCAACAGCCCCGCCAGCAGGATGCCGATGGGATTGAGTCTGCCCAGAAAGGCCACGATGATCGCCGTGAAGCCATAGCCCGAGCCAAAGTCGATGCTGATCTGCCCGGCAGGCCCCGCCACCTCGAACATCCCCGCCAACCCGGCCAGCGCACCCGAAATGCCCATGCACAGGATCACCAGCCGGTTGGGTTTCACCCCCGCAAACCGTGCCGCGCGGGGGGCTTCCCCTGCCAGCCGGATGTGAAACCCCAGGATATGGCGCTGCAACAGAATGTAGGACGCGATCACCGCGATAAAGGCCGCAACCACGCCCCAATGCATCCCGGTGCCTGCAATCAGCTCCAGGTTCGCCGTGCCCGCGTTCTGCGACAGGTTGCGAGAGCCGGGAAAGCCCCCGCCCTCGGGGTTACGCAGCGCCCCCAGCGCCATCGACGCCAGCAGCGATTGCGCCACATAGACCAGGAGCAGCGACACCAGGATTTCGTTCGTCCGGAACCTTGTGCGCAGGATTGCCGGGATCATCGCCCACACCCACCCGCCGAACGCCCCCGCGATCACCATAAGCGGGAATATGAACCAGTGTTCACTTGGATAAAACGCCAGCCCCACCGCCGCCCCGAAGATCGCACCGACGATGTACTGCCCCTCGGCCCCGATGTTCCAGATGCCCGCCCGGAACCCCAAAGACAGCCCGATGGCAATCAGGATCAGCGGTCCCGCCTTGACCAGCAGTTGCGGGCGCGAGTAGCTGGCGAACTGCGGATCGAACAGCGGGTCCCAGAAAATCGTGCGGATCGCCTCGAATGGATCCTTGCCCAGAATGGCGAACATGATCCCGCCCGCGATCATCGTCAGAACCACGGCCAGAACGGGCGTCACCACCGTCCAGAACCGCGACGGCGACGGTCGTTTCTCAAGAATGAACATGTGCCACCTCCATGCCTGCTATCCGCGGCCCCGGACTTGATCCGGGGATTTGGGTGGCACCGGGAAGATCCCCGATCAATTCGGGGATTGCGCCGCGCCTGCCATCCGGCCTCGCGCCGATCAAAACTCCGCACCGTCCTCGGGGCCTGCCGCCGATTTCCCGCTCACGCGCCATGATGCGCCACCTCCATGCCATGCGCGCCGCCCATCATCAGGCCGATCTGATCCACCGTCAGCCCCTGCACCGGGCAGGGCGCGGTCATCCCCCCGCCGTTCAGGGCGGCGAACCGGTCCGCAATCTCTAGCAACTCATCCAGATCCTGCGAAATCACCACCACCGCCGCGCCTTCGGCCGCCCGGTCGATCAGGGCTTGCCGGATCGCAGCGGCGGCAGACGCATCCACCCCCCAGGTCGGCTGGTTCACCACCACCACGCTCGGGGCCTGCATCAGCTCGCGGCCGACCACGAATTTCTGCAGGTTCCCGCCCGACAGCGCGCGTGCCGCCACGCCGATACCGGGTGTCCGCACGTCATAGGCTTTCACGATCCCTTCTGCGAAGGCCCTCGTCGCCGCCCAGTCGATGAAGCCGTTCTTCACCAGCCCCTTGCGGACGGAACCCGACAGCAACGCATTCTCGGTCAGGCTCATGTCAGGGGCCGCCGCATGGCCGAGCCGCTCCTCGGGGGCCGCAACCAGCCCCGCGCGGCGGCGCTCATTCGGTCCGGTATCGCCCATGCCCGCGCCGTCGATCTTCACCGCGTCTTTGGTGGTCCGCAACTCGCCGGAAAGCGCCAGCAGCAATTCGTCCTGCCCGTTGCCCGCAACGCCCGCGATGCCCAATATCTCTCCCCGCTGCACGGCAAAGCTGATGTCCTTGAGCGCGGTTCCAAACGGGTTCGGCGATTTCACCGACAGTTTCGTGACCTCCAGCGTCACCGCCCCCTTGGGCTTTTCGCTGCGCGCGGGCGGCGTCAAGGTTGCCCCCACCATCATCTCCGCCAGATCGCGCGCCGACTTTTCGGCAGGCGTGCAGGTCGCCACAACCTTGCCGCGCCGCAGGATCGTCGCGGCGTCGCAGAGGCTGCGGATTTCCTCCAGCTTGTGGCTGATATAGAGGATCGCCGTGCCTTCCGACGCCAGCTTTCGCAGCGTCTGGAACAGGATGTCCACCTCTTGCGGGGTCAGAACGCTGGTCGGCTCGTCCATGATCAGCAGCTTGGGGTCTTGCAGCAGGCAGCGGATGATTTCCACCCGCTGGCGTTCCCCCGCCGACAGATCGCCGACCAACCGGGTGGGGTCCAACGGCAGACCGTATTCCTCACTGACCGCCCGGATGCGTTCGGCCAACGTGCCCATCTTCGGCGGGTTTTCCATGCCCAGCGCCACATTCTCGGCCACATCCAGCGCCTCGAACAGGCTGAAATGCTGGAACACCATTGCAACACCCTGCGCCCGCGCGACGCTGGGCTTGGGCGGCGCATAGGGCGTGCCGCGCAGCATCATCCGCCCGGCATCGGGTCGCACCAGCCCGTAGATCATCTTGACCAGCGTGGATTTCCCCGCGCCGTTTTCGCCCAGCAGGGCGTGAACCTCGCCCACCCCGATGGTGAATGACACATCGCTGTTGGCTACCACGCCGGGATAGGCCTTGGTCAGCCCCTCCACGGCCAGAAGCACGTCCCTTGTTCCCGTCATCCCGCGCTCTCCTGTCGTGACGCGATTGTGGTTGGTCGTCTGATCAGTTGGGCGGCCACACCCACGGCAATGGCCTGCGGATGCTTGCCAAGTGCCGGGTCGCCAATCGGGCAGTCGATCCGCGAGATCTGGTCGGGGCCATGCCCCAGCGCGCGCAGCCGCGACCGGAACCGCGCCCATTTGGTTTGCGACCCGATCAACCCAAGACGCGCAAACCCATGCCCCAGCAGGCGGTGGCACAACTCCAGATCAAGGGCGTGCGAATAGGTCAGCACCAGATGCTCGGCACTCACAGGCGCATGCGCCACCAGCTGCGCCGGATCGGCGGCAGGCAACACAGTGACCCCCGAAGGCACCGCAGCCGGAAACCGATCCGCCGCCACATCGACCCAGTCGATCGCAAACTCCGGCAGCGGGGCCAGAACAGCCACCAGCGCCCGCCCGACATGCCCGGCCCCCCAGACCCACAACTGCCGCTGCGCACGCGCCACCGGCTCTATCATCCAGCCCTGCAACAGCACCGGCGCAGGCAAAACCCCCTCGCCTCGCGCCCGCGCCAGCAGGCGCCTCACCGCCAGCGGCATGGCCCGGCCATCCACCGACCGCGCGATCACGTCGCCCACCGGCAGACGGGCCGAGTCATACACCTCGGTCAGCACCGACACAGCCCCGCCACAACACTGTCCCAGCGCCGGGCCAAGCGGCACCCGGTCAAGCCGGATGCCCGGCACGGCCAGCAGCATCCCGCGTGCGCGCAAGATGGCCTGCCATTCCAGCGCCCCGCCGCCGATGGTGCCGGAAAAGCCGCCTCGCCAGACCAGCATTGCCGCCCCCACCTCACGCGGGCTGGACCCGTCAACCGTTGCGATGACCACGCGGGCCACCGTTCCATGCACCTCAACTGCTGCGCGCAGGGCATCCAGATCAAACATGGCGCTGTCGCTTCACGGCAAACAGCACCCGCTCCGCCGTCGCGGGCGCATCAAGTGCTGGGTAAACCGACCCGTCGCCACAGGCGGCCACCGCATCGCTCAGCGCCATCAGCACGGAAATCCCCAGCATGAACGGCGGCTCGCCCACGGCTTTTGATTTGCCGACCGTCTCCTCGGGGTTCTCCCCCCCCCACAGCGCCACGTTGAAGACCGGCGGGCGGTCCGAACAGGCCGGGATCTTGTAGGTGCTGGGTGCATGCGTCTTCAGCCGCCCCTTGTCATCCCACACCAACTCTTCGGTCGTCAGCCAGCCCGCACCCTGCACATAGGCCCCCTCGATCTGGCCAATGTCCAAAGCGGGATTAAGGCTCGACCCGGTGTCATGCAGGATATCCGTGCGCAGAATCCGGTTTTCGCCGGTCAGCGTGTCGATCACCACCTCGGTCACCGCAGCACCATAGGCGAAGTAAAAGAACGGCCGCCCGGTGCCCCGAACCCGGTCCCACACGATCTTGGGCGTCCGGTAAAACCCGGTCGACGACAGCGACACCCGCGCCTGATACGCCAGTGCCGCCACCTCTGCAAAGGCATAGTCGGCCCCTGCCACCCGCACCCGACCGCCCCCGAACACAATGTCGGCCACCGGTGCCTGATGCAGCGCTGCCAGATGCTCTGCCATCCTGCCCCTGATCGTCTCACAGGCCGCCTGGGCCGCCATCCCGTTCAGGTCCGACCCGGAGGATGCGGCGGTGGCCGATGTATTCGGCACCTTGCCCGTATCCGTCGCGGTGATCTTCACGACCCCTGCATCCACCCCGAACACCCCGGCGGCGACCTGTGCGACTTTCTGGAACAACCCCTGTCCCATCTCGGTCCCGCCGTGGTTCAGATGGATCGACCCATCCTGATATACATGCACCAACGCCCCCGCCTGATTGAGCCATGTCAGCGTGAACGAAATCCCGAACTTTACCGGCGTCAGCGCGAGCCCCCGCTTCAATACCGGGCTGCCCACGTTCCACACCGCAATCGCCGCCCGCCGCGCGTGGTAGTCCGACGACACCTCCAGCGCCGCCACCAGCTCATGCCCGATGAAATCCTCGACCGGCATGTGATAGGGCGTCGTCTGAACACCTGCCGGCACCGCCGGCACTATACCACCAACCGCAAGATCGCTGGCCCCGCGAGAGGTCAGGTCAACTGCGTTGGCAGTCAAAACCTTGGCTGCAGGTTTCTTTTCGGCCAAAATACCCTGGCGGGTGATGAGCGTCTGAAAATCCTCCAGTGGAGGATTTTCAGCGAAGAACGCCTCGCCCGTGGCGAGGCTGGGGGGTGAAACCCCCGGCCTCTCCGCCATCGCGCGATAGAAATTCACACGCCGCACATCCAGCGGCTCGCGCCCCAGCGCATGCGCCACATGGTCCATCACCCGCTCGATCCCGACCATACCCTGCGGCCCGCCAAAGCCGCGAAACGCGGTGCCGGACTGGGTATTGGTCTTCAAGCGGTGGCTCTCGATCCGTATGGCAGGCAGAAAATAGGTGTTGTCCGCATGCAGCATCGCCCGGTCGGCCACCGGCAACGACAGATCCTGCGACCACCCACAGCGCATCAGGTGGGTGAATTCCACGCCCGCCAGTCGCCCGCCGCCGTCAAACCCGGCCCGATAGACGATCCGCAGGTCATGCCGCTTGCCGGTGATGACCATGTCATCATCCCGGTCATAGCGCATCTTGCAGGGCCGCCCGGTCAGCCGCGCCGCCACGGCGCAGGCGATGGCCAGCGCGTTGCCCTGCGATTCCTTGCCGCCGAACCCGCCGCCCATCCGTCGCACCTCCACCCGCACCGCCGCCATCGGCAGATGCAACGCATGAGCGACCTTGTGCTGCACCTCGGTCGGATGCTGGGTCGAGGAGTGAACGACCATGTCGCCCCCCTCTTGCGGCAGTGCCAGCGCCACCTGACCCTCCAGATAGAAATGTTCCTGGCCGCCAACCTCCATCCGCCCTTCAACCCGATGCGCCGCCGCCGCGATCGCCGCCGCCGCATCGCCCTTGGCCCAGACCACAGGCCCCGCCTCGAACCGGCTTCCCGCCGTCAGGGCATCGTCCACCGTCAGAAGGGCAGGGTGTTCGGCATAGCTGATCCGACCCAGCCGCGCCGCATGGCGGGCGGCCAGATGCGCCGTTGCGATCACCAGAAACACCTGCTGGCCGACATAGTGGACCGTGCCTGTGGCCAGCAAAGGCTCGTCGTGGGCCGAGGGCGAGCAATCGGGCATATCGGGCAGATCATCCGCTGACAACACGGCGACCACACCCGGTGCCGCGCGCACCGCGCCAAGGTCCATCGCGGTGATCGCGCCATGCGCCACGGTGGACAGCCCGAAGGCCAGATGCAGCGTTCCCGCAGGCACCGGCAGATCGTCGATATAGCGCGCAGCCCCTGTCACATGCAGCGGGGCCGCATCATGCGGCAGGGCAAGACCGGCGCTCATGGCCGCACCTCCAGCACTGACACCGGTACGCCCGCCAGATCATGGGCATAGCGCACCAGCATGTTTGCCGCCGTCTCCAGCCGATAGCCAGCCGAGGCGCGCATGTCCGACAATGGCGTGAAATCCTGCGCGAAGGCGGGCCGCAGCGCCATCGCCGCGTCCACGGTCAGCGGCTTGCCCAGAAGCCCCGCTTCGACCGCCGCCGCGCGCTTCGGGATGCCCGCCATACCGCCAAAGGCGATGCGGGCCGCCGTCACAATGCCCTGCTCCAGCGTCACGTTGAAACAGCCGCAGACCGCCGAGATATCCTGATCGAACCGTTTGGACAGCTTGTAGCAGCGCAAGGCCGGGGCAAGAGCGGGCAGCGTCACGGCCTCGACCAGTTCGCCCGGATTGCGGTCCTGCCTGCGGTAATCCAGAAAGAAATCCTCCAGTGCCATCTCGCGCCGCACATCGCCGTGGCGCAGATGCAGCCGCGCACCCATTGCGATCAGCGCGGGCGGGGCGTCGCCAATGGGCGAGCCATTGGCGATATTGCCGCCGATGGTGGCCGCATTGCGGACCTGAACCGAGGAATAGCGGCGCAGCAATTCGGCGAAATCGGGATGAACCCCGCGCATCGCCTCCAAAAGATCGGTGATGGTCACACCTGCCCCGACACGGAACGTATCGCCCTGCCGCGTGATCTGCTGCAGGTCGGCTATGCCGCCGAGAAAGGCCACCGGCCCCAGGTCGCGGAACTCCTTGGTGACCCAAAGCCCCACATCGGTTGCCCCGGCGATCAGCGTGGCGGCGGGGTTGGCGGCAAACCAGCGTGCCAGTTCGTCGGCGGTCTCCGGCCTGAAGGCAGAGGGGGGGCTGTCTGCCCCCCCGTCCTGCGGCGCGCCCCCCGAGGGTACTTGTGCCGAAAAGAAAGCCCGGTCGGTCTGCATCCAGTTCGGCACCGGGGCGGTTTGCGCCGCCTGCGCGGCCTTCACGATCGGCGCATAGCCGGTGCAGCGGCAAAGGTTGCCCGCCAGAACATCGTCATGGTCGCGGCGACCCTGAAGATGACCCACTGCCATCGAGACGACAAAACCGGGTGTGCAAAAGCCGCATTGCGATCCGTGGTGGTCGATCATTGCCTGCTGCACCGGGTGCAGCGTGCCATCCGGGCCTGCGATGCCTTCGATGGTGCGGATCGCCTTGCCGTGAAGCTGCGGCAGAAAGAGGATGCAGGCGTTCAGCGCCTTTGCGCCGCTGCGGTCGGTGACCATGACGGTGCAGGCACCGCAATCGCCCTCATTGCAGCCCTCTTTCGTACCGCTTAGCCCGCGCGTTTCGCGCAGCCAATCCAGCAGGGTGCGCGTGGGCGCTTCGCACGTCACGCGAACCGGCGTTCCGTTGAGCAGAAACGCAATCTCGGACATCTGAAAACCTGCCGCCTTCTCCCCGCCGTTTGCGATGCGTGGCCGCCCGATGCGGCGTAAAGCGGGCCACGCGCCCTTCGTTCTCTCACGTCATCAAGCCCCGCAGCCTTTCACAAGGCAAGCATTACATTCGCGCCATAATCCGTAGGACTTTCGTCTTTTGCCGAAAAGCACGGCGCCCTTTCCGCCGGCTTGCGCTGCAGGTAGGCTAACCTGATGGCAAACATCACCCGATTCATTCACCTGCGCGTCCATACCGAGCATTCGCTGCTGGAAGGGGCCGTGCCGGTGAAAAAGTTGGTCGGCCTTTGCGTGGCACAATCCATGCCCGCCGTCGCCGTAACCGATACCAACAATATGTTTGCCGCACTGGAGTTTTCGGTGACGGCACAGGGGGTCGGCGTGCAGCCCATCGTCGGCTGTCAGGTTTCGGTGCTGCATGACCCCGCAGGTCCGGGCGAAAAGGTGCGCCCCTCGGCCCCGCTCGTGCTGCTGGCGCAGGATGAGGCCGGTTACATGAACCTGATGAAGCTAAACTCCTGCCTCTATCTGGACAAGGGCGGGCAGTTGCCGGACGTGACGCCGGATCAGTTGGCAGAATATGGCACAGGTCTGATCTGCCTGACCGGCGGGCCGGACGGGCCGGTGGGGCGGCATATCGCCAACGGCCAGATGCCCAAGGCCCGCGCGCTGATGGAACGGCTGGCCGCGATCTATCCGGGGCGGCTTTATGTGGAACTGCAACGCCATCCGGGCGAGGGCGGGCAGCCAACCCCGGCCGAGCGCGCCACCGAGCAGGGCCTTGTCGAGATGGCCTATGCGATGGCCCTGCCGCTGGTGGCCACCAACGATGTCTATTTTCCCAAGGCCTCGATGTATGAGGCGCATGACGCGCTGATCTGCATTGCCGAGGGGGCTTACGTCGATCAGCAGGCCCCCCGCCGCCGCCTGACGCCGCAGCACTATTTCAAATCCGAAGCCGAGATGTGCGCGCTGTTCGCCGATCTGCCGGAGGCGCTTGAGAATACTGTCGAGATCGCCCGCCGCTGCGCCTTTGCCGCTGCCAAGCGCAAGCCGATCCTGCCGAAGTTCGCCGACAACGAGATCGAGGAGTTGCGCCGCGAGGCGCAAGCCGGTCTGCGCGACCGTCTTGCCATCATCCCCCATGCGGTCAGCGTCGATGAGTATGACAAGCGCCTTGCTTTCGAGTTGGGCGTGATCGAGCAGATGGGCTTTCCCGGCTATTTCCTGATCGTGGCCGATTTCATCAAATGGGCCAAGGCGCAGGGTATTCCGGTGGGGCCGGGCCGGGGGTCGGGGGCGGGCAGTCTGGTGGCCTATGCGCTGACGATCACTGATTTGGACCCCTTACGCTACAACCTGCTGTTCGAGCGGTTCCTGAACCCCGAGCGCGTGTCGATGCCCGACTTCGACATCGACTTTTGCATGGACCGGCGCGAAGAGGTGATCACCTATGTCCAGGGCCGCTATGGCCGCGACAAGGTGGGGCAGATCATCACCTTCGGCGCGCTGCTGTCGAAGGCTGCGGTGCGTGATGTGGGCCGGGTCTTGCAGATGTCCTATGGGCAGGTTGACCGGCTGTCCAAGCTGATCCCGTTCGAAGGGGTCAAGCCCGTGTCCATTCAGAAGGCGCTGGCCGACGAGCCGCGCCTGCGCGAGGCAGCCAAGGCGGAAGAGGTGGTGCAGCGCCTGCTGGATTACGGCATGCAGATCGAGGGGTTGTTGCGGAACGCCTCGACCCACGCCGCCGGGGTGGTGATCGGTGACCGGCCGCTGG
>JANNWS010000081.1:0-3352 GCA_031408575.1 Rhodobacterales bacterium
TTCGGCAATCCGCTCGACCGTAAAGCCCAGATCCCGCGCGCGGCGCACGAAGCGCAGCAATTGCACTTCGGTGGTCGTATAGGTCCGGTAGCCTGCTGCGGAACGCCCCGCCTCGGGGATCAACCCGGTCTGTTCGTAGTAGCGGATCATCTTGGCCGATACGCCCGAGGCTTTGGCCGCTTCACCGATGTTCATGGCTGTCTCCTGACGCTTGGGTGGGCTGAAAGCGCCGCAAGCGCAGCGCATTGCCCAGAACGAATACGCTCGACAGCGCCATCGCCCCGGCAGCGAACACAGGCGACAAAAGCACGCCGTAGGCCGGGTAAAGGGCACCGGCGGCCACGGGGATCAGCGCCGCGTTATAGGCAAAGGCCCAGAACAGGTTTTGTCGGATGTTGCCTATGGTGGCAAGACTTAGGGCGATTGCATCGGGAATGGCTGTCAGCCGCCCGGACATAAGCACGACATCCGCCGCCTCGATTGCGATGTCAGTGCCGGTACCGACAGCGATGCCCACATCCGCCTCAGCGAGGGCAGGGGCATCGTTGATGCCGTCGCCCACATAAGCCAGCTTGCCCAGCAATTGCAGCCGCTTGACTGCCGCCACCTTGTCACCCGGCAAGACCTCGGCCACCACCTCGTCAATGCCAAGCGGGCCTGCGATGGCTTCAGCCGTGCGGCGGTTGTCGCCGGTGATCATCACCACCTTCACGCCAAGCGCATGCAGCGCGCGGATAGCGGCGGGCGTTGTGTCCTTCACCCGGTCCGCCACCGCGATGATCGCTGCCAGATGCCCGTCGATGGCCGCGTAAAGCGGTGTCTTGCCCTCTGCCCCAAGCCTTTCCGCATCGGTGGCGAACAGCGCCACGTCCAGCCCAAGCTGCGCCATATAGCGGTCCGCGCCGATCTGCACCTGCGCGCCCGCAACTTCTGCAACCACGCCATACCCGGTAACGGACTCGAACCGCGTGACAACAGGCAGGGTCAGGCCTTCTGCTTCTGCCGCCTGTACGATGGCCCGCGCGATCGGATGTTCCGATTTCGCCTCCACCGCCGCCACAGCGGCCAGCACGTCAGCCCGCACGAAACCGGGGTCCAGTATCAGGTCGGTCAGAGTAGGCTTGCCCTCGGTCAGTGTGCCTGTCTTGTCCAGCGCCACAACCTCCACGCCTTGCAGCGCCTGCAACGCCTCGCCTTTGCGGAACAGGATACCCAGTTCCGCCCCGCGCCCGGTGCCGACCATGATCGAGGTCGGCGTGGCCAGACCCATAGCACAGGGGCAGGCGATGATCAGCACCGCGACCGCATTCACCAGTCCCAGCGTCAGGGCAGGATCGGGGCCGAAGACCAGCCACACCGCGAACGTCAGCGCGGCCAATGCCATCACGACTGGCACGAACCACATGGTGATCTTGTCCACCAACGCCTGAATCGGCAGCTTGCCGCCCTGCGCCGCCTCGACCATGCGGATGATTTGCGCCAGCATCGTGGCCTCGCCCACCGCTGTCGCCCGAAACGCCAGCGCGCCGGTCTGGTTGACCGTGCCGCCCGTCACCTGCGCGCCTGCGGCCTTGGCGACGGGCACGGGCTCGCCCGAAATCGTGCTTTCGTCGATCCAGCTGTCGCCTTCGGTCACCACGCCGTCCACGGGAACCCGTTCGCCGGGCCGAACCTCGACAATGTCGCCAGGGCGCACTTCGGCGATTGGCACCGCAACTGTCTCTCCACCGCGCCGCACCTGTGCGGTCTTGGCCTGCAATCCGATCAAACGCCGGATTGCCCCTGAGGTGCGTCCCTTGGCGCGCGCCTCCAGAAAACGACCCAGCAGCATCAGCGTGACGATGACTGCCGCCGCCTCGTAATAGACATTGATCGTGCCTGCGGGCAGAACCTGCGGCGCGAACGTAGCCACCAGCGAATAGCCGTAGGCAGCGGTCGTTCCAACCGCGACCAGGCTGTTCATGTCAGGTGCGGCGCGCCACAGGGCCGGAAACCCCTTGAGGTAGAACCGCCGACCGGGGCCAATCAGCACCAGCGTGGTCAGCACGAATTGCACCCACCAACTGACCTGCATCCCGATGGTGCGCATGATCAGATCATGGATCGGCATGAACAGATGCGCGCCCATCTCCAGCGCAAAGACCGGCAACGACAGAGCGGCTGCCAAGATCAGATCCCGGCGCAGACCTGCCTCTTCTTCGGCCTTCCGAGCAGTGGTTTCCGCATCCCCCAATGCCGAGCGCGGCGCAGGGCGAGCCTCATAGCCCTCATCCTCCACCGCCTTGACCAGCAGCCCCGCCTCCGCCGACCCGATGATCGTCGCCCTTTCCGTGGCCAGATTGACTACCGCCGACGACACGCCGGGCACCGCTTTCAGCGCCCGCTCGACCCGCGCCACGCAGGACGCGCAGGTCATGCCATCGATCACCAGATCGACCGGCTCTGCTGGAACGCTATAGCCTGCATCCTCGATAGCCGCGACAAGAAGACCGCGATCCGCGCCGCTGGCCGTGGTGATCTCTGCCCGTTCGGTTGCAAGGTTGACGTTCGCCTCCGTTACACCGGGCACAGCACGCAGCGCCCGTTCCACCCGCCCCACGCAAGAGGCACAGGTCATTCCTTCCACGGGCAAGGTCAACGTCATGCGGTTTCTGGCAGCTACCGGTTTCAAAGGGGCGTTCATCGCGGCTGTCTTTCCAAATGGCTTTACTTCCGCCAACAGAGATAGGGCTTCCAATCATGGGAAGGTCAAGGGGGAGTTTCGGAAAAGAATGTTGGTGCAGGTCCTTGACCTTCCAATAGTGGGAAGCCCTATCTGACCAGGCATGAGACGAAACCAAAGGAGGATCTCATGCAGTTCCATATTGAGAACATGACCTGCGGCGGTTGTGTGCGCAGCGTGACCAAGGCAATCCAGTCGGTCGATCCTGTTGCGCAAGTTAACGCGGACCCCGCGACGCACAAGTTAGACGTCACGACGACAGCACCGCGCGCCAAGCTCGAAGCAGTTCTCGCCGATGCCGGCTTTTCCGTAAACTGAACCGAAGACAGGAGAATTCCAATGAACAAGCGCTCGCTTGCCTTGATCGCCGCTGCCGCCGTCGTTGTTGGCGGACTTGCCGTTGCCCAGACCACCATGCAAGGCATGGACCATTCCGGAATGAAGATGGACATGGGGGCCATGGGCAGTATGGACCACACAACGCTCATTCCGCCGGAGTTTGCCGAAGACCCGGCCACGCTGGCCTATGCCAAGGCGATGAATGACATGATGGCCGGGATGATGATCCCTTACACCGGCGATCCGGATGTGGATTTCATGGCTGGCATGATCCCGCACCACCAGGCCGCC
>JANNWS010000082.1:0-9849 GCA_031408575.1 Rhodobacterales bacterium
CCGCTCGGCGGTCAGCCGTTCCAGCGGACGTGAAATGCCGATGCGGTTGTGCAGCGCCCCGGCCTGCCGGTATCCCCGGCCCGGACGCAGCGCGCGCCGCGACGCCGAGCGATAGCCGCCGCGCCCGCCGGTCCGCGTCGCCTCGATCATGCGGTCGGCCTCGGCCAGCAGCCGGTCGGCCAGACGCGCCGGCACCAGCTGATCGCGGAATGCATCAAGGATCAGGTCACGCTCGCGTCCCGCCAGCGCCACGAGGCCCAGCGTCACGCGGTCACTGTCCAGAATATCCTGCCCGTCGTCGGCATCGGCCACTGCCCCGTCGAGCCGTGCGGCAAAGCGCTTGGCCTCATCGCGCACGATGCTGCGCTGCAAGCCGAACTCGCGCGTGGTCGCCGCCACCGTCTCGCGCACCGATTGCAGTGCCACCGCCACCACCTGATGCGACAGCGCCCTGTCTAGCGCCGACAGCCGGTCCAGCCCCAGCCAGCCGATCACAAGGCGCAGCGTCGTTCCCTGCACCATCAGCGTGAACAGCGTGAACCCGGTGGCCACGATGCCGACCTGCCGCTTCACCTCGGGCGGGATGCCGGGGCTTTCGGTGACCGCCAGCGCCAGCGCCAGCGTGACCGCCCCGCGCAAGCCGCCCCACAGCATCGCCAGACGGTACGGGCGCTCGACCCGCGGCGACAACCGCGCCAGTGTCAGCAGCGGCAACAGCCCGAACAGCACCACCGCGCGCGCCGCAAGGGCCGCCACAACCGTCACCCCGATCAGCCCCAGATCAGACGCGTGCAGATCGGCCAGCAGGCGTGGAATCAGGATCGCCGCTAGCATGAAGATCAACGATCCCGACCAATAGGCCAGCAAATCCCACGTCTCACGCAGCTTGGCGAAAGCCGGCGGCGACATCCGCCCCGGTGCCGCAAGGTTCACGGTCAAGCCCGCAGCCACCACCGCAATCACACCTGATGCGTGCAATATCTCATCCGCCAGAATGAACGTCGCATATGGCACGGCGAGCGAGATCGACAATTGCCCCAGTGGATAGTCCCCTAGCCGCGCGATCAGCATGACCGCCAGCCGCGCCACGACCCAGCCAGTCGCAGCCCCCGCCGCCACCAGCCAGGGAAAATCGGCCAGCGCCGCCGCAAGGCTTGGGTTTGCGGCGCCTATGGTGACAAATCCGATGAACACCCCAAAGAGCGCAATTGCTGCGGCATCGTTCAGCAGACTTTCGCCTTCGACGATCCGCGCCAGCCGCTGCGGGGCAGGGGTGGCGCGAAAGATGCTGACCACGGCAGAGGGATCGGTGGTCGAAACAATCGCCCCGATCAAAAGGCAGGCCATCAGCGGCAACCCGGCAAAAGGCAGCAGCGCAAATCCGATCATCACGGTCGCGACACCCACTGCCACGACCGCAAGCACCAGCACCGGCACCCAGTCATCCATCAGGCGGCGCAGGTTGATTGTCAGCGACACCTGAAAGATCAGCGTGGGCAGGAACACGAACAGGAAAACATCGGACGATATCGGCAGCCGCAGAATTGCCAGCGCCACTGGGTTCAGCGCATCCGTCAGGTCGGTGAACCAGAAGAAACTGGCCCCCGCCCCGATGGCAATGCCGGTTGCCGCCAGAATGACGCTGACCGGCAGCCGCAACCTCTCGGCCAAAGGTTCACTCAGGCCGATGATGATGAAAAGGGCGGCAAGCACGCCAAGAAGAACGACAAGATCCATGCCCGAAGATTAGCCCGGACCGGGGGCGGCTGACATGGGAAAGGCCGCGCCGGCCGGTCACGCTTTGCAACCGGCCTGAAACGCTGTGGTTGCGACCTGTGTGACACTGACGGAAGCGCCAGCAAGGCATCAACGATCCAAATGCCGCCTGTCTTGGGCCGGAACCGGGGTCCGCTTTTGCCGCACAGCCCTCAGATCAGCTTTCCCATCGCTACGGCGGTATCAGCCATGCGGTTGGAAAAGCCCCATTCATTGTCATACCACGCGAGGATACGCACCATCGTGCCTTCCAGCACCTTGGTCTGATCCATGTGAAAGATCGACGAGTGCGGGTCGTGGTTGAAGTCGGACGACACGTTCGGCTGATCGGTATAACCCAGAATGCCCTTCAGCCGCCCATCCGCCGCCGCCCGGACCGCTGCGTTGATCTCTTCCACGCTGGTTGCACGGCTGGCCTCGAACACCAGATCCACCACCGAGACGTTCGGGGTCGGTACACGGATGGCCACACCATCGAGCTTGCCCTTCAACTCGGGCAGCACCAGACCCACGGCCTTTGCCGCCCCGGTTGAGGTCGGGATCATGCTGAGCGCCGCCGCGCGCCCGCGATACAGATCCTTGTGCATCGTATCCAGTGTCGGCTGGTCGCCGGTATAGCTGTGGATCGTGGTCATGAAGCCGCGCGTGATGCCGACAGCGGCGTGCAGCACCTGCGCCACCGGCGACAGGCAATTCGTGGTGCAGGACGCGTTCGAGACGATCAGATCGTCCTTGGTCAGCGTGTCGTGGTTCACGCCGTAAACGATGGTCTTGTCCGCACCCGCCGACGGGGCCGACACCAGAACCCGGCTTGCGCCGTTTTCAAGGTGAACCTTCGCCTTGTCCTTGTCGGAAAATATGCCGGTGCATTCCAGAACGATATCGACATGCGCCCAGGGCAGATCCGCCGGATTGCGGATGGCCGACACTTCGATGGGGCCACGGCCTACGTCAATCGTGGTTGCGCTGGTCGTGACCGTGCCGGGAAAGCGGCCATGAACCGAGTCAAAGCGCAACAGATGCGCGTTGGTTTCCACCGGACCAAGGTCGTTGACCGCCACCACCTCGATATCGGTGCGCCCCGATTCAATGATGGCGCGCAGCACGTTGCGCCCGATCCGGCCGAAGCCGTTGATTGCCACTTTGACCGTCATGATTGTCTCCCTATGATCGCAGCAGCCCAATTGGGGTCACTCGTTCCACATTCTGATTGCGCTTTCACCACACCGGTTGCGGTTATTCATGCGTGCCTTGCGCGACATTAGCGCCAGAACGCAAGATATTCCACGAGGTCGAACAGTTTTTTGACAAGGAACATCGTGGCACCGCTGTGCAGCACCGTCACATCAAGCGTGACAAGGCCTAGGATCAGCCCGCCGAGGATAAGGTTGGTGCGGTCGGACATGATCGGGGGCCGCAGCCCCATGCTCTCCTTTTGACGTGACCCGCCGGAACTCGGGGCCGGGGGCAACGTTAGACCAACGCGTCAACCGCGGGAAGGGCGGGGCGGTTTAGCCTTTGCGCCCCCCCAACGGTGCGATACCTTATCGGTCGGAACAGGTTAAAGGATCTTCCATGAGCGGCCTACTCGCCCTGCTTGACGACGTGGCTGCCATCGCCAAAGTGGCCGCAGCCTCGATTGATGATATCGCAGGGGCTGCCGCCAAGGCGGGGGCCAAAGCGGCGGGCGTGGTGATCGACGATGCGGCGGTGACGCCGAAATACGTCCACGGCTTTCAGGCAGACCGCGAATTGCCGATCATCTGGCGCATCGCCAAAGGCTCGCTGTTCAACAAACTGGTGATCCTGCTGCCCGCCGCGTTGCTGCTGTCGTATTTCCTGCCTGATGCGATCACGCCGCTTCTGATGATCGGCGGTGCCTATCTTTGTTTTGAAGGGGCGGAGAAGGTGTTCCATATCCTTTTCCCGCATGCAGATCCGCATATCGAGGCCGATCTTGACATCCGCGATCCCGCGCATCTGGAGGAAGACCGTGTCGCGGGCGCGATCAAGACCGATTTCATCCTGTCTGCCGAAATCATGACGATTGCCCTCGCCGCCATCCCTGACAGCGGCATCGTGACCGAAGCTGTCACGCTGGCCGCTGTAGGCATCGCGATTACCGGCTTTGTGTATGGCGGTGTGGCGCTGATCGTGAAGATGGACGATGTCGGCTTGTTTCTGGCGGCCAAAGGGCGGCTTGCGCCGACCCGCGCGCTGGGGCGTGGGCTGGTTCGCGGCATGCCGCCGTTCCTGACCGTGCTGTCCGCCGTCGGCACAGCGGCGATGCTCTGGGTCGGCGGGTCGATCATCATTCACGGGATGGAGGCGCTGGGCTGGGGCTGGCTGGGCCATCATATCCACGACTGGGCCGCCGCCGCTGCCCATCTGGTGCCGCAGGCGGAGGCGGCGGTCGAATGGATCGTCAAGGCCGCGATCGACGGTGTCTTCGGACTGGCGCTGGGTCTGATGCTGATCCCGGTGGCGACCCGCATCATCGCCCCCCTGTGGGGTTTATTGCGTGGCCGTAAAGCGGCGGCGCATTGACGGATGACGCGGGCACAGCAAAGTCGCGCCGACCTTGCAACGCTGGTAGGGCGTATCCTGATTGCGCTTCTGTTTCTGGGTGGTGCGGCGCAGAAAGCGGGTGATCCATCGGCGGTCGAGGCGCTGCTGGCAGGGCGGGGCTGGCCCGTCTGGCTGGTCTGGCCTGCGCTGCTGTTCAACCTGTGTGCGGGCGTGGCCCTTGTCGCAGGCATCGCCGTGCGCCCGGTTGCTGCCGCATTGGCGGGCTATTGCGCGCTGACCAGCCTGTTCCACTACATTCCCGCCGATCCGTGGCAGATGACGATCTTCGTGAAGAACTGGGCGATTGCGGGCGGCTGTCTGGTGCTGGCAGCACATGGGGCAGGGCGGTTTGCGCTGCGGCCCTGACGCGCGCCGACGTTCCACGGAACCGAAGCGGCCCTTGGCGCGTTACACTGACAACCAACAGGGGGAGCCATCATGAACCGTCAGGAATTCGCCGCCTGGGAGCAGCGCATCGCCGCGCGTGCCGAAAATCTGTGGCAAGACTCCGGGCGCCCCGAAGGCCCGCGTGACCGCTTTACCGAAGAAGCCCGCGAGTTGATCGCGATCGAGGAAAATCCCACGTCCGGCACTCTCGACCCCGCCGAGGCCGCCGCTCCTGTGGTCGAAGAGGCTTCTCTGATTGCCAATCTGGGTGAATTCCCCAATTTCAGTGACCGTCAGGGTGAAGAACCGGCATTTCCAGAACCCGACGACGATAAATCCACCGGAGTGTAATGGGTTTTCATCGCCTTCGCCGCGGCCCTGATGGGGCAGCAACTGGCTGGGTGCCGTAATCAGACTTGGCCCACCCTGCGCGCGAACCTGTCTCGGGGTGCGGATTTGGCGGCCCGCAAACGAAGACGCACCGCGCCGAAACGGCGCAGTGCGGACGTCCTCAGCCAAGCAGCGCTTTCACCTTTGCCGCCGTTGCTCCGGCGGTGATGCCGAACTCTGAATAAAGCCGCTCTGCCGGGGCCGAGGCACCAAAGCCGTGCATCCCGATGAAGCCGGACTTTTCACGCTTGCCGCCCTCGCCGAACAGCCAGCGGTCCCAGCCGAACCGTATGCCCGCCTCGACGGCCACGCGCACCGGCCCCGGAGGCAGCACTTTGCGGCGCCACGCCGCATCCTGTTCCTCGAACAACTCCCAGCAGGGCATCGACACAACGCGCGTGCCGATCCCATCGGCCTGCAACAGATCGCGCGCCTTCAGCGCAATCTCGACCTCTGATCCCGTCGCCATAAGGATCGCCTGCCGTTTGCCGTCGGCCTCGGCCAGCACATAGCCGCCGCGCGCCACCATGTTTTGCCCGGTATGAACCTTGCGCACGGTCGGCAGGTTCTGGCGCGACAGGGCCAGCACCGATGGCGTTGTCTTCGATGTCAGCGCCATTTCCCACGCCTCGGCCGTCTCAACCAGATCAGCGGGGCGGAACACCCAGGTGTTCGGCGTCGCGCGGCTGATTGCGAGGTGTTCGACCGGCTGGTGCGTCGGCCCATCCTCGCCCAGCCCGATGCTGTCATGCGTCATCACATAGACCACCGGAATCCCCATCAGCGCGGACAGGCGCATCGCCGGGCGGGCATAATCGGTAAAGCACATGAACGTGCCGCCATAGGGGCGCACGCCGCCATGCAGGGCCATGCCGTTCATCGCCGACGCCATGCCATGCTCGCGGATGCCGTAGTAAACGTAGCGCCCCTTGCGGTTCTCGGCGTTGAAGACGCCCAGATCGGGGGTCTTGGTATTGTTTGATCCTGTCAGATCCGCCGAGCCGCCAAGCGTTTCGGGCATCACCGGGTTGACCAGTTCCAGCACCATCTCGCTGGCGCGCCGCGTCGCCACTTTCGGCGCGGTTTCAACGGCGGTTTTCTTGACCGACCGGATGACGCTGGTCAGCCGCGCCGGCGCGTCGCCTGCGAAAATCCGGGTGAACTCGGTCTGCTTGCCCGCTGGCAGGGCTGCAAATTGCGCCTCCCAGGCCGTCCGTGCCGCAGTGCCACGCGCGCCGATCGCTTCCCAAGCGGATTTGATCGCCGCCGGAATGACAAACGCGGGATGATCCCAGCCGTAGACTGCCTTGGTATCGGCCACCAGTTTGGCATCGGTCAGCGCGCCATGCCCCTTAGACGTGTCCTGCGCCGAAGACCCCAGCGCGATATGTGTCTTGCAGGCGATCAGCGCGGGGCCAGCCGACCCTTTGGCGGCCGTCAGCGCGCGGTCGATGTCCACCGGATCATGCCCGTCACAGTCGAACACATCCCAGCCCGAGGCGGCAAAGCGCGCCTTCTGGTCGGTCACGTCCGACAAGGAAACCTTGCCGTCGATGGTGATGCCGTTGTTGTCCCACAGCACGACCAGCCGCGACAATTCCAGCCGCCCCGCCAGTGCCAGCGCCTCTTGGCTGATGCCTTCCATCAGGCAGCCGTCACCCGCGATGACATAGGTGAAATGGTCCATCACCTTGGCACCCCAGCGGGCGCGCAACGATTCCTCGGCAATTGCAAAGCCGACCGCATTGGCCAGACCCTGCCCCAACGGACCGGTCGTCGTCTCGATCCCCTTGGCATGGCCGTATTCGGGGTGGCCTGCGGTGCTGGCCCCCCACTGGCGAAAGTTCTTCACCTGCTCCAGCGTCATGTCGGCGTAACCCGTCAGATGCAACAGCGCATACAGCAGCATCGACCCATGACCCGCCGACAGGATGAAGCGGTCGCGGTTCGGCCAGTCGGGGGCGCTGGCATCAAAGCTCAGGTGTTTTTCAAAAAGCACCGTCGCCACATCGGCCATTCCCATCGGCATGCCCGAATGGCCAGAATTGGCGGCAGCCACCGCATCCAGCGTCAGCGTGCGGATCGCACAGGCCTTCATCCAGTGGTCGGGGTGCTGCGCGCGCAGGGTGGCGATGTCCAAGGCGGTGATCCTTTTATTGCGGCGCAGCGCGCCGGGGCGATTGCGGCAAGATGCGCCGGGTTCGGTCGGTCTGACCGGCTGAATACCAGCCACGGCGGCAAGATCAAGCGCGGCCCGCAAGGGGTTGGGCCGAAAGGCGCGCAAAGGCTTTTGCCTTTTGGCCAAGATTGAACATGATGGCAGTCATCCCGATTCGCGCAAGGGATGTGGCCCGGCCACCCACGCGCGCGGACAAGACGTAAAAAAGAGGGAAACAGGCGGATGAGCGACATTCAGGATCTGGAACGGCGGATAACGGCCGCGCTGGAGCGGATCGGACAGGCGATCGACACGATGCCCGCCGCACCGGGCGGTGCGGATACGCCGGCACTGCTTGAAGCACTGCAAACAGAACGGGACGCCAATGCGCAGTTGACCGAACGTCTGCGCGCCCTGAAGGAACGGGACGCGAGCCAGATCGCCGAATTGCAGGACAAGGCCGACCGGCTGACCCGTCAGCTTGATAGTCAGGGCCTTGAGGTGCAACGGATGCGAAAGAACGTCATCGCTTTGCGTGAAAGCGTGCGAAGCCTGCGCGAGGCCCAGACCGAAGGCCTGGCCGAGCCGCATCTGCTGAACAAGGCCATGCTGTCGGAGCTTGAGGCGCTGCGCGCCACCCGCCTTTCCGAAATGTTCGAAATGGATGAGATACTGGCCGAACTGAAGCCATTGATCGGAGAGGTGCAGGATGCCTGACATTGACATCATCATTGGCGGGCGCACGTTTCAGGTGGCCTGCCAGCCCGGCGAAGACCATTTCCTGCGTGCCGCAGCCAAACTGCTGGATACCGAGGCGCAACCTCTGGTCGCCCAGATGGGCCGCTTGCCCGAAGCGCGCATGCTGCTGATGTCGGCGCTGATGCTGGCCGACCGCATGGCGGCGATGGAGGATGAGGTGCGCGCCCTGAAATCGCACGTCACGACGCTGGAAGGCAAGGCCGCCCAGATGCGCGCCGGCGTGGACGACGTACCGGGCCATGTGACCGACAGTCTGGCGGAACTTGCCGCCCGCGCCGAGGCGCTGGCAGCTGCGGTGGAAGAACGCGCCGGGGTCGCTGCTTGAGGGCTGGGCGGGGGGCGTCTGCCCCCTACATCCTGGATTGCATCCGGGCCTCTCCCCGAGAATATTTGCGGACAGAAAATATGCGCGTGTAGTCAGGCGTTCGCGGCGCGGATTTTCTCTGCTGCATCCTTGTCAAAGGTCACACCCTTGGCCGCGAACAGTGCATCAAGCTCGCCCGACATGGTCATCTCGGTGATGATGTCGCAGCCGCCGACGAATTCGCCCTTGACGTAAAGCTGCGGGATCGTCGGCCAGTCAGAGAAATCCTTGATCCCCTGGCGCACGTCGGCATCGGCCAGCACGTTCACATCGGCAAAATCGACACCCATGAAATTCAGCACCCCCGCCACGCGGGATGAGAACCCGCATTGCGGCATCGATTTGGTGCCTTTCATGAACAGCACCACGTCATTTCGGGTGATTGTGTCGCGGATCGTGTCTTCGGCAGTGGTCATGGTCGGGTTCCTTCGGAAGATTTCGGCAGGGATATCGGATCAGTCCGGCACTTTGGTGGTCAGCGCCAGCGCATGCAACTCGCCATGCGCGCCGTCCATCTTGCCTTTCAGCGCCGCATAGACTGCGCGTTGCTGCTGCACCCGGTTCATGCCCTTGAAGCTGGCGTCGATCACTTCGGCGGCCCAGTGATTTCCGTCGCCCGCAAGGTCGGTGATCGTGATCTTTGCCTGCGGGAAGCTTTCCCGGATCAGGTTTTCAATGTCGCGGGCTTCCATCGGCATGGGGGCGCTTTCCTGCGGTTTACGCTGCAAATCTAAGACGCGCCCGCGCCGCCTGCAAGGCCCCGACGTCGTCAGACCTGTCGGCGTCGCACCGCGCCCAGACCCAGAAGGGCGGCCCCCAGCAACAATGCCGAGGCGGGCAGCGGAACCGGCGCGGGCAGGTCCACATCGACGATCAGATTGTCGACCTGCAATTCGGCGCAATACTCAAAGCACCAGTTGGTGTCGGGCTCGCTCAATTCCCAAGGATCGAAGGTATGCACGATGTCGCCGTCCTCTGATGTGGGCAGGCCTTCGGGGAACGAGATGTCGATCCAAAGTGCCGAGATATTGGCAAATTTCTCGCTGAACACCAGTTGTCCTTCACCCTCTTTCAGGTCCTTCGGGCCAAAGCTGACTTTCACCGCGCCGTTTGCAGTGGAAAAGCCAAGAAAGGTGAAGATCGGCTGCAAGGCCGCGCCCGCCATGGTCCAGCCCTCGAACGCATCATCGTCCTCGGGTGGCGTGGTGCTTCCTGTGCGGTAAATCCGGCTGAACGCCGCAACATCAATTGACGTCGGGGTGAACAGGCGGCCATCAGGGCGAAAGATCCTGGTGTGGGTGATGCCGAAGTCGTCGTGTAACGATAAATCTTGGCCCGATCCGTAGAGGCTGCTCGACCAATAACGGAACCCCTGACTTTGCGACACGACGGTCTGACCATCATCGCTCAGAGAGGGACCGTCGAATGTCACGGTTACGGTGGACGA
>JANNWS010000083.1:0-4336 GCA_031408575.1 Rhodobacterales bacterium
CCGGCACCATGTTGGCCGCCGCATGGCCCTGCATCACGCGCTGCCAGTGGGCGGCCGAATCGAAATCGGGCTGCCCCGGCTCTGATCCGATCGCCGTCGGGAACAGCAGCACCTCGGCCCCCAGAATGGCCAGCGACCGCGCGGTTTCGGGGAACCACTGGTCCCAGCAGATACCACAGCCCACGCGTGCGAAGCGGGTGTCGAACACCTTGAAGCCGGTGTTGCCGGGGGTGACGTAGTATTTCTCCTCATAGCCAGTCGCGTGGGGGATATGGGTCTTGCGGTAGTTGCCCATCACCGTGCCATTGGCGTCGATCATCGCCAGCGAGTTGAAGAACGTGTTCCCCGCCGCCTCGTAGTAGCTGATCGGCAGCACCACCCCCAGCTTCTTGGCCAGCGCGGAGAAGTGCTGCACCGCGCGGTCAGCTTCCAGCGGCTTGGCATAGCGCTGAAAGCCATAGTCCTTTTCGATACAGAAATAGGGCGTCTGGAACAATTCCTGCAGCAGGATGATCTGCGCGCCGTCCTCTGCCGCCGCCGTCACCTGCTCCTCGGCCTTCTGGATGTTGTCATCCAGATCCCAGGAACAGGCCATTTGCGTCGCGGCCAATGTCACGATTGCCATTTGAACTCTCCTCAGTTCATCAGTTTGGTCCAGACCTTGTCGATCAGGGCCGTGGCCTCGGGCGAGCAGGTCGGGATGAATTCGGGCGCCGGGGCATCAGCGGGCGGGTTGATTTCGGGGGCTGCGGCCAAAGCAGGCTCGATGAACGCCTCTGACCCCTTGATGCCGTTGGAATAGCGCGCGTAGTTAGTGATCATTGCGGCGTTTTCCGGTGCCATGACGAAGTTGACCCAAGCCTTGGCGTTTTCCATGTTCGGCCCGCCCTTGGGCACGGCGACATTGTCCATCCAGCCGGTGTAACCCTCTTTCGGATAGACATAGGCGATGGTGGGCTTTTCATCCCGCGCCCGCATCGCGTAGCCATTCCAGCTCATCGACACGACGGCCTCGCCCGACACCAGCAGCTCCTTTGTCTCGCTATCGTAGGATTTCACCCATTCCTTCTGGGTCTCCAGCAGTTCCAGCACCCGCTTCATCTCATCCGGGTTCTCCGAACAGCGCGGGATACCCAGATAGCGTTCGGCCATGTTGATCACGTCATTCATGTCGCGCAGCATGTTGATGCGGCCCTTCACATCGTCAGCGGGGGCAAACAGCACGGAAAGCGAGGAATAATCCCCGGTCACCACGGCAGTATCCACGGCGAACGCGGTCGAGCCCCAAGCCCAGGGGGCGGAGTATTCGCGTTTCGGGTCCCAATAGACCTCGCGCCATTTGTCATCGACATTCGCAAAGTTGGGCATCGCGAAAACGTCGATCTTCTCGACCATGTTTTCGGCGATCAGCACCTGCATCGTGGCATCGCCCGGCACGATGATGTCATAGCCCGCGCCGCCAGCCCGCAGCTTGGCGATCATCGTCTCCATGCTGTCGTAGCTGTCGATGTGGACCTTGACGCCAAACTCGGCCTCGAACTTGGCCACCAGATCGGGCGGCGTGTATTCGCCCCATGTGTAGATGAACAGATCCCCCTCGGCGAAGGCCGGGGCGGCGGTCAAAAGCAGGATGGCAAAGGCGCGCATGTGACTTCCTTTCAGGTTTGTTTGCGGGCGATCAGGCCCGATGTGATGACGACAAGGGCAGAGGCCGCGACCATCAGCGACGACACCGCGTTGACCTCGGGCGTGATGCCAAGGCGCAGCATGGAATAGATGTGGACGGGCAAGGTAGTTGATCCGGGGCCGGACAGCATCGATGAAATGATGAAGTCGTCCAGGGATACGATGAAGGCCAAGAGCCAGCCCGAGATCAGACCGGGGGCCAGCAGTGGCAGGGTGATCAGGGTGAACCGGCGCCATGGGCGCGCGTAAAGGTCGGCGGCTGCCGATTCCAGCGCGGGGTCCATCGAGGTCAGCCGTGCCGTGATCGGCAGGTAGGCGAAGGGAATGCAGAAGGTTGTATGGGCAATGACCAGCGACCCAAAGCCAAGCCCCAGCCCGACAGAGGAAAAGAAGATCAGGCTGGCAATGGCGGTGACAATCTCGGGCACCATCAGCGGAAAGTTCAGCACCGCATAGGCGGCGGCCTTGCGGCGCACCTTCATTCGTACCATCGCCAAGGCTGCGGCGGTGGCCATGACTGTAGCGACGCTGGCGGCGATCACGGCCAGGAGGACCGAATTCAGCGCCGCCCCGGCAATCTCCTCATTGGCGAAAACGGCTTGATACCACTGCCACGACAGCCCATCCAAACGGCTGATCGACCGACCGGAGTTGAAGGAATAGAGCACCAGAAAGAGGATCGGCGCATACAAGAACGCCACCGCCAGGGTTGCCGTCAGGCCAAAGCCCGGCAGGTTGCGAATGTCCTTTGACCGGGTGTCAAGCAGCGCCATCACGTCTCCTCCCGTGCGGCACGGCGGGCGACGATGAACAAGGCTATCAGCGTGACGGCCATCAGGATGGTGGAAAGGGCTGCACCAAAGGGCCAGTTGCGACTGCCCTGAAACTGCATCCCGATCAGGTTGCCCAGCATCAGCGTTTTGCCGCCGCCAAGGATATCAGGCGCAAGATACGACCCGATGCCGGGGATAAAGACCAACAGCCCCCCGGCAATTAGACCGGGCCGCAGGATCGGCAGGACGACCGCAAAGAACGCTTTACGGCGGTTCGCGTGCAGGTCATAGGCGGCCTCCAGCAGCGAAAAGTCGAACCGCTCGATCGCCGCATACAGCGGCAGGATCATGAAGGGCAGGAAGGACGACGCCAGCCCCAACCCAATAGCGAAGTTGTTATAGGCCAATGGCAGCGGTCCCTCGGTCAGCCCGATGGATTGCAAGGCTCGATTGATCGGGCCTTCATCCCGCAGGATCAGCAAAAGGGCGATGGTGCGGACCAGCAGGTTGACCCAATAGGGAACCGTCACCAACATCAGCCAGAGCGATTTCTGCCCGGCGGGTCGTGTAGCTATGAACCATGCCGTGGGCAGGCCAATGATCAGGCACAGGATGGTGGCAATGCCCGCCTGAAGCACCGACCGGCCAAGGATTTTCAGGTAGTCGG
Source organism: Rhodobacterales bacterium (assembly GCA_031408575.1). Lineage (GTDB taxonomy): Bacteria > Pseudomonadota > Alphaproteobacteria > Rhodobacterales > Rhodobacteraceae > Aliitabrizicola. The sequence goes on from JANNWS010000083.1 coordinate 3,127, forward strand.
TGTTGAAGGTTAGTGTGTCATCGAAAATGTCGCGCTCGAACAGCAGCCGGATATAGGCCTCGGCGGAAGGCTTCCAGATCACCCCGCCATATTGTGCCGGGGTCAACACGGAATAGAGTGTGGTGATGGCGATGGGCAGTGCCATGAAGACCAGGATGGTGCCTAGGGACGGGGCCAGCAAAAGTCGGTGCAGTTTCATGACGCCAGCACCCGGATTGCGCCGGGTTCAGCGCGCAGACAGACCGTATCGCCGGGGGCGAAATCCTGCGCCCCACGCAAACCGCCGCGTGGCAGAGTGACGTGCAGGGGCACCGTGGCACCTTCCAGCCGGAACGACAGCTCGTTGCCCATGTAGATGCGTTCGGCCACCCGAAGCGGTCCCAGATCGCCCGGTTGCTGCAGGCCCGCGGCCAGGATCGCCAACCGCTCCGGCCGGATCGCCAGCGTCACCTCGGCACCCATGTCCCCTGAGGCCGGAACCACGCCCAGCCCCTCCGCCTCCGCCCCCCGTGCGCCAATCCGCGCGGGGATCAGGTTCGCGCCGCCGATGAAATCGGCCACAAACCGGTTGGCCGGGGTCTCGTAAATTTCCTCCGGACGGCCCAGTTGCTGCACGCGCCCGCCCTGCATTACGGCGATGCGGTCGGACATTGCCAAAGCCTCGTCCTGATCGTGGGTGACAAAGACAAAGGTGATGCCGGTTTCGCGCTGCAGCGACTTCAGTTCCGACCGCATCCGCTGGCGCAACTTGGCGTCCAGCGCGGACAACGGCTCATCCAGCAGCAGGAACTTCGGCCCCGGCGCCAGCGCGCGGGCCAAGGCCACCCGTTGTTTTTGCCCGCCCGAAAGCTGATCGGGGCGGCGATGCTCCATCCCTTCCAGCCCCACTAAGGCGACCATACGCGCGACAGTGGCTGCAATCTCGGCCTTTGGTCGCCCCAACATGCGCAGCGCAAATCCCACATTCTCCGCCACCGTCAGATGCGGGAACAGGGCATAGTTCTGAAACACCGTATTGACCGGACGATCCTCGGGCGGAAGACCCGCAACGTTGCGCCCGAAAATCGCAATCTCTCCCACGGTCGGCTGGTCGAACCCGCCAAGCAGGCGCAGAAGCGTGGTCTTGCCACAGCCGGACGGCCCAAGCAGGGTGAAGAACTCATTTGCCCGGATCGTCAGATCAATGCTGTCAAGCGCCCGGTGCGCCGAC
>JANNWS010000084.1:0-21016 GCA_031408575.1 Rhodobacterales bacterium
AGTCTGGGCAATCCTTCTTCGGACAAACCTCGCTCAGCAGACCACCAAAACAGCATGAATGCGTTGTTCAGGACGAACTAAATACCCATAACGCGCGATCAACGGGAAAGACCTCTCGCGCAAGAAGCATCTGCCGGTATCACCCGATCAGGCCGCAGGGGCGTCACAACACGGGGCGAAAGGGCCAGTGGGCCGGGGTTTCAGTCGGCACCCATCGCAGCCGCCCGTTTATATATTGTGGCCTACCCGCCTGCTGTTTACATTTCGCGATACCATCCGCAGGCGTCGGGGCCCGCAGTGACGGGAGATTTGCATGCGCGACGGCCTCCCCCACCGCAAACGCGGCGTCTTTGCCGGGCTGCGCGCCAGTTTCCTGACCGGTTTGATCGTCGTGCTGCCGATCGGACTGACGATCTATCTGATGTGGACGCTGATCGGCTGGATCGACGCCTGGGTGCTGCCGCTGGTGCCACACGCGTGGAAGCCGGACACGTTGATCCGCGACTATTTCGGTCAAGACACCGTCATCGGCATCCGGGGCGTGGGTGTGATCGTCTTTCTGGTCTTTACCATCATCGTCGGATGGATCGCAAAGGGGCTGATTGGGCGGTCTCTGATCCGCCCGGTGGAACGGATGGTCGACCGGATGCCGGTGGTACGATCAGTCTATACCGGCCTGAAACAGATTGCGGAGACGGTCTTTTCACAAACCGGATCGAATTTTGAACGCGCTTGTCTTGTACGGTTTCCACATCCCGAGATCTGGGCCATCGGCTTTGTCGCGGCCAGGGCCAAAGGCGAAATCGCCGCCCGCCTGCCGGTTGACGGCGACGTGTTGACGATCTTTGTCGCCACCGCACTGGTCCCGCCCTCGGGCTTTCTGGTGTTCGTGCCTGCGGCAGACGTCATCATGCTGGACATGACGATCGAAGACGCGGCCAAGCTGATTATTTCGGCCGGCCTTGTCTATCCCAACGCGCGCGATCCGGCACAGCCTGCCCTCAGCTGAACAGCGCAGACAGATCGACACTTGCCCGCTTGCCGATGTCATTGCGATGTGCGCTCAGGAACCGGTCCGCCGCGACGCGCCCGGCTTCTTTCAGCCGGAACAGCAGGTAAGGTGTCGGCACCAGCTTGGTCGCGGCGGAAAGTTCGTTCATCAACGCATCATCGGCGATCAGATGCACATGCACATCCTTCATCACCCCACGGGCGATCTTGCCCTCGGCGATCAGTTTCTTGACGAAATTGACCGCGCGCAGATCAGACAGAAGCGAGGCATTGAAGCTGATCTCGTTGATCCGGTTCTGAATGTCCGCAGCCGTCTTTGGCACCTCTTCACGCCGCAACGGGTTGATATTAACGATCACCAGATCGTCGGGCAGGTCAGGCGCATACAGCGGAAAAAGCGCCGGGTTGCCGGTATAGCCACCATCCCAGAATGTCTCGACCTGCCCGGTTGTCGCGTCCGGGATGTCGACCGCCTGAAACACCGTCGGCAGACAGGCCGAGGCAAGGATCACGTCGGTCGAGATCTCGGCGCCTGAAAACACCCTGATCTTGCCGCTGCGCACATTGGTCGCACTGATGAACAACTGCGGGCCGGTCTTGGAACAGACGCGGTCGAAACGGAACCGCTTGACCACGTGCTGCAGTGGATTGTGCCAGAACGGTCCATAGCCATAGGGCGAGAATATCTGTGCCGCGACCCCTTGTGGCGAGATTGGAAACACCGCTTCCATCGCTTCGCTGACCGCCCCGGCATAGGGCAGGAATGGGGCCATCCAGGCCGAAAGGCGCATGTCGCCAACCGCCCCCACCTGTGCCCAAAGCCAGTCCAGATTGTCGCGCGCACCCTGCCGCCCGCCCGCGATCCAGCCCGCCTTGTAGGCAGCCCCGTTCAGCGCCCCGGCAGAAGTACCGGAGATGGCGGCAATCTCGATTGCGTCCTCGTCAAGCAATCGGTCCAGCACACCCCAGGTGAACGCCCCGTGCGCGCCACCGCCTTGCAGGGCCAGATTGAGTCGCAGGGTCATTGTCGCCTCCGTGGTCGCGGCCGGGTCCGGGCAGCCTTCGGCGAGGATATTTTCACAAAGATGAAAACATCAAAGCGCCGTCCAGCCGCCGTCCACGCTGATCGTGGTGCCGGTGATCTGGGCCGCGGAAGCCGAACAAAGGAACACCGCGGTGCCGCCTATTTCCTCGACCGTGGCGAACTGGCGTGAGGGTTGCCGGTCAAGGAGGACTTCACGTAGCACAGTCTCGCGGTCCATCTTGTGAACCTTCATCTGTTCGGGGATTTGCGCCTCGATCAGCGGAGTCAGCACATAGCCGGGGCAGATCGCATTGCAGGTGATGGATTCTCCCGCTGTTTCCAGCGCCGTGACCTTGGTCAGCCCCACCATTCCATGCTTGGCCGCAACGTAGGCCGATTTGAACGGGCTGGCGGTCAGACCATGCGCAGAGGCGACGTTGACGATCCGCCCCCAGCCAGCCGCGCGCATCAGGGGCAGGGCGGCTGCGGTGGTATGGAAGGCCGAGGTCAGGTTGATCGCCAGGATCGCATCCCATTTGGCGGCCGGAAATTCCGGGATCGGGGCGACGAACTGGATGCCTGCGTTATTCACCAGGATGTCGCACCGACCCGCCTCGGCGATCAGGCTGCGACACTCATCGCCCTTCGACATGTCTGCCCGGATATAGCGCACGCCGACGCCGTACTGCACCGACAGATGGTCGGCCAGCAGATGGTCCTCCTCGGCGTCGGTGAAGGAATTGAGGATGACATCCGCCCCGGCCCCCGCAAGGGCGCGCGCAATGCCCAGCCCGATTCCCGAGGTTGATCCGGTGACGATGGCGGTCTTGCCTGAAAGGGTCATAGCGTTCTCCGATGCTGCGCTCGCATCTCATACCATGCTGCGCTTGCAACGGGCATGGCACCTGACTGTGCGGCAAAAAAAAACGCCGGCACAAGGCCGGCGTTAAGTCATGAGGCAGGTTTCATACAGGCAAGAAACCTATCGAGCAGTATCAGTCTTATACGCCGACAAAACCGGCTGTCCAAGCTAAAAGTTTGATATGGCAACGCGGTAGCGATACCGTCGCGCCAGACCAGACCGCCAGCCGGGGAGTGTTTCGCACATGAGACCGATGTTTTTCCGACCCGTAACCTTGGCCTGCCTGGCCCTCATCGGTCCTTTGGCCCTGCCCCTGCTGGCCCAGCCCCAACATGGCATAGCTATGTATGGCGACCCCGCCCTACCACCTGATTTTGTGTCGTTGCCCTATGCGAATCCCGATGCACCCAAGGGCGGTCGCATCGTGTTCGGCGAGTCGGGCGGCTTTGATTCGCTCAACCCTTTCATCCTGAAAGGCAACCCGCCCGCCGGTCTTTCCGCCCTGACGGTCGAAACGCTGATGGGCCGATCCTATGACGAGCCGTTCAGCCTTTACGGTCTTCTTGCCGAATCGGTAGAGTCTGATCCCGACCGGACCTTCGTCGAATTCACCCTGCGCTCCGAGGCCCGCTTTTCCGATGGCAGCCCCGTCACCCCTGAGGATGTGATCTGGTCGTTCGAGACGCTGGGCACCAAAGGCAGCCCGCGCTATGCCGCCGCCTGGGCCAAGATCGCGACATCCGAGATCACCGGCCCGCGGTCTGTGCGCTTCACCTTCAACGTGCAGGACCGCGAGCTGCCACTGATCCTTGGCCTGCGCCCGATCCTGCAAAAGGCGCAATGGGAAGGGCGCGATTTCACCCAGTCCTCGCTGGACGCCCCCATCGGATCGGGCCCCTACACCGTCGGGCCGTTCGAGCCGGGCCGTTTCATCACCTACACCAAGAACCCCGACTGGTGGGGGGCCGGTCTGCCCTTCAACCGCGGCCAGCACAACGTCGACGAGGTCCGCTATGACTATTTCGGCGATAGCGGCATCGTGTTCGAGGCGTTCAAGGCCGGGGCGATCACCAGCTACCGCGAGGCGAACCCCGCCGCCTGGGCCAGCAACTATGCCTTCCCCGCCGTGCAATCAGGTGACATCGTTCTGTCCGAGATTGCGCACCAGCGCCCCTCGGGAATCGAAGGATTCGTGTTCAACACCCGCCGCGCGATCTTTGCCGACTGGCGGGTGCGCGAGGCGCTGATCCAGGCCTTCAACTTCGAATTCATCAACCAGACGCTGACCGGCGGCGTGCAGCCCCGCATCACCTCGTATTTCTCGAACTCTGTCCTTGGCATGACCCCCGGTACGCCGGCCACCGGCAAGGAGCTTGCCCTGCTGGAGCCGTTCGCCGCCACTCTGCCCCCCGGCACAATCGAAGGCTACGCCCTGCCCGTATCGGACGGATCAGAGGCCAACCGCAGCGGCATCCGCGCTGCCACGAAGCTTCTGGAGGACGCCGGGTGGACGGTGCAGGACGGCATCCTCAAAGACGCCACAGGTACGCCCTTTGCGTTCGAGATCCTGCTGGTGCAGGGTGCCGATGATATGCTGTCGATCGCCACGATCTATACCGAGGCGCTCAAGCGCCTTGGCATCGACGTGGCGATCACCAGCGTCGATTCCGCCCAATACAAGGAACGTACCAACACCTATGATTTCGACATGACCCACCACATCCGGTCGCTGTCGCTGTCGCCCGGCAATGAGCAGATGCTTTACTGGGGGTCGGCGGGTGTCACCGAACCTGGCACCCGCAACTGGATGGGCATGAATTCACCAGCCGCCGAGGCGATGATCCAGACCTTGCTGACCGCCACCGACCCCGCCGATTTTCAGGCCGCCACCCGCGCGCTGGACCGGGTGCTGACCAGCGGGCGGTATGTGGTGCCGATCTGGTATTCAGCCGTCTCGCGCCTTGCCCATGCAAAGACGCTGCATTACCCCGAAACGCTGCCGATCTACGGTGACTGGCTGGGTTTTCAACCCGACGTGTGGTGGTATGAATAAGGATCGCCGTGCGCCGGGTTTCCGGCTCCCCGCGCCGCACCAACCGCAGATCGCAACAAGGACACTCCGCATGAAACGACTGGCACTTCTTCTGGCCCTCACCCTGACGCTCACCGCCTGCAACACCGTGGAAGGCGTCGGCGAAGACCTGTCCGGCGGCGCACGGACGGTGGGGAACATGATCGGGGGGTAAGGGGGCTGTGTGGCTTTCATCCGCTCCGCGGCAGTTTGTCTCTTCCCGGTGCCAGACTACGGGATTGCGGACCTTGCTAGAGTCTCTGCTGCGGGATTGCCTTCCCTAAAATTCCCCTGTCCCCGCAACATGAACCACTTACCAAGCGTTTCAAGCGTGAAACATCTCCCCCCTCACACCAGCGAGGTCACCCACAGGAGCGTTGCATCCTCGCCCGACACCGACACCGCATTATGCCTCATCGTGGCGGCGCAATAGGCGCTGTCGCTGCGCTTCATCTCTACCGGCTCATAGAACTCGGTTTAAAGTTGCGCCACCCCGGCCAGGACATAGAGGAACTCTTCGCCGTCATGGCGCACCCAGCCGTCGAACTCGCCTGCATCCCGCGCCCGGATGCGCGCGCGGTAAGGCAGCATCTGCTTGCGAGTCATCGCCAGCAATTCATGCTTATAGGTGGTGGTCGCCTGCGGCTGCCCCTCGCCCGCCCGCGTCACCGCCCGCCGCCCCGTCACCTGCGCGCGAACCGGGCCGGTGCGGTGAACAGTTGCGGCACCGTAATCGCCAGCCCGAGTGCCAGCTTCTTCAGCGCGTCATAGCTCGGCGACATCTGGCCGTTTTCGGTCTTTGACAACTTGGACCGCGCCAGCCCTGCCTGCACCGCTGCCTGTTCCAGCGTCCAGCCGCGTACCTTGCGCAACTCGCGTATCCGTGGCCCCACGTTCACGGTTCCGCTGCCGCCTCCGGCCCGACCTTGCGCATCAGGTGCATCAGGCTTTCCGTATCAGGATTGCCCATACCGCGAGCAGTACGGCAGGGCCACGCGTCTTGCAACGGCGGCGTTCGGGGCGTAACCCATCCCGCATGCCCCTGCTGATCGACAACCGCCCGCCGCCCCCCTTCAACGTTGCGGCACGGGTGCTTGCAGGGGCCGCTGCCACATCCGCCACCCTGCGCCACGACTGGGAGACCTCACATGGTCAAACTTGACGTCTTCTCCGATCCCGTCTGCCCCTGGTGCTATATCGGCAAGGCGCTGCTTGACCGCGCGTTGGAGGGGAAACCTGAACATCCGTTCACAATCGAGTGGCATCCGTTCCAGCTCAACCCCGATATGCCCCCCGAAGGGGCCGACCGCGCCGCATATCTTGAGGGCAAGTTTGGCGGCCGTGCCAATGCCGCAGCCATCTATGCGCGCGTTGATCAGGCCGCACAGGCGGCGGGGCTGAGCATCGACTTTGCCGCGATGAAGCGGATGCCGAATACGCTCGACGCGCATCGCCTGATCCACTGGGCGGGGCTTGAGGGGCGGCAGTCTACGATGGTCTCGGCCCTGTTCCGCGCGTTTTTCCGCGAAGGCCGCGACATTGGTGATCAGGCAACCCTTGCTACCCTCGCCGCCGGGGCTGGGCTGGACGCGGCCCTTACCACCCGGCTGCTCGCCTCCGACGCCGACCGCGCCGAAATTGCTGCGCGCGATGCCCACACCCGGTCGCGTGGCGTAAGCGCCGTGCCGACCTACATCCTCGATAACCAATACGCACTGTCCGGCGCGCAGCCGACGACCCTCTGGCACAAGGTGATCGACGAGATCGCCGAAAAGGCACGCACGCAATGACCCCCCTTATCAACTCACTTCCGCAGGCCAAGCCGCAGCTCGGCCAGACTGAGTTCATCGCCCTGATCGCGATGCTGTTTGCCACGATCGCCTTTTCCATCGACTCGATGCTGCCGGCCCTGCCTCAGATCGCGGCCGAACTGACACCCGACAATGTGAATGCCGCCCAGCTTATCATTACCAGCTTCGTGCTGGGCATGGGGGTCGGCACGTTCTTTGCCGGCCCGATTTCGGATGCCGTCGGCCGCAAACCCGTGATCATCGGTGGCGCGCTGCTGTACGCGCTTGGCGCGGCCGCCGCCTGGGCTGCCCCCACGCTTGAGTTGTTGTTGCTTGCTCGCGTCGTGCAGGGGCTTGGTGTCGCAGGCCCGCGTATCGTCTCTATCGCGATGGTGCGCGATCTGCATTCGGGGCGCGAAATGGCCCGCGTGGTCAGCTTTGCGATGATGGTGTTCATGCTAGTTCCCGCCATCGCCCCAGCCGTCGGCACCGTCTTTATCAACGCCTTCGGCTGGCGGTCGCTCTTTATCGCATTCGTGATCTTTTCCGCCGTAGGTTGCCTCTGGCTCGGTCTGCGCCAACCCGAAACTCTGGTGCCTGCAAACCGCCGCCCCCTGCGCGCGACCACCCTGCTGACCGCGTTCAAAGAAGTGCTGTCGCACCGTGTCATTGTGGTTTCGACCGCGGTACAAACCCTGGTCTACGGCATGCTGTTTGGCACCCTTTCCTCGACCCAACAGGTGTTCAGCCAGACCTTCGGGCGGGCCGAGACGTTTCCCTTCTGGTTCGCAGTCATTGCCGTTCTTGCTGGGTCAGCCAATTTCGTGAATGCCCGTCTCGTGGTGCGGCTCGGGATGCGCTACATCATCACCATGGCTCTTGGCACGCAGGTAATCCTGTCGGCGATCTTCGCCGTTGTTACAGCCTTCGGCCTCTGGCCCGACGCGCTCTACTTCCCGGCGTATGTCGTCTGGACGACCAGCGTGTTCTTCCTGACCGGCCTCACCATCGGCAACCTGAACGCGCTGTCGCTGGAACCGGTCGGGCATATCGCGGGCATGGCAGCTTCGGTGACAAGCGCCATTGCCACCGTCTTCGCCGTGGGCCTGGCCATCCCGCTTGGCCTTGCCTTTGACGGAACTCCGGTTCCCTTGATGATCGGCGTCTCTGTTCTTGCAGCCGCTGGCTGGGCACTGATGCGCCTGATCGCGCGCGCCGCCCCGACGTAAAAGAACAGCGCCAAACTTTCATTTGCGTAAAAATGTCCTCGCCGAAGGCTCCCTACTCTGCCTCCGACACCGTCAGACCTTCGCCAGCACGACCTTTTCTGCCAGGTCTTTGGCTATTGCAAACGCTCCCTTGATCCGCTCGCCCTCGGATTTCCAGTCGCGCGGCAGCACAATCTTGGTGCCGGTCACTTTGGCCCCCGCGCCTTGCGCCCGGATGAAGTCGACCAACCCCGCCGGATTGGCGAACTTGTCGTTGTGAAACTGCACCGTGGCCCCTTTCGGCCCGCCATCCAGCCGCGAGATGCCCGCCCGCTTGCACATCGCCTTGATCCGCACCACCAGAAGCAGAGTGTTCACCTCTTTCGGCACCGGCCCGAAGCGGTCGATCAACTCGGCAGCAAACCCCTCCAGCTCCACTTTGGTCGTCAGCGCCGACAGGCGACGATAAAGCCCCAGCCGCAGATCCAGATCCGGCACATATTCCTCGGGGATCAGCACCGGCACGCCGAGGTTGATCGTCGGCGACCACTGATCATCGCTTGTCGTCAGCCCCGACAATTCGCCCGACCGTATCTTGGCAATCGTCTCTTCCAGCATCGCCTGATAAAGCTCGTATCCCACTTCGCGGATATGCCCGGACTGTTCTTCCCCCAGCAGGTTGCCCGCGCCGCGCAGGTCCAGATCGTGCGAGGCAAGGTTGAACCCTGCACCCAGACTGTCAAGCGACCCCAAGAGCCGCAGCCGTTTCATCGCCTGCGGGGTCAGCGGGCTGCGCGGTTTGGTGGTGAGGTAACAATAGGCCCGCGTCTTGGCCCGCCCGACACGCCCCCTGATCTGATACAGTTGCGACAGTCCGAACATGTCGGCCCGGTGCACCACCATCGTGTTCGCGGTCGGAATATCAAGGCCGGATTCCACGATAGAGGTCGCCACCAGCACGTCATACTTGCCGTCGTAAAAGCTGTTCATCCGCTCGTCAAGATCGCCCGCCGCCAACTGCCCGTGGGCGATGACATAAGACACCTCCGGCACCTCGCGGCGCAGAAAATCCTCTACATCCGGCAGATCGGCGATGCGTGGCACCACGTAAAAACTCTGCCCGCCGCGGTAGCGTTCGCGCAATAGCGCCTCGCGGATCGTAACCGTGTCGAATTCCGAAACATATGTTCGTATTGCCAGCCGGTCCACCGGCGGCGTCGCGATGATCGACAGATCCCGCACTCCGGTCAGCGACAATTGCAGCGTGCGCGGGATCGGCGTCGCGGTCAGCGTCAGCACATGCACCTCGGATCGCATCTCTTTCAGCCGTTCCTTGTGGGTGACGCCGAAATGCTGTTCTTCGTCGATCACCAATAGGCCCAGTTGCTTGAACCGTATCCCTTTGGCCAGCAGCGCATGGGTGCCGATGCAGATATCGACCGACCCATCTGCCATCCCAGCCCGCGTGGCATTGGCATCCTTTGCCGAGACGAACCGTGACAACGGCCTGATTTCAATCGGAAAGCCCCGGAACCGCTCGGCAAAGCTGCGAAAATGCTGGCGCGCCAACAGCGTCGTGGGGCAGACCACTGCCACCTGCAACCCCGCCATCGCAGCCACAAAGGCCGCCCGCATCGCCACTTCGGTCTTCCCGAAGCCCACATCGCCGACGATCAGCCGGTCCATCGGATTGCCGGCCTCAAGGTCGCCGATCACATCCGAAATAGCGGTCATCTGGTCATCCGTTTCCTGATAGGGGAACCGCGCCGCAAACGCCTCCCAAATCGCATGGGGTGCTTCCAAAACCGGCGCATGGCGCAGATGCCGCTCGGCGGCGACCCGCATCAGCCGCTCGGCAATCTCGCGGATACGCTCTTTCAGCTTGGCCTTCTTGGCCTGCCAGGCACCGCCGCCCAGCCGGTCGAGCAAGCCCTCCTCATGGCCATAGCGGCTCAGAAGCTCGATATTCTCCACCGGCAGGTAAAGGCGCGCATTCTCGGCGTAATCCAGCGCGATGCACTCATGCGGCACCCCCAGCGCGCGGATCGTCTCCAGCCCGCGATACCGCCCGACGCCATGTTCGACATGCACCACCAGATCGCCCGGCGTCAGCGCATTGACCTCGGACACGAAATTCTCGGCCTTGCGCTTTTTGCGCGGCTTGGAGATCAGGCGGTCGCCCAGCACGTCCTGCTCGGACACCACCGCGAGGCCAGAGGCCACGAACCCCTGCTCCAGCGCCCAGACGGCAAGGAACAATCCCCCCCGCCCCTCGGGGATCTCGCGGGCATCGCGTACCGGAACCGCGCCCTGCACGCCCTGATCTTCCATCAGCCCGCGCAGGCGTTCCCGCGCGCCCTCGGACCAACTCGCGATCACAACCTGCCCATCCTGACGCAGCGAACGGATATGATCGGCCAAGGCCTCGAACAGGCTGACACTTTCCATCTGCCGCTCGGGCGCGAAGCTGCGTCCGATCCGGCCCCCGGCATCCAGCACCCCCGGCCCCGGCGATTGCGCCAGCGGCGACATCTGCACCACCCGCGCCCGCGCCACTGCCGCCTCCCACGCGGCATCATCAAGATACAGCAGCCCCGGCGCTGAAGGCTTATAGACCGTGTCCATCCGCCCCTTCGCCGTCATCGCCTCGCGCCGCGCATCATACTGATCAGCGATCCCGTCCCAGCGGGCCAATCGCGCGTTGGTCACCTGATCGTCCAGCATCACCGACGCATCGGGCAGATAATCGAACAGCGTCTCAAGTTGCGCATGAAAGAACGGCAGCCAATGCTCCATCCCCTGATGCTTGCGCCCCGCACTTACCGCCTCATACAGCGGATCGTCGGTACCAGCGGTGCCAAACTCCACCCGGTAGTTCTGGCGGAACCGCGTGATCGCCGCGTCGTCAAGAATCACCTCCGACACCGGGGCCAGATCGACGACCAACAACTTTTCCGTCGTCCGCTGCGTCTCGGGGTCGAACCGCCGCGCCCCGTCCAGCACGTCGCCAAAGAAATCAAGCCGCACCGGCCCGCCCTTGCCCGGCGGATAGATATCGACAATCCCGCCCCGGATCGCGAAATCTCCGGGCTCGGTCACTGTGGCAACGGGAGAGAATCCCATCCGCGACAGGAACACCCGCAACGACCCCTCATCCACGCGTGACCCAACCCGCGCGGAAAACGATGCGCCGCGCAGCACCGCGCGCGCAGGCAAGCGCTGCGTCGCTGCATTCACCGTGGTCAGCAGAATGAACGGCCCCGGCACGCCGTGGGCCAGTGCGGCCAGCGTCGCCATGCGCGCTGCACAAATCTCGGGGTTGGGCGAGATGCGATCATAGGGCAGGCAATCCCAGGCGGGCAGCGTCATGACCACGGCCTCGGGTGCGATAAACGCCAGCGCCGCCCGCATCGCCTCCATCCGCTTGTCATCGCGGGCCACATGAATGACCGGCGCACCCCGCGCCAGTTCGCGGGCAAGAAGCCGCGCATCAAAGCCTTCGGGGGCGCCGCCAAGCAGGATCGGTAAGGGGGTCAACATGTGGCTGACCTATCGCAGCCGCAGGCGGTGTCAATCACCCGTTCAGTTGCCCAGCACGCCAATCTGCATGTTCTGCCACATGCCCCACATCGAGGTGACAAGGATCGACACCATGCCGATCGCCTGCACCGTGATCCGGTGCCACGCCAGATGCCGGTAAAGATCGGCCGCTGCCCCGCTGCCCGCCGCAACCTTGCGCGCCACCCGCAGGCTCAGCCCGCCGACAAGGCTCATCGGCGCGATAATCAGAAACAACGCCTGCGCGAATTCGATGCGATAGTAAAAACCCAGCATCGCAAGGATCGTCAGCAGGAAACACACGATCCCCAGCAGCCACAGCCCCGAAACCTGTGCAATCCACAACAACCGCGCTGTGTTAATCCGCACCATCGCCTGCAAATCGGCCTCGGCCTCGCCGCCATGACGCCGCGCGCGCTGCACCATGTCGAACGGCACGCCAAGCACCCAATGGCTGGCGGTGGACCACACAACCGCAAGGGCGATCCAGTACCACAGGTTCGAGAATGACCGCATGTCGATCAGTTCAAAGACGTTCTCGTACCAGTTCACTCTGCCTGTCCCCGCACATCCGTACCGGGTCTGATGCCCGCTTCGGTCACTCTACTGCCCGCCTGCGCGCATTCCTACCCTTGAGACGCGCGCAATTCCATGCCACGCAGAAATAATCGCCAGACAGGAGAGCCTGATGCGCCCGATCCAAGCAGTCTACCCCGCCACGCGGTTTCGCCGCGCCCGCCGTACCGCAGCCCTGCGTGATCTGACGCAGGAAAACACCCTGACGGTGAAAGACCTGATCTGGCCGATGTTTCTGTGCGACGGCGCAGGCGTGGAACACCCCGTTGCCTCGATGCCCGGCGTCTCGCGGCTGTCGATTGACAACATCCTGCGCTCTGCCGAACGCGCAGCCGCCCTCGGCATCCCCGCGATCTGCCTGTTCCCCTACATCGACCCCGCCCTGAAAACCGAAGGCTGCGAGGCGGCATGGTCCGACGACAACCTCGTGAACCGCGCCATCCGCGCGATCAAGGCCGCAGTGCCTGAGCTTGCCGTGATGACCGACGTGGCGCTTGATCCCTACAACATCCACGGCCATGACGGCTATGTGCGCGACGGCATCATCCTGAACGACGAGACGGTCGAGGCGCTGGTGAAGATGACACTGGCCCAGGCCCGTGCGGGGGCCGACATCATCGGCCCGTCTGACATGATGGATGGTCGCATCGGCGCGATGCGGGCGGGGCTTGAGGCGGCAGGCCACAAGGATGTGATGATCCTCAGCTACGCCGCTAAATACGCTTCGGCCTTCTACGGCCCGTTCCGCGACGCGGTCGGCGCGTCGGGTGCGCTGAAGGGCGACAAGAAGACCTATCAGATGAACCCCGCCAACAGCGACGAGGCGCTGCGCCTGATCGAGCGGGATCTGCGCGAGGGGGCCGACATGGTCATGGTCAAGCCCGGCATGCCATATCTCGACATCTGCCGCCGCGTGAAGGATGCCTTCGGTGTGCCGACCTATGCCTATCAGGTGTCGGGCGAATACGCGATGATCCGGGGGGCCGCCGATCGTGGCTGGATCGACGGCGAGAAGGCGATGCTGGAAAGCCTGCTGTGCTTCAAGCGGGCGGGCTGCGACGGCATCCTGACCTATTTCGCGCCTCAGGTCGCGGAGTTTCTGGCGCGCGCGGACTGATATTCGCCGAACTCTTGCAACATGATACGTCCCGCAAATCATGTGAATGGATGCCTTGTTGCTTCGATAAGCCTTGCATCTGGCTATTTCCCCGCAAGATCGGCGGTTTAGCGCGCATATCGTTAGTTTCGCACCCCATCTCGGCACGCCACCGCCCATCAAGTAGTTGCAGCGATGACAACGAAATGGAAACAGTCTATATCTTGTAGCAAGCGGGGCGCAGACCCCGATATGTCAGGCGAGCAAAAGGTAACAGCATGAGTATCACATCCAGACGATCCTTTTTGGGGGCGGCGGGCGCGTCGCTGCTGATAGCCACCGCCTGCGGCAACGGCGTGGGCAGCGGCGGCGGCGCGCAGATCGACGCCCGCGTCGATGCGACCCGCGATTTCCTGTTCAACACCTATCCCGGCACCCGCGATCTTGCGAACAACGCCTTCGGCGTTCTCTACATGCCGCTTGTCACCGAAGCCGGGTTCTTTGTCGGTGGGGCCTACGGGCGCGGCGCGCTGCGGATCAACGATGCGACGGTTGACTATTATTCAACTACCAAAGCCACTTACGGCCTGCAGATCGGCGCGCAGCAATATGCCCACGCGCTCTTTTTCATGACCGAAGCTGCGCTTTCCGACTTCCGTCGCAGCCCAGGCTGGGCGGTCGGTGCCGACTTGCGCTATGCAACCCCGGATCAGGGCGGGGCCAGCATCGGTAAGGAATCTACCGAGCTTGACCCGGTGATCGCCCTCGTCTTCGGGCAGTCCGGCCTGATCGCCGGTGCAACACTTTCGGGTGTGAAATACACCCGTATCCTGCCGTAGGGCCATCTTATGACTGCGGCTGGCCCAAATCCACCCTTCGTTAGGGTGGATATTCTTTTGCTTGGCTGACCGGCTCGCATCAGTTTGAGATCGCGCAAACCCCTGAATCATCCAACTCGTTTGCCTCAAATTTCGCTTCTTTTCGGCTCAAATACCCCACGGGAGTCCGGGGGTGTGAAACCCCCGGTCGGCTGGCCCAAAGCGTTCCCGTTTCAATTTGATCGCATCCCGCGCCAAGCGTTCAGTCCCGCTCGAACGCCTTCAACCGCCGCAGCAGCGAAGAGGTATCCCACCGCCCGCCGCCCATGGCCTGCAGATCACCGTAGAACTGATCTACCAAGGCCGTCACCGGGAGACGCGCACCCATCTCGGCGGCAGCGTCAAGACAGATTCCAAGATCTTTTCGCATCCAGTCCACCGCAAAGCCGAAGTCGAACCGATCGTCCAGCATCGAGGCATGCCGGTTCGCCATCTGCCACGATCCGGCGGCGCCCTGACTGATGACTTCGACCACTGCCGCACCGTCAAGCCCCGCTTTTTGCCCGAACGCCAGTGCCTCGGCCAGCCCCTGCACCAACCCGGCTATGGCAATCTGGTTCATCATCTTTGCCAGTTGCCCTGCCCCGCTCTCGCCCAGACGGCGGCAGATGCGCGCGTAGGCCGCCATCACCGGCTCGGCCCGCGCATATGGGGCGGCATCGCCGCCGCACATGACCGACAAAGCGCCATTCTCGGCCCCCGCCTGCCCGCCTGACACCGGCGCGTCAATAAAGCCAATGCCATGCGACGCAGCTATCCCGTGCAATTCGCGTGTCACCTTTGCCGAAACGGTGGTGTGATCGACAAACACAGCGCCCCTAGCCATGCCCGAAAAGGCCCCTTCTGCACCCAGACAAACGGCGCGCAGGTCATCATCATTGCCAAGGCAGGCCATCACGAAATCAGCCCCCGCAACCGCCGCCGCCGGCGTCGTCGCAGCTGTGCCGCCATGCTTTGCAGCCCAGGCCTCGGCTTTCGAAAGCGTGCGGTTATAGACCATCACTGAATGGCCCGCGCGCACCAGATGCCCTGCCATCGGCGCACCCATCACACCCATTCCCAGAAATGCCACTTGTGCCATACCGCCCCCAAAGCCCCTATTGCCAAAGCCTGCCCCGGCGAACCCGATCCCACAAGCGATGCCCGCCAAGATTGCGTCCGCCCTGCGGATGCACTAGGTAACGGGTTCGCTTACGCCGTCAAGCACCGGGTTCTGGACCGCAATGATCGTCGCCTTTCGCTGGCTCCTGCGCCTGTTCACAAGTCTTGTCGTGATTGGCCTGCTGGCTCTGGTCATCGCTTATCATGTCCTGTCGCGCTCGTTGCCCGACTATTCGCAGGACGTCACCTTGTCCGGCGTCTCCGCCCCGGTCGAGATCGTCCGTAACAATGCCAACGTGCCTCACATCTTCGGCGAAACAGACGGGGATGTTTATTTCGCCCTTGGCTTTGCCCACGCGCAGGACCGGCTCTGGCAGATGACCCAGTTGCGCCGCACCGCCCAGGGGCGACTGTCCGAAATATTTGGTCAACGCACTGTAAGAATTGATGAAATCATCAGGCGCTTCGATCTTTACGGCCTTGCCCTGCAATCCGTTGCCGTTCAGGACGGAGCTACGACGCGCGCGTTGCAAAGCTATGCCAATGGGGTCAACGCGTGGATCGGGCAGGTCAACACCGGCGCGCGGGGTCGGGGTGCACCCGAGTTTTTCCTGTTCGGATCGGAAATTGCGGCCTGGCAACCCGCCGACTCCTTGGCAATCCTCAAGCTGATGGCGTTGCAGCTTTCCACCCAGCTTGGCACCGAAGTTCTGCGCGCCCGCGCCTCGCTCGCGTTGCCCGATGCCCGTGTCCGCGACCTCTTGCCCGACGATCCCGGCAAGGGCATCGCCGCTCTGCCGGACTATGCCAGCCTCGTCCCCGGCGCATTTTCCGGCGCGGCACCGGTCAGGGTGGCACAAGATCCGCTTTCCCCGTTTGCACAGCGCAATCTGGGTGGTGCGTCGAACGCCTGGGCCGCTGCCCCAGCCCGGTCGGCGGCGGGCGGTACACTGCTGGCCAACGATCCGCACCTGGGATTTACCGCACCGACGCTCTGGTATCTCGCGCGGCTGGAACTGCAATCGGGCGGTGTGATCGGGGCCACGATCCCCGGTGTGCCGGCAATCCTGCTGGGTCGGTCCGAAGCGGTGGGGTGGGCGCTGACCTCATCTTACCTCGATGATCTGGATGTGCATATCGAACAGTTGAACCCTGATAATTCCGAGGAGTATCAGACCCCGGACGGATGGAAGCCGTTTCAGACGCGGCGCTCGATCCTGACCGTAAAAAATGCCCTGCCGGTCACGCTGACCTTGCGCTGGACCGACAATGGTCCGGTCCTGCCGGGCTCGCACTTCGATCTTGGCACCATCACCCCGCCCGGTCACGTTGCGTCAGTAGCATGGACAGCCCTGTCGCCCGCCGACACCACGATGACCTCGGCGATCCGCATGATGCAGGCAGGCTCGGTCGCTGACGGGTTGGCTGCGGGCGAACTTTTCATGGCGCCCTCGCAGAACTTGATGCTGGCCGACCGCAACGGCATTGCCCTGCAACTGATCGGTGCAATGCCCCGCCGTGACCCGAAAAACCAAAGTGTGGGCCGGATGCCATCGCAGGGCTGGCTGCCGGAAAACCGCTGGCAGGGCACGTTCCCCTATTCAGACAATCCTCGTTTCGTGAACCCTGCAACCGGCATCCTGGGCAACACCAACAACAAATCCGTCGATGCGCCTTTTCCCAACCATGTCAGCTTTGACTGGGGCGACACCCAGCGCATCCAGCGCTGGCTGCGCCTGATGCAAACGCGCGAGGTGCATACCCGCGACAGTTTCATCGAGGCGCAGCTTGATACTGTCTCGAACGCCGCCCGTACGCTGCTGCCGCTGATCGGTGCTGATCTGTGGTTCACCGGCGAAGCAGCACCCGATGGCACGCCAGAGCGTTTGCGTCAGACAGCACTGACAATGCTGGCCGAATGGAATGGCGAGATGAACGAACATTTGCCCGAACCGCTGATCTATTCGGCCTGGCTGCGCGCCTTGCAAGACCGCCTTGTGCGCGACGAGATCGGTCCTCTGGCGGACGAATTCAGGCGCCTTGACCCGATATTTGTCGAGCGTGTCTTCCGCGACACCGATGGCGCGGCCCAGTGGTGCGATATCATCCAGTCGTCGCCCGTGGAAACCTGCACCGATCTTGCCCGGATTGCACTGGACGACGCCTTGCTGCGGCTGATCGAACGCTATGGTCCCAACATTGAAAGCTGGCGCTGGGGCGACGCGCATCAGGCCAAACAGGATCATCCGGTGCTGGGGAACGTGCCGGTGCTGCGCCATCTTGTGAACATCCGCCAATCGACCAGCGGCGACGATCACACGCTGTCGCGCGGCATGACCAGCGGCGAAGATCCCGATCCGTTCATGAACATTCAGGGCGCGGGCTATCGCGGAGTCTATGACTTTGCCGACCCCGATTCGTCGGTTTTCGTAACCTCCACCGGCCAATCCGGCCACCCCCTCAGCCGCCACTACGACGATCTGGGCGAGTTGTGGCGGCGCGGCGAATATACGCCGATGTCGCTGGACCCCGAACTTGCACGGGCAGCAGCGGTAGGTATAATCCGGATTGCGCCGCCATGATGCTTGCACCGCCGCTTTGCGCCGCCCGGTGCGGCCGAACCCGAAGGAATACGTCATGCCGGGATCGACTGACCTCGCCGCACTGATCGCGGGGATGGAACCCATATTGCAACCGGGGCGTTTTGTCTTTGCGACGACCGGTGACCGCATAGCGGCACGGCGTGTGGAGGCGCTGATGCGATTTGAGGAAACTGAAGGCACGACACTGATCCTTTCGCCACAAGCCGCCGCGGCGGCAGGTCTGACGGCCACGTTTCCGTGCCGCATGATAACACTAAACGTCACCTCGGCACTTGAAGCGGTGGGCTTTGTCGCAGCGGTAGCGCGCGCTCTGACCGCAGCGGGCATCGGGGCCAATCCGGTTTCGGGGTTCCATCATGACCACCTCTTCATCGCCGAAGATCAGGCGGATGCGGCGATGGCAGCGCTCGAACTGTTGGCCCGCAGCGGGCAGAACGACGTATCTGCTCGCCCTTGACCTTTGCGCCTCACGGGGTCACCTAAAGGCAATAAAATTACGTTTTGATGGTGGAGCAGGACAGATCATGACCGGCGACTTCGAGGCATGGGTCGGCCGCACCGAACGGGCCGAAGATCAGGTAACGCTTCATCAGGCCCACCAACTGGCTGCAACGCTGGATATGGATTCCACCGCCTGCGCCGCGGCCGGGATCATAGACGGCGGCCCGCTGCCCGCTTTGTGGCACTGGCTGGCCTGGACACCTGATGCGCCGATGGCTGGGCTGGGCCAGGATGGCCACCCCGCACGCGGTGGCTTCCTGCCACCCGTCCCGCTGGAACGGCGGATGTGGGCAGGCGGACGGCTGACCTTCCATGCGCCGATAAGAATCGGCGCGGTGATGCGGCGGCACTCCGAGATCGCGAAGATCACCGAAAAGCTGGGTGCGACCGGGCGTATGGTTTTTGTCACAGTCCGGCATGAAATCACGACCGATGACGGTCTGGCAATCAGCGAAGAACAGGACATCGTCTATGTCCAGATGCCCGACCGGTTTACCCCGCCCCCGCCCGTGACTGCACCCGAAACCTTTGACTGGGACGAACAGGTTGCGATCGACACGGTGCGGCTGTTCCGATTTTCTGCCGTCACGTTCAATGCCCACCGGATCCATTTCGATCTCGACTATGCCGAGCATGTTGAGAAATATCCGGGTCTTGTCGTGCATGGTCCGTTGCAGGCGATCCTGTTGATACAGGCTGCCCGTCAGAGACGCGGCGGCGTGGTGCCGCGGACCTACCGGTTTCGGGGCGTCAGGCCGCTGTTTCACTTTGATGCCTTGCGGTTGGTCGGACAGGCCGAGCAAGGCGGATTGCAGGCCCTTTGCACCGTGACAGGACAGGATCTGGTCTGCATGCAGGCCGAAGTCGGCTGGTAGTTATTGCAGGCAGGGGGCGGAATGGCGGGAATTCTTCAAGGCATGCGGGTGATCGAAGGATCGGCCTTTGTGGCGGTTCCGCTGGCGGGCATGACACTGGCGCAGATGGGCGCGGACGTAATCCGGTTCGACCGGTTGCAGGGCGGGCTGGACGCGCACCGCTGGCCGGTCACGCCCTCGGGTGCCAGCCTGTTCTGGGCCGGGATGAACAAGGGCAAACGATCACTGGCGGTGGATATCGCGCGGCCCGAGGGGCAAGAGATCGTGGCGGCGCTGATCACCGCACCGGGACCGGATGCGGGTATGTTCCTGACCAATCTGCGCGCCAAGGGCTGGATGGATTATCCGGCGCTGGCCGCACGGCGGGCCGACCTGATCATGGTGTCGCTGACCGGCACGCGGCGCGGTGAGCCTGCGGTGGATTACACCGTGAACCCAAGCCTCGGTTTCCCCACAGCGACGGGGGCTGAAGGGTCGGCAGACCCCGTGGGCCATGTCCTGCCCGCCTGGGACTGCATCGCGGGGCAGATGGTGGTCAATACGCTGCTTGCAGCGGAACGGCACCGGCTGCGGACAGGCGTGGGGCAGTTGGCGGAACTGTCGCTCAAGGACGTGGCGGCAGCGATGCTGGGGCATCTGGGAATCGTGGGCGAGGTAGCGGTGAACGGGGTCGACCGCGCGAAGGTCGGGAACGCGCTTTACGGCGCTTACGGGCAGGATTTCGTAACTGCCGATGGCGCGCGCGTGATGGTGATCGGCTTGACCGACCGGCAATGGCGCGGGTTGGTGCGGGTGTTGGATATGGCCCCGGCGATTGCAGCGCTGGAGGCGCAGTCGGGGCTGGATCTGACTAAGGAGGGCAACCGGTTTGCCGCGCGGGTGGCAATCAACGCCCTTTTTGCGCCGTGGTTTGCGGCCCGGACACTAGCCATGATCGCACCGATGTTCGATGCGGCCGGGCTGACCTGGGCCCCGTTCCGGACTTTTGGCCAAGCGGTGCGCGAGGATTCCGACCTGTCGGACGCAAACCCGATGATGAAGGTGATCGACCAGCCGGGGATCGGGCCTTATCCCGTTCCGGGCAGTCCGGTCAGCTTTGGCGCGATGGCGCGGATGGATCCGGTGGCGGCCCCCCGGTTGGGCCAGCACAGCGAAGAAATTCTGGCCGACGTTCTTGGATTGGCCGCGGGGCAGATCGGGGCGTTGATGGATGCAAAAGTGGTGGCAGGCGCGTAGCACATCACAGGTGACACCTGTAAAACTGGTAACAGAAAACCAGCAAGCGGTGTCGCCCCAAGGGCTGTTTTTTGCAGTTCGGGTGTAAGACTGAGCTTTTTGCCGCAGCGACGGCGGCGTGTTCGGAAGGCCTTCGGCGAGGATATCTTCCGCGAAGATGAATGGCTGGATGAGCGCGCCATGTGCGGATTTCGGGGTGCGACGGTGTCGCGCGACAAGATCAGAGCTCGCGGTAGCGCTTTTCCTGCCGCGCGGTCCAGCGCACTGCGATGCTGTAGGCGGCCTTGGTCTGGCGCTCGGACGTGACCACACCTTCGGCGTGCAGCCAGGCGCGGCGGCGGCCATCCTCGAAGGCAAGGCGCAGGGTGCGGTCGGTCTGTTCCTCCTCAAACACCGTCGAGATCGCGTCCAACAGGCGCGGCAGGCCTTCGCCGGTCAGGGCCGAGACGGCGAAAGTCGTCTCGCTGCGCGCGGCTTGCGTGACGAGCGCGCCACGGGGCGCCGGGTCCACAAGGTCGAGCTTGTTCCACACTTCGAATTGCGGCGTGGCGGGGTTCACCCCGAGGCTGGTCAGGATAGCCGCAACATCTGCCGCCTGTTCTTCGGTTTCAGAGTGGCTGATATCA
>JANNWS010000085.1:0-9895 GCA_031408575.1 Rhodobacterales bacterium
GTAAACCCCGTCGACTATATCGACGCCACGCTGCGCGCCATCCTCGATGGCCACCCGCAAAACTGCATCGAGGACCTGATGCCGTGGCGCTTCAATCAGCCGTCAAGCATCGCCGCATAGGGGAGTGGCGTGGCGCTTACGGTTGAACGTGTCTTGCGTGACTGCACCGCTGGACACCAGATTGTTCAGCTTTCCGACTTCGGCAGCGTACTTTTCGGACTCTGTACGGGTGTTTGCGAACACCCGCGCCGCTTCGCGCTGCAACTCATTGGCTTCCTTCTGCGCCGCACCGCCACCACCGGCCCGTGACGAAGATATGCCAAGGTCCATCGGCCTTTGCTGAGGCCGCGTTGCGCCCGTGGGGGCATTGGCGATTGGCAATTCAGGCGCAAGTGATCGGGTTCGGGCATAGAGGCCGTAGGCCGATGCAATCTGCCCATCGCCCCCCGGCACATCGACGCTTGCGTTTCGCACCGCCGCCGCAGCACCGGCGGCTTCCCACAGCTTCGAGGCAAGGCCAGAGGCCATGTCGATGGCAGAACCGAGAAAGCCGGACATACCGGCCATTTCGTTTGCGCCTTGGCGGGCCGCGTCCTCGACAGCCAGCAGGCTGTCGATCAAACTGTCACTGGCCAGCGTCGATCCTTCAAGTTTGCCGATCAGACCAGACGCAGCCGTTGCCGTCTGTTCCAGACCATCGACGCCGCGAAAATCGCTCAAGGTGGCGATCAAATCGCGCGCGCCCTCGGTTGTCAGACCGAACTGAAACTGCAAGGCTTCGGCCTCGGCAGCCGCGTTGATAGCCCACCCCTGATCGGTCAGCGCCGCCTTGGTGAAATTGTCGTATGCCTCAAGAATGACATTTATCTGCTCAATCTCACCGCCGAGAGAAGACGCCGCCGCTTTGGCGCTTTCGATAACCGCCTGTTCCTTGGCCTCTCGCTGACGGTTGAGCATCAGCACAACGGCCGCATCCAGCTCGCCATACTTGGTGATCAGCACGTCAACGCCGGAAAGATCAAAGTTTGTGTTGATCTTTTTCAGTTCCGAGATCGCGCCCTCAAGAGTTTTTATTCTCTCTGCGGCGGCCGCCGAAGATTCGCCGATGTTGAACAGCGCCGACGCGACCGGAATTGCGATTGCCGCCGTGGTGCCCAGAACAATCCCCAGCAGACCGAACCCGCTCAGCAGCTGCGGCAATTGTTGCGACAAGGCGCGCGTGGCACTGGTGCCACCTGCGACCTGCACCGCGAAATCCTGAACCTGATACCCGAAGTTCTGCAAACCCCCTCGGGCGGCATTCGAGCTGCGCTCAAGCGACCGGAAACCGCCCGTCGCATCCCGCGACATGCGCTGCCCGAACTGGCCCACCTGCGCCCCGGTCCGCTGAAAACTGCCGTCCAAAGCGCCAAGCTGACGACGCGCCGACGCAACACCCTTGTCAAACGCCGCACTTTCAAGCGCCAGGACTGCCCGTAGTGCGCCAATTTCTTCAGCCATGCTGCCCTCATGTTCTTCGTTTCAGTTTGCGCGCGGCGCACCCTGCCAATTTCGTCAGGAAAGGCGGCGGCGCGCGGTTTCGAGAAGCTCCGAAAACACCGCTACCACGCCCAACGCGTAGAGCTCCTCGGCCCTCTCGCCGTAGGCCCGGCAGACGTTCGACGCCTCGATCCATGCGCCACGACTGACCTCGACAGCCCCGGCTTCGTGACGAAGGGCGGAAAGCGGCAGGGTGCGGAAACGCGCGTCAAGCTCCCGCCCCATGGCGAGCACCTTTGCCGGGGCGTGATAGATGTACGGTGAACAGTCGAATGCAGTCATGGCTTGTCCTTTCGGGATGGTGCGGGACGGCTGGGGAAGCCGCCCCAATGCAATCAACTGACCGCAACCTTCAGAAGCTTGATGGCTTCCGAATCGAGAATCACGCCGCCAACCCGGCGGCGGACGTACCATTTCAACATGCCCGGCGTGGTGACCTCATCGAAGGTCATCCGCAGCCCGCCTTGATCGGCGATCAGGTAGCCCGCCCGGAAGTTGCCGAACGCGATCGGGAAGGCGTTTCCTGTCACGCTCGGCATATCTTCGGCATAGACCACGGGACGGCCCAGCAAAGTAGCGGGCGTCCCTTCCGACAGGCTCGGCTGCCAGAACGAACGGCCTTGCCCATCCTTCAGCAGCGCCACCATCGCCGCCGTTGCGCTGCTCATCACCCAGGTCGCCGCAGCTCGGTGCTGCGCCTTCAGGGCGTAGAACAGGTTGATCAGCGAATCTGCCGTGATTAGTGAGGCGTTGGTCGTCGGGATATACTGCAGGGTGCCGCTTGCACGGCTCGAATCCGCTGTAGCCAGGGGAGCCGGACCGGCAAGGAATCCGGTCGGGCGCGTCACGCCGTTGCCCGAAACGAAGGCCAGACCTTCCGCCGCCGCAAGAGCTGTCACCGCCGAATCGGCAAGCCATGCCGAAATATCAAGCGCCGAGTCCATCACGATCTCTTCGGTGGCAGCAACCAGGGCGTACTCGGTGCCATAGGTCGGGGTGCGCAGATCTAGTGTCGGCTCTGCCGTCGCGGTGCGCGTGGCACCTTCCGCCACCCAGCCGCTTGCGGTACCAGCGCGATCGAGCGGAAACTTCGTCTGGGTGCTGGATACCATCACCACCCTGGCAATGCCCCGGATTGGGCTGATTTGCGTGACACGCCGGACAATGTCGGTCGCGACCGGGGCCGGTATCAAGTGGCCCCCATCCGCGCCGGTAAGGCCAGACGTGGTACGCCGCTCAGCCGGACCCGCCGCCGCAACTTCGGCCATGCGCAGCGCTTCCCGCACGGAATGGTCACCGGGGTTGCGCAGCCATTTTTCATAGGCTTCGACGTGCTGGCGCTGTTCCATGGTTTCGCCGGACTTGCCGGTGCCGAACCCGGCACCCGGACGGCCAGCACGGGTTTCCATGGCCTCAAGGCGCTTACCCAGATCTCCGAGGGTCAGCGCCAGACCATCGACCTTCTCACCGGCCTTGCTAGCATTAGCCGCCTTGAGCTCGATCTCGGCAAGGTAGCGCTGCACTTCGGCCAGGTCATCTGGCGCTTCGCGGGTTTCCAGTACCGGCGCGGCGGCGATCATCGCGGCATAGCTCCGGATCATCAGGTTCAGTTTGTGCATGGTTCTGCCTCTCAAAGTTTCTCTGCCGTCGCGCGCAACATTCGCACAAGATCGGCCACGGTTTCGGTTTGGTCGGTCTTCTTGGCGAGAGCAGGCCAGCCACCCGCCGCCGCAAGGGTCGCCGCTGCCCGCGTCAGACCACCGGCGCGCAGCAAGGTTTCCAGATCGCGGACGCTCCGCACTTCGGATACCTGCGCCTCTTTCCGGGCAGGCATCGTCACCAGCGAAATTTCCCAAAGCTCCGCCACCGTGATGCGCCGGCCGCCATCGCGGCGCCGCTCGACACCCTTGGCCGTGAAGCCGATCGACAAGCCCCGAAACGCGCCCTGTTTCAGAAGCGATAAGGCTTCTCGACCGCGCGCAACGTCCAGGTTGATACGCCCGCGAACCACCAGCCCTTTGGATGTTTCTGCCAGCTCATCCCAGACACCGATCGGCTGCGCCGTATCGTGCTGCCACAGCATGACAGGTGCCGTTCCCCGGCCCTTGTGCTCAGCGATCGACGCGAGGAACGCACCCTGCGCAATCGTGTCGCCGTAGCTGTCGGGCAGTGCATCGCCGAACCCGGCTGCCAGCCCCTCGATCTCGCCTGTCGCTCCCTGGCTGGAGAAACGGGTTTCCAAGGCCGGGCTGAGCCGGTGATCGTCATGGTCGCGTTTGTTGTGGAAGCTCATGCCCGCACCTTTAGGAAAAGCAAAATCGCTCGGTATCCGAGTGGTTCAGCCATCCGCCCACATCGCGTGGTACAGGTGGGGTAGAGGCACATCCCGTGCTCTCTGACTGGAACATAAGTCGAACGACGATTTGCTGTCAATGCCCTTGCCCTCGACCAGATCGGCAAGCGTTGGGCGAGCCCAGCGACGCCCCTTGATGCCATTGTGCATATTTCCGAAGTCAGACATCCAAAGGTCAGATCGGAATCGGTCATTGGCTTTCCTTTTCGTTCATGGGCTTGCGGCCCCACCGGCTCACAAATGCGGGCTCACGGGAAAAATAATGCCGCAGTGCCTTCGGCGAGGCGTTGATTGCTTCGCAAATCTCGGATTGGCTGTAGCCAAGCGCCATGAGCTTGACGGCAAGCCTTTGATTTTCATCTGTTTTCTTGAACGGCGGGCGACCTCGCCGCTTGAGTGTCGGGCCAACCCCGACCCCGAACAGGTCAAGCTGCATGGCATCCCCCGAATTTCGCTGTTTTCCGGGAAAAAAACCTCCGCATGGCTACACACACCGGTCTAGGGTTCGAACCCTTCCAGACATTCGACCACCCCCTCCCCCTATCGTCGGGCATACCGAAGGGCAGGGCGTGTCCCGGTACGGGGGAAGGGCCCCCCCTATGGGGGGTCCCTTCACCCTGACCATGCCCGGTACACTCAACGCCGCGAAGCATATACCGGGCACAGGTTTCAGCGTTCCGTGCCCGGTCTGCTTCTTTAGGTTTCAATGGCTTATCTGCCAACCGGGCACACCGGGCACAGCCGGGCACAGCATCCATGCCCGGTTCACCGGGCACACCGGGCATGACCGGGCACAGCTTCCATGCCCGGTTCATCCCTGCACCCGCCAAACCCGGTCATCGCGCACTAAAACCTGTTGCGCATCAACGAGTTGGTCCCTGCATTTGTTGAATTGCCGTCGCCTGTTCTCTCGCCCATCCGACGCTGACACGCCATCATCGGCGATGCACCCATCCAGCCAATCGGCCAACGGCACAGAGGGCGATCCGGGCAGGTTCGGCTTGCGGATCACCTCACCACAGCTGGCCAGCAGCTTGTCGAGGATCCTCATCGCGCAGATCGAGGACTCCCAAAGCCCCGCCCGCCCGGCCTGAGTGGGCGGCGCCGGTTCGACAACGCATGTGGTCACCGGATCGCCGTCCTGGTCGAGGCCAAGCTGCACTTGCCTCAAGGTGTACGCGAACTTGTAGCCGCTTGGCCCGTCCCGCTGCTTCGTGACCTCTGCTGTGATCACCCCGCCTTCGTCCCGGCTCAGCTGTACCTCTGTGTCAATCGCACCCTTCAACACCGAACTGCCGCGCATGCCCTGCAGCTTGTCCTTGCCGCTGTGGTGGATCAGCACGATCGCGGCCCCGGTCTGCTTGGTGATCATATCGAGGTTCTTGACCAGATCGTTGAAGCCCTTCTGATCCTCTTCCGCCTCGCCCAGGACGCGCGAGAGGGTGTCGATCACGATCAGATCGAAGCCCCCACCAACCGCGCTCAGATGGTCAATCATCTCGATCAGGGGGGCAGAGTCTGCCCTCGGCCCGGTGAGCGTCAGGCCATGGGTCAGCACCCAGAATTCCGGCTCCACCAACGCCGCCACCCGGTTGCCGAAACTCGCCCCGCCCTCAGCCGCAAGGTACAGCACCCGGCCCCGTCTGACGCGCCGCCCGCCCCATTCCAGCCCCTTCGCAACATGATGCGCCACATTAAGCATGAGGAAGCTCTTGCCGGTGTTCGGCGGGGCAAAAATGGCGATCAGCGCGCCCTTGTCGAACCACCCCTTGACTAGGTATTTCCGATCAAGATCGACCTGAATTTCCCCTGCGAGCTTGGCATGGCCCAGCAGCGCCCGCGCCTTTGGCTTCAAGCGGTTCACATCACCCCGCATCGGGATGACTGAGGCCGTTACTGGCTTGGCGGTCTCCCAGCCATCGGCGGGTTGAATCTCTTCCGGCCTGCCAAAGATCGCGCGGATATCGTCCGTGCCGTCACCCATTGCGGCCACCGAACAGCCGCTCTTTGTCGACCCTGATGAGGAAGGCCCGCCGATCTTCGGGGCTGAATGTGTTCCAAAGGGCGACGAAGAGCTGCTTGCGGGTTTTCAGGTGCAGCGCCCGGCTGCCCATCACTTTGAGCGCGGCCTCGATTGCCGCGTTCAATTCCAGCGGTGAAGCCCAGTTGGCCCACCAAGTCGCCTCATTCTCGATCGACAGAAGCGCCGCATGACTCGGCATGCCGGCGGAAAGATCGTACAGCGCGGCAGGCAGAATCTGCAGTGCGTCTTCAGGATCACAGTCGCGGATCGCCCGCCCAAGCCGCGTGGCGCGGGCCATTCTGACGCGATAAGGACTTAGATTGTCAGCACTACCTCTGGTATCAGGTTCACGGCCCGTTCCGGCTTTGTCCTGATACGAAATTTGGCAAGAGGCGTTGTTTTTGTGAACAAGTTTGCTGGATTTGCAATCCGGTGCATAGCCTGCCTGCCCACCCGCCTTTGCCGTGGTTTCATTAGGTTTTATGGCATGTGCCGTCAAGGGCGTATCACACAAGGTATCACGTTTCTGTTCTGTGCCTGTTCCGTTCACTGCCGCTTTTCCCTTGCCTGCCGCGCGCGCATCATCTGACGTTCCTCGCCCGCGTACTTGATGATCATGGCCTTCGACGTATGGCCGCTGTAGGCGGCAATCTCATCATCATCGCAGCCTTCCCGTGCCAGCTCCCTCACACCGCGATAGCGCAGGGCGTGAAGGTCGTACTTCGTCAGGCCAAGCCTCTTGCGCTCTGCCAGCATGATCGCGGACATGTAACGCTGCTTCATCGCTGCCCCATCCGGCCCTATCAGGATGTTTCGGGATGGCATCGGCACAAAGCCCAGCTCGCGCTTGGCCTGGTCGAGCGCGGCCCTGAGAGCCGCCGTGCACGGCAGCACAAGGGGCTTGTCGGTCTTGTTCTGCCGCAACAGCAGCGCGTCACCATCATAGTCGCCCCAGGTGAAGCCCACCAGGTCACCGGGGCGCTGTACGCTGCCGATGCCAAGCTCAAAGATCAGGCGGGGAAGAGCTTTACCTTCTGCCCGCATCTTCGCCACCGGCGCATCTGTCCAGGGGACGTGCGGCTTCCTCTTCGCTTTCGGCATTGGTAATTTTTCAATGTCGATCGCCGGGTTGTCCTTGCGCCACCGTTTGCGGATAGCGAACTTGCTGAGCATCGAAAAGGCTGTGGGCAGGTAGTTTGCAAAGCGCACCCGATGCGCGTTGCGATCCATCGCGTCGAGGATGTCAGCCTGGATCAGGCGCGACACGTCCTTCTTGCCGACATTCTCTTCGATGTAGTGAAACACCGGCTCAAGGTCGGCCCTGTATCGCGGCGAAAAGCCTTCCCATGTATCGGTAATGCGGAATGCTGCGATCAGAACACCCCAGGACATTTTCGCCTCGGCCCGCCGCCCCGTCCTGATATCCCAATATTGCCGATCAAACTCGGCCGTGCCTTCGACTGCCGTGATGGCGTGGTAGGTCGTCTTCCCTCCGCGATTGAAGCGGACATAGCAGCGCCCGTCAGGGTGCCGCCAAAGATACTTCTTGCGTTTCACGTCCACTGGATGCCCCCAATCCCATCAACCGCCTCGCCAGTGGCGATCCTGTGCAGCTCCTGCACATCCCAGCGCAGCATGCCGCCAATGTCCTTGGGGCGGGGCAGGTGGCCCATCTCGACCAGCTCGCGAAACTCGCCCGGCTTCATATCCATAAGCCGGGCAGCCAGCGTTTCGCCCGCGAGGATCGGTGCAACACCTTTCACCCCCGCCCCTCCCCCTACACGCCGCGCGGACGCGTGGCGTCCTGCAGGGCGGACAGATCGTCAGCTATGCCGCAGCTCATGTCCTTGCATACCGCAAGTATCGCAAGGACCGATTCCACATGGGAACGGGTGTCTTCGCCCGGCCCACCGATGTCATCGATCGGTGTTCTCTCGAGCACGAAGTCTGCGGCGAAGATGAGAGCGGCCAGCTTCACCACGCGGCGCTGTGCCCTGGTGATCGGCATGTAGGTTTCGGTGAAGGGCTTCATGACTGCACCGTGTCCAGATCTGCGGAGATTTGGTCGGCCATCTTCACGGCAATCTCTGTCATTGCGACGATTGCGTTCACTGCCTCTGTGTGGGGCGTGGGAAGCCCGTCCAAGAGGATGAAGAGGCCCTGCAGCAGGCCGGTCAGCGTGGTTGCGTCATGCTGGATGTCGCAGGGGGTGCGCCGCGAGGTGGCGGGTTCGGTGGAATACCCCGGCCAGGGCTGTGCGGCGGTCATTGCAGCATCTCCTTCAGCATGCGGTCAAAGCGAGCGGCACGGGCAGGGCCAGGCGGCAAGGCGGTCACCTCGCGCAGATGGTCCAACAGGGTCGCCTTAGTCGCAGGGCGAATGGCCTGCAGGCCATCGAACGTGTCCAGCACGAACTGGCAGTCAGACATGGCTTCATCGGTCCCCGAAACGGGGTTGTGATCGTTCATCGGTTTCTCTCCTGTTGTGGGTCAGGCGGATTTCTGCAGGTCGACGCCGGTACGGTCCATCCGCTCGCGGATCGCCCGGATGACTTCGGAATTTTGGGACGCACCGTTTCTTTCGGCCTGTTCCTCAATCCAAGCACGCAGGTCTACTGGAAGGCGAACCGTGATATGCCCTTTTTTTTCCAACTTCTTCTCCAACGATTCACCTTACCATCAGTAGTGTCACCGTGACGCTATGGCGTCAAGTACTTAATCGTGTCACGGTGACGCCATCGATAGGTGATGAATGGCCGAGACCGGAAGAGACAGTGACAAGTTCATGCTTCGCTTTCCAGATGGAATGCGGGAACGGATAAAGCTGGCTGCTGATGCCAACGGCCGCTCTATGAACGCTGAGATCAATGCGCGCCTTGAGGCATCTTTTGAGGTTGATCTTGTTGTCAACACAGTCAAGAACGGCGAAGTCAGTCATACCATCGTGTTCAATGTTTCCGGCAGCGCCGACTTGGCAGAAACTCTTCAAAAAACGCTGGACATGATAAAAGCGCCCTGAAACACGTCCATATTTCGCAACATCGACCACCCCTTTACCGATACAAACCCCTTGGCGATAGGCATCAAGCCCGCCCCGACCCATTTACGGTCGGCTTAGGATCCTCGATGGTGTTCTCCTGCTGCGCCATAACCTGTTCGGCAATGAATGCGACAAGGGCTAGCGTGACTTCTCTGCCAAAGACTTTGAACACCTCGGCAAGCGCCCAGGTATGAATGGTGCTCAGAACACCCAATCGGTCAAAGCCAACGCCGATCATCTTCTGCGCGCATGCTTCAGTTAGGTGCATGACCATCTGCTCTTGCGCCTCTGGTAGGCGCCCGGTTGCCGCTTCACTGCTCATTATCTGCCCCTGCCCGCTGCAACGCGATTTGCGCTCACCGAGTCGCGCATCAAACCGGGATAGGCTTCCCGCAGCCGCTTCATGATCAGCACATCCGTGCCTTCCACCGCGCCACGGGCATCAATGCTGATCGTGGTGCTGCCACCACCGGCCGCCCGCACCCCCAGCTTGCCACCGATCCGGGTCAGCGGCATGATCGCTTCCGGCCCCGCTTCGCCCATCAGACCAGCTCCATTCGCCATCGGGAACACAGTCGGGCTGTTGACGATGCCACCTGAGGCAAACGCCTGGACGCGGCCATTGGCAAAAGCGTTGCCATTTGCACTGGCGAGGAAGCTTCCAATACTGCCAAAAATATTACTGTCGCCGATCAGCGACTTGAACGCGCTCTGGGCAAACAATTCGGCAAGCTGACCCAGAAGCTGTGATGCGGCCTCTTTGGCCGATAATGCCCCCGTCACAAACGAAGTGAATGCAGAGCTGAACGAGGATTCAAGCTGCTTAGCGTACTCAGCCGCGGCCGAAGACCCGCCTTGCAACTCCTCGATCGCGCGGTTGAACGTAAGCGCCACGCCGACCCCCTCCTGCCATTTCTGACGTGATCGGTGCATTCTTCGCG
>JANNWS010000086.1:0-5000 GCA_031408575.1 Rhodobacterales bacterium
GTCGAAGCGGGTTATGAGCCTGAAATGGCCTATTTCGAATGCCTGCATGAGGTGAAGCTGATCGTGGATCTGATCTATGAAGGCGGCATCGCCAACATGAACTACTCGATCTCCAACACCGCCGAATACGGCGAATACGTCTCCGGGCCCCGCATTCTGCCTTATGACGAGACGAAGGCCCGGATGAAAGCCGTCCTCAAAGACATCCAGACCGGCAAGTTCGTCCGCGATTTCATGCAGGAAAATGCCGTCGGCCAGCCGATGTTCAAAGCCACCCGCCGCCTGAACGACGAACACCAGATCGAAAAGGTCGGCGAAAAACTCCGCGCCATGATGCCGTGGATTTCCAAGGGCAAGATGGTGGACCGCGCGCGAAACTGACCGGGGCACCGAAGCCACTTTCGGCGGGCCAGAGCACAGGACCGCGCTGGCCCCATTTTCGATTTCTTGTTGACGGAAATACCCTGGGGCGGTGAGCCCCGGACCCTGTCCGGGGCGGGGGGGGCAGCGCCCCTTTTCTTCAGGCTGGCAACGCACTGTTTGCTTTGTGCAAAAGCAGGATTTGCCGCCACCCTGCGCCGCCACCCCGCATCAGGCGCTTTTCATAACCCGGCGGGCGTTGACTCCCTGATCTGGGATATTCGGGATCAGAACGCCGACACCGCCTTGCGGACCGTCCTTGGCCAGCGTCGACTTCGGCGCGGTCGGGTCGCCCATCCGGGCTTCCATCGCCGCCCTGCTGAACGCGGCAAAGACCGCCACCGCCAATAGCGTCACGAGCGAGAGAACAGGCACAAGCCAGACGAAATCCACAGAAACGTCCATCATCGGTTGCGCCGGTACAATACCCGACATGTCCGATCGGTTCCGTTTAAACCGCCGCCTTTACCGCCTCCACGATCGCGTCCACCACCTCGGCCAGCATGGCCTCGTCCTCGCATTCGGCCATGACCCGGATCAGCGGTTCGGTTCCCGACTTGCGGATCAGCAACCGCCCCTTGCCGTTCAGCCGGGCCTCTGCCCCCGCAATCGCCGCCTGCACCGCCGCTGCCGCAAGCGGTTCCTGCCCCGCTGCATACCGCACGTTCTTGAGCATCTGCGGCACCGTCTCAAAGCTGGTCACCAGCGCTGACGCGGGCTGCCCGGTCCGCGCCATTTCCGCGAGAAACTGAAGTCCCGCGATCAGTCCGTCGCCGGTCGTGGCATAATCGGTCATCACGATATGCCCCGACTGCTCGCCTCCAAGATTCCAGCCGCCCTTGCGCATCGCCTCGACGACATAGCGGTCGCCCACCGGCGTACGCTCCAGCCACAACCCGCGCCCCGTCAGAAACCGCTCCAGCCCCAGGTTTGACATCACCGACGCGACCAGTGTGTTGCCGTTCAGACGCCCCTCCTCGGCCCAGCGTCCTGCCAGCAGCGCCATGATCTGATCGCCATCCGCCACGCGGCCGTGCTGATCCAGAATCATGACCCGGTCGGCATCGCCATCAAGGCAGATGCCGACATCGGCGTGATGCGCCACCACCGCCTCGGCAGCGGTCTGGGTGTAGGTTGATCCGCAGCGCAGGTTGATGTTGGTCCCGTTCGGGTCGACGCCGACGGGGATCACCTCGGCCCCCAACTCCCACAGCACATCGGGTGCGGCGCGGTAGGCTGCACCATTCGCGCAGTCGATCACAACTTTCAGCCCGTCCAGCCGAAGACCCGCGGGAAAGGTCGTCTTGGCATATTCCTGATAGCGCCCGCGGCCATCCTCGATGCGCCGTGCGCGGCCGATCCGGGCGGGGGGCGCAGGCTCGATCTCGCCCTCCAGGATCGCTTCGATCGCGGCCTCGGCCTCGTCCGACAGCTTGAAGCCGTCCGGCCCGAAGAACTTGATTCCGTTATCCTCATGCGGGTTGTGGCTGGCGGAAATCATCACCCCAAGGTCGGCCCGCATTGACCGGGTCAGGAACCCTACGGCAGGCGTCGGCACCGGCCCCAACAGCAGCACGCTCATGCCCGTGCTCGTCAGCCCCGCCGTCAGCGCATTCTCCAGCATGTAGCCCGACAGCCGGGTATCCTTGCCGATCACCACGCGGTGCGCGCCGGTGTCATCGCGGCGAAAGTAGCGCCCCGCCGCTGCGCCCAGCCGCAAGGCCATTTCGGCGGTCATCGGATATGTGTTGGCGGTGCCGCGCACGCCGTCGGTTCCAAAAAGTTTCCGGCTCATGCCCCGTCTCCCAATCCGATGTCATCCAATGCCATCGCCCGCCAAAGCGCCAGCGCACCTTGCGTTTCATCCACATCATGCACCCGCAGGATTTGCACCCCCTGCGCCACCCCGGCAAGGGCCACGGCCAGCGACCCCGGCACGCGGCGGTCGGCCTGTGCCTGCCCGCTCAGCGTGCCGATGAACTTCTTGCGCGACGCCCCCAGCATGACAGCACATCCCAGTCCGTGAAACAGCGACAATCCGCGCAGCAGCATCAGATTATGGGCCAGCGACTTGCCAAACCCGATACCGGGATCGACCACGATCCGGTCGCGCGCAATGCCTGCCGCTTGTGCCACCGTGATGCGATCGGCAAGGAAATCATAAACATCCAGCAGGACATCATCATAAGCCGGCGCATCCTGCATCGTGGCTGGCGCGCCCTTGGCATGCATCAGGACCACCGGCACCCCGGCCTGCGCCACCACCCCCGCCATCGCGGGATCAAACCCCAACGCTGCGACATCATTTACGATACGTGCCCCCGCCGCCAAGGCCACACCGGCCACGGCTGCCTTGCGCGTGTCGATGGACAGCGGCACGCCCAGCGCGCACAGCGCAGCTATCACCGGCACCGTGCGCGCCATCTCGTCCGCCACCGCCACCTCGGCCGCACCGGGGCGGGTGCTTTCGCCGCCGATGTCCAGAATATCTGCGCCTGCGAGGGTCATCGCGCGGGCCTGTGACAGCGCCGCCTCGGGCGCAAGAAACCGCCCGCCGTCCGAGAAACTGTCCGGTGTCACGTTCAGGATGCCCATGATCCGCGGCCGGTCAAGCGGCAGACCCGCCAGCGGCGGCCGCACGGCTGTCAGGCGCGTCAGCACGTCGCGGGGAACATCCGACGCCCCGATCAGGCGCGGCGGCGTCCCGCGTTCCAGCACCTCGACCCGGTCGAACCAGCACCAGCCCCCGGCGAGGGGCAGCGCAGCGGCGGGGCGGGCGGCGTCGGTCATTGCGACTGGGCGGTAGTAGGTCATGGCGCCACGTCTGGCCCGCCATCCGGCGCTTGGCAAGCCGGACTGTCAGGCACGGATGACCGGCACGCGGCTTCCTGCCGGAACTGTCGCAGCGCCGTGAAGGACAAACCGCTCTGCCGCCAGTTTCTCTGCCAGCCACAGCGCCAGAGCCACCGCATCGCTGCCCGTCGCGCCATCCACCGAATCGAGGACAAGCTTTGACGGTGCCCAGACCACCATCTTGCCGTGGCGCATCGCCCAGTCGATCTCGGTCCGCGTGGCGACCACCACGCAGCGCGGATCGCGCGCGGCCAGCACCCATGCGTTCTGCTCGATCGCCAGCAGGTCGATCCGGCGCTGCGTGGGCCGATGCCCGGTCACAGGTCGTACCAGGTCGGGCAACCCCACCGTCAGCACCACCGGCAGGCCGGGCGCCTGCAATGCATCCAGCCGCCCTGCCAGATCGCCCGCCGAAATCGCGGCATTGTCCAGAAAGACCACCACCGGGTGCAGCGCCGCACCATCCTCGGTCCCGCGCAACGGTACTTCGGCACGCGAGCGCACAATCTCCACCCCCAGCGCGCCCGGCCCCCGGTCCAGCTTTTCGATCCGCACGAAGGCCCGCATCGCCTGCGGTTCGGCAAGAATGCGTTCGGCAACCCGTTCGGCCAGCGTCTCCAGCAAGTTCAGACGCTCGGACGCCAGTTCCGCCGCAATGGCCTCTGCAATGCGGTCATAGGACAGAATTCGATCCACATCATCCTGCAAGGGTGCGGGATGCGGCCGCACCTCGACCACCACATCAAAGCTGACCCGCTGCCGGGTTCCCCGTTCTTGCTGGAAAGCGCCGATTTCGACTTCCACCACATGGTCGCGCAGGCTGATGCGATCACGCGGATCGGCGGAAGCCGAGGCTTCGGCCCGCTCCTCAGGATGGGCAAAGGCAAGACGGGTGTCTGTGGTCATGGCATCTCCGGGACTTTTGCTCACCCTACAGGATGCGCCCCCCAGCCCCAAGCCTGCGCGCGGCAGCCAACAAGAGGGACGCGACATCACCCGCCGCTGGCCACCCGGTAAAACAGGTGTTGCCCGATCGAGGCCGTGCGCGGCATGCGGTGCGCCCATCCCGGTCGCACATTGTGCGTGTGGAAATGGGTGGCCCCATCGGTCAGCAGACGGGGTGCACCATCCTGCATCAGGCGCGCGATCTTGCCCGCCACACGGTAGGCCGCGCGTTCACGTATCCGGTCCGTCATCCCGTCACAGGTAAAGGAAAACTGGCAGCCGCCCGATCCGCCCTGATGTACAACACGGCAGATCGTCTTGGGATACAAGGGCGAACTGACACGGTTCAGAATGACTTCCGCGACCGCGAACTGCCCCTGCACCGTCTCGCCGCGCGCCTCGAAATACACCGCCTGTGCCAGACACTCCCACTCAGCATTGCCGGTGGCCATGGGCAGGGTGGCAAGGAACGCTTGGGTGTATTCGATCTTTTGCGGCACCGCCGGGCGCAGGGCGCGAACCATCCGGGCCGACATCGCAGCCCCAAAGCCCGGATGCGCCGCCAGGGGTGTGCCAAGGGCAAGACGCTCTTGCCCCGGAAGTCCCCGCAGCGCGCTTTCTATCCTGTCAGTCGGGTGGTTCGTAAGCGCCACGCCACTCCCCTATGCGGCGATGCTTGACGGCTGATTGAAGCGCCACGGCATCAGGTCCTCGATGCAGTTTTGCGGGTGGCCATCGAGGATGGCGCGCAGCGTGGCGTCGATATAGTCGACGGGGTTTAC
>JANNWS010000087.1:0-6593 GCA_031408575.1 Rhodobacterales bacterium
GCGTTCAGCGCCGGGATCATGCCGTCCCATTCCTGCTGCACCATTTCGCACTCGACAGCCATCTTGGCGCAAAGTGCGTTCGCGATGTCGATGTCAAAGCCGCCCAGCGTGCCATCGGCAGCAACCTGGCTGAATGGGGGATAGTTGCCCTCGACCCCGATGCGGAGCGTTTCGGCGGCGGAGGCAAGACCGGCGGTCATCATGGCGATGGTCATGGCTGTGGTGAATGTGCGACGCATTGGGTTCCCTGTTCCTGTTGTCGGTGACTTCAGGCTTTACGATGGCAACACACTTTCATAAAGTCAATTCATGAAAACAATACCGTCAAATTCCTCGCAGCCAGCCCCTTGGTCCGCCGATGCTGACCGCCGTTTCACTGCCTCGCCGCTGGGCAGACAGGTGGTGGCGCTGCTGCAAGGCGGATCGCCGTCGCAGCGCCAACTGTCCGAATTCATCCTGCGCGATCCGGTGTTCGTGGCCACCCACGGAATCGAGGATGTCGCACGCGCCACAACTATTTCCCCTTCCACGATAAGCCGTTACGTCCGTGACCTCGGGTTGCCGGGCTATGCGGAATTCCGGTCTGGCGTTGGCGATACGGTCCACGCGCTGATCGCGCCGGTGACCAAACTCGGCGCGCGCCTGTCAGCCTCGCCGGGCGGTCAGGGGGCGGCAGAGACAAGCCTTGCCGCGGCGGCACTGCACCTTGCGGCCCTGCTTGACCCCGCGTCAGCGGACGGCATCCGGGCAGTATCGGCCCAGCTGAAAGGCGCACGTCAGGTCTGGGTGATGGGGTTCGGCCTGTCGGCGCATCTTGCGGCGATTCTCACACTCGGGCTGCAACCCTACCGCGACGGGGTGGTGAATGTGGTGCAATACGGCGGCACCGAGGTTGCTGCGGCGCGCCTGATGTCGGCGGGGCCGGGCGATATGGTCATAGCCATCGCCTTTCCGCGTTATTCGGCCGACGTGACCGATCTTGCGCGCGCGGCCAAGGCCGCAGGCGCGCGGATCGTGGCGATCACCGATTCCAGCGCCGCACCCCTGGCCCGCCTCGCCGACGATCTGCTGCTGGCCCCCGCACAGCATCCGGTCTTGTCGTCCAGTTCGCTGCCCGGTCTGGCGGTGATCGAGGCGCTGGTGTCGGAATTTCTGCTGTCCGACCCCGCCCATCTGGACCGCGCGCGCAAACTGGCCGCTGCGATGACGTCTTACCTTGCGACGCAGGGCTAGGCGCGCTTTACGCCCCGCCAGCACTGGTCTAATCAGGGTGGATCAAGCACAGGCGGGCAGATGCGTATCCTCATCACCAATGACGACGGCATCAACGCCCCCGGACTTCAGGTTCTGACCGAAATCGCCACCGAAATCGCAGGACCACAGGGCGAGGTGTGGACCGTGGCACCCGCGTTCGAGCAGTCGGGGGTCGGCCATTGCATCAGCTACACCCGCCCGATGATGATCGCCAAGCTGGACCATCGCCGCTATGCCGCAGAAGGCAGCCCCGCCGATTGCGTGCTGGCAGCACTTTATGACGTGCTGCAGGGCGCGAAACCCGATCTGATCCTTTCCGGCGTGAACCGCGGCAACAACGCCGCCGAGAACGTGCTGTATTCCGGCACCATCGGTGGTGCGATGGAGGCGGCACTTCAGGGCCTGCCCGCCATCGCCCTTTCCCAATTCCTCGGCCCGCGCA
Source organism: Rhodobacterales bacterium (assembly GCA_031408575.1). Taxonomy (GTDB): domain Bacteria; phylum Pseudomonadota; class Alphaproteobacteria; order Rhodobacterales; family Rhodobacteraceae; genus Aliitabrizicola. Next base: position 1,697 of record JANNWS010000087.1, read on the forward strand.
CCGAAGACCTGACCGACCCGTTCGAGACCGCCCGCACGCATGGCGTCCGCGTTATCCGCGCGCTGCTGAACAAGGGCCTGTGGGACGACAACGATTACCGTCTGTTCTACAACGTGAATTTCCCCCCCGTGCCTGCCGCCGAGGTCAAAGGCATCAAAGTGGCCGCTCAGGGTTTTCGCCGTGATACGTCCTTCGGGGTGGAGCCTCACATGTCGCCCTCGGGTCGCAAATTCCTGTGGATCAAGGGCGGTCCCCAGCAGACGCCGACCGCCCCCGGCACCGATGCCGCCGTCAACCTTGAAGGCTATATCTCGGTTACACCGATGCGCGCCGACCTGACCGCGCATGATCGACTTGCTGATTTGCAGGCTGCTCTGGAATGACCGACACCGCCGAGCGGAAGATGCGTTTCCTCTACGCGCTCCGCTCCAAGGGCGTCACAGACGGCCGCGTGCTGACGGCGATGGAAAAAATTGACCGCGGTGTTTTCGTCAAGGGCCTTTTCGCTGACCGCGCATACGAGGATATGCCGCTGCCGATCGCTTGCGGCCAAACGATCAGCCAGCCGTCCGTCGTCGGTCTGATGACGCAGGCGCTGGCGGTGACAGCGCGCGACAAGGTGTTGGAGGTTGGGACCGGATCGGGCTATCAGGCTGCGATTCTCAGCCAGCTTGCGCGCCGCGTTTATACTGTGGACCGCCACAAGCGGCTGGTGCGCGAGGCGCAGGGCCTGTTCTGGTCGATGGATCTGACCAACATCACCGCCTTTTGCGCCGATGGCAGCTTTGGTCTTGCCGATCAGGCGCCGTTCGACCGTATCATTGTGACTGCGGCGGCCGAAGACCCGCCCGGCCCGCTCTTGGCGCAGCTCAAGATCGGGGGTATCATGGTATTGCCGGTTGGTCAGTCTGACGCCGTGCAAAGCCTGATCAAGGTAACACGCACGGAAGGCGGCTTTGACTATGACGAATTGCGTCCGGTGCGCTTTGTGCCGCTGGTCGAGGGGCTTGGCCCGGAATGAGCGGTCCGGCAGTGCCGTGGCCCGAAACGAATGACAGGCGCGCCCCGGGAACAACTCGGGCGACGAGGTAAGGCAAAGTATGACCCATTCCCGCATGACGATCCGGATTTTGGCCCTTGGCACCGCGCTTGGCGCATTGGCCGCCTGTTCGACCGATCCGATGCAACTTGACTGGGATCTGCGCCCCGAGGGGGCAGGCGCGTTTTCCACCGCCGATGAGGCTCGGGGCGCTACGGCGACACGGCCCTCACCCGACGGGCGCGGCGTCATTTCCTACCCCGGCTATCAGGTCGCGGTCGCCCGGCGTGGCGACACGGTGGGCAGCGTGGCCGCCCGCATCGGCGTGCCGCCCGCCGAACTTGCCAGCTACAATGCAGTAAGCCCGGATGCCCTGCTCAATCAGGGCGAAGTTTTGGCCCTGCCCCGTCGCATCGGTGACGCGCCCACAGGCACCGGCAGCATGGTCGGTGCGCCTGTCCAAAGCAGTGCCATCGAAGTCACCACCCTTGCGTCAGGTGCGATCGAGCGTGCCGACGCGGGCGGGGCTGGCAATGTGTCGCCAACCGGAGTGCAGCCCGGCGGGGTGGAACCGATCCGCCACAAGGTCGTGCGCGGCGAAACCGCGTTTACCGTGGCCCGCCTTTACAACGTTTCGGCCAATTCGCTGGCCGAATGGAACGGCCTCGGGCCTGATCTTGCCGTGCGCGAAGGGCAATACCTGCTGATCCCGGTTACGTTGCAAGACCGCGCTGCGACAGAACCGGTGACTACGCCCGGCGCCGGATCGCCGACCCCCCAGCCGCCTTCGGCCGCAAAGCCCTTGCCCGCCGAAAAGGTGACGCCGGCAGCCCAACCCGCCCCCGACACGCCCGCATCGCCCGATCTTGGGGCGGACCGCACGGCAGCTTCGGCGGCGCGCTTTACCATGCCGGCTTCGGGCAACATCATCCGCGGATACACAACCAAGAGCCGCGGCATCGACATTGGGGCGACCGTTGGCAGCCCGGTCAAGGCGGCGGCAGACGGCACTGTGGGCGCCGTTACGAAAGACACAAATCAAAGCGGTATCATCGTGATCCGACACGCAGATAACATCAACACCGTGTATTCGAATGTCGATGGCATCAAAGTGACAAAGGGTGACACGGTAAAGCGCGGGCAGACCATCGCCGCCGTCCAGAAAACCGATCCCGCCTTCCTGCATTTCGAGGTGCGCAACGGGATCAACGCCGTCGATCCGATGCCCTATCTACAATAAGCGCAGCCGATCGCGTTCCCGCGCCAGCCAAAGCGCTGTCAGGATCAGCGGCCCGTTGGCGGCCTCGCCGACCTGAACCAACTGCATCAACTGATCAAAACTGATCAGATGTCCGCGAATGTCTTCGGCCTCGTCCGCAAGACCGAAGGTGCCGGCGATGCCGTCAGGCAGGTCGGAAAGCGCGACATAGGAATAAAGGTACTCGGCCTTGGCCGCAGGCGAGGGGTAATATTCCGCGACTTTCAACAGATCGCCCAGAACAAGCCCCGCCTCTTCAAGCGCTTCCCGGCGCGCGGCCCCCTCCGGTGTTTCGCCCGCGTCGATACGGCCTGCAATCGGCTCCAGCAGCCAGGGTTGGTCGTCGCCGCGCGCGAAGGGGCCGACGCGAAATTGCTCGATCAGCAGCACCCGGTCCCGCACAGGATCATAGGGCAGCACCGTCACGGCATCACTCCCGATGAACACGGCTCGGTTCACCTCGGCACTGTGCGTGCCATCAAACCGGCGAAACGAAAGATCATACTCCTCGACCGAAAAGAACCGCGCATAGGGCTGACGGTGCTGGCCGACACGCACATCGCCCGGCGCTGTCACGCGCCGCAACCCGGTCGGGCCGCCCCCCGCCCGCAACCGCGACGCGGCGCGCACCATCATCAGTGGCAGCCGCCGCCGCACCTCGGCGGCTGATTTCTGGCCAAGCAGCGCCATTGCATCGCGGATCGCTTCGGTTACGACTTCACCCTGTCCGGCCACCCAATCATCAAGGTGCCAAAGTGTCGGGTCAGGCCATTGGCCAGAATTCGCAAGCCAGGCCGAAACCTGCCGCCCGCCTCCGGCCTCAACGCGCGTCGCGTCCAGTTTCGACCCCGAAAAGCCGCTATAGAAAGACAGTCTTGCAATGTCGTCCGGCGTCATACCTACCAGAAGTCCGCCGTCGGCCGACTGTCCGGGAGCAGGCAAAAGGACGGAAAGCAGGTCACCCTTATCAAAGAAAACCGCATGATCCTGCAGCTTTGCTGGAACAATCTCTACCGATCTCTGAAGTACGGCAAGCAGCAAGGGCGGATGGCAAAGCGCGCCGGAAACAAATGCGTCAACCAAGGATCAGTTCCACCGCCGCCCGGCCCACTCGGTCAGCGCACCGGCAAGTGCGCCGCCCAGCAGCACCGCCGCAATCATCGGCGCGGTCACCATCAGTTGCAAGTATTCCAGCGCCAGGTCGAACATTCCCAAGACCGCTTCCATCGGGCCGTCATAGCGCATCTTGGTCGATCGCTTGACCGCCTCGTAGATCGAGAACAGGATCACGACCCAGAACAGGCAGGTGATCGCGGTCCGTATGCCGTACCCTGTCGCCGCCTGATAGCCATGCCCCGCCAGCCCACCCATCACGAACCAGCCGCACAGCGCGCCAACGGCCGCACAGATCGGATTGAATAGCCCCCAAACGGTGCGATCCGGCATCGCGCCCTTGAAAATTTCGGCTGCAAAAAACGCGAGTGCTGCAAAAGCAACAGCGGCGACAAGCTTGGCGGCTGTGGGCATAGCGTCCTATTGCGGTCGGGTCACGGTGATCTGCGTCACATCGCAGTTTCCGCCCTTGAACGATCCGGCGCAAGAGGTCAGGTAAAAATTCCACATCCGGCGGAAACGGTCGTCAAATCCCATCGCCGCCACTTCATCCCAACGCGCATTGAACGTGTCATGCCAGCGGCGCAGGGTATGGCTATAGCTTTCGCCAAACTCGATCGACCCCTTGATGCGCAGTCCGGCCCGCTCCACTTCGGCGCGCAAGACGCTGGGCGAAGGCAACATGCCGCCCGGAAAGATGTATTTCTGAATAAAATCAACACCCCGCCGATAGACCTGCCAGCGCTTGTCCTGCACCGTGATGATTTGCAGCGTGGCATGACGGCCGGGTTTCAGCCGCTCGCGCAGATTGTCGAAATACACCGGCCAATAGCGTTCGCCCACCGCCTCGAACATCTCGATGCTGGCAACGCCGTCATAAAGCCCGCGCTCGTCGCGGTAGTCCTGCAGCTTGATTTCCACCCGGTCTGAAAGCCCCGCCTGTGCGATGCGCTGCACCGCGTAGTCATGCTGCGCCTGACTGATCGTCAGGCCGGTCACGCGCAGCCCGCGTTCCTTTGCCGCATACTCGGCGAACCCGCCCCAGCCGCAGCCGATTTCCAGCACATGGTCACCAGGCAAGGCCCCCATCTGATCGACCATGCTGGCGTATTTCTGGATCTGCGCCTTTTCCAGGCTTTCCTGGCCGCCCAGAAACAGCCCAGAGGAATAGGTCATCGTGTCATCCAGCCAAAGCCGGTAGAAATCATTCCCCAGATCATAGTGATGGCTGATGTTCTTTTTCGCCTGCGCCTTGGAATTCGACTGCCACCAGAACCGCAGCTTTTCATAGGCGCGCAGCACGTTCATGCCGGGATAACCGTCATAGACCCGGTCATTATCCTGATGGATCAGGTCCATGAAGGCTTGCAGGTCGGGGGTGGACCACCAGCCTTCCAGATAGGCATCACAAAACCCCAGATCGCCCTCACGGATCAGCCGGGCAAAACTGTCGGGGTTGTGGATGTGCAATTCAGCCACCGGGCCGG
>JANNWS010000088.1:0-2509 GCA_031408575.1 Rhodobacterales bacterium
GCGCTGATCACCGGGGCCGAAGTCACGCTGAATGGTGCAATAGCGGGCGATGTGGTGCTGGTGTCTGATCAGATCACCTTCGGGCCGGATGCCGTCATCGCAGGGGCGCTGACGATCTATGCCGAGGACCCTGCAAGCGTCAAAGTGCCAGCCTCCGTGGCCCCGGCCGACCGGGTCAAGATCGAGGCGCTGCAAAACTATGACGCTGGGAATTGGGCTGACCGGATGCCGGTCAGGGTGTCGATCTGGCGGATCGTGACCGGTTTTCTGGCAGGGGTACTGGTCTCTGGCCTGATTGCAACGCTGGTGATCGCGGTTGCCCCGAAGTCGGTGCAAAGCTGGCGCGAGTTGGCGCTGGCGCATCCTGGCCGGGCGATCTGGTCGGGGTTCTTGGTGACCTCGGCTTTGGCCGGATCGGGGTTCGTGCTGATGCTAACCATCATCGGGGTGTTCTTGCTGCCGGTGATGTTGATGATCACAGTTCTGGCGATTTTCGCTGGCTATGCACTTGGGTCTTATGTGCTGGGGGTCGGGCTGTGGCTGGCGTTGGGGCGGCCCATGCCGGACGGTCTTTTGGGCAAGTTCGGACTGGCCTGCCTGGGGGCCTTCGTTGCCGGATTGGCTTGGCTTGTGCCAGTGGCCGGATGGTTCTTTGTGCTGGGCCTGACGCTGATGGGCATCGGCACACTCGCAGCATTTATCTGGCCGGGTGGGCATTTGTTGCGGCGTGATGAAGGCGTGACTGCAGCCCCATAACGGAATTTGGACAAGGAACCCAACTGATGGTCAACCGACGTAGTTTGCTGATTGGCTGCGGCGCCGTCGTGGTCGCCGGGGCGGGGGCTGTAACTTATGGGGTCAGGCAAATGGGGTCGATGGACAGCTTTGACGCCGCGATGTTGGCCCTTCGCGCCCCTTTGCCTGCAAGCCCTGCCCCGCCCGATCTGGTCCGCTTTGCCACGCTGGCTGCCAACAGCCACAACACCCAAGCCTGGCGCTTTCGCGTGGCGGGTGACACGGTCCAAATCCTGCCCGACATGGCTCGCGCCACACCGGTGGTGGACCCCGACAATCATCATCTGTTCATCAGTCTGGGCTGTGCGGCCGAAAATCTGGCTGTCGCCGCCGCATCGCGCGGCATGCCGGGTGAGGTGCGATTTGATCCGGACACGTCCGAGCTTAGCTTTGCCCATACCACCGGGGCGGCCACGGATACCGGACTGTCAGACGCCATCCCCCAGCGCCAATCAACGCGTGGCGTGTATGACGGATCGTCACTGAGTCCTGCGGAACTTGACCTTCTGACCAATGCGGCACGCTTTGACGGGGTCGATCTGGTCCTGATCACCGACGCCGCAATGATGGGCCAGTTGGCAGACCTGATCGCCACGGGCAACACAACCCAGTTGGCCGACCCAGCCTTTATGACCGAGTTGAAACACTGGATGCGATTCAATCCGCGCAGCGCCCTGACCAACGGCGATGGGCTGTTCAGTGCGGCCAGCGGCAACCCGTCCCTGCCCGATTGGCTGGGGCCCACCATGATTGACTGGATGTTCAAAGCGGCGGGCGACAACACGAAAACTGCGGCCAAGATTGACTCCTCTGCCGGGATGGCGGTGTTCGTGGGGGCGACCGAGGATGCCGCAAGTTGGGTGCAGGTCGGGCGGGCCTGCCAAAGGTTCGCCTTGCAGGCCACCGCGATGGGGTTGAAGCACGCCTTTCTAAATCAGCCGGTCGAGGTGGCCAATCTGCGCCCGGACTTGGCCAACCTGATCGGAATGCCGGGGCGCAGGCCCGATCTGGTGATGCGGTTCGGGCGCGGGGCGGCGTTGCCGTTTTCACCGCGCAGGCGCGTGGCTGAGGTAACAATATGAATCCGCCGTTCACAATTACCGATTTTCTGGCAGTTTTTGCCGCCTATAACGCCGCCATATGGCCGTTTCACCTTGTCGCATACGGACTTGGATTGGTAGCCATAGCTGCCATCTTCGTGCCGCGACCCAGGCTTGAGCGGCTGGCCTTTGCAGCTTTAGCCGTGTTTTGGGCCGTTACCGGCATCGGCTATCACCTGATGTTCTTTTCACGGATCAACCCGATTGCCCCGGTATTTGCAGCATTCTTCGTCCTGCAGGGCATCTTGTTTCTGGCAAGCGCCATGCGACCTGGTGACTTGCGCGTTCACCTTGGGCAAGATTTCCGGTCCATCGCCGGGTTGATGACAATCGTCTATGCCCTGGCGGTCTATCCCGTACTGGGGATATTGGCCGGGCACGGGCTGATGGCCGGGCCGATGTTTGGCGTGGCCCCCTGCCCCACCACGATATTCACCATCGGACTGCTGTTAGTGGCGCGCGGGGCTTGGGTCATCTGGCTGTCGATCATCCCGATCCTGTGGTCACTGATCGGACTGGCCGCAGCGATCCAGCTTGGCATCCCCGAAGATCTGGCAATGCCTGTCGCGGGCATCGTGTTGGCCGGGGCGCTGGGTCGGCAGGCGTGGCGGAAC
>JANNWS010000089.1:0-22887 GCA_031408575.1 Rhodobacterales bacterium
GAGTCTGCCCGAAAGCGGGCGCGCCGCCGCGGATGCGGCTCCGAAACCGCAAAATCGATGCCATTTGCCCGAAAAAAATGTCCCAGCGACGCTCAGACGGCCATCTCGGCAAAGCCGAAGCCGTTAATCAGACGTTCCTTAGCTGCGCGCCTGTCGTCCGGTTCGGGAAAGGCAGGATGTCCGCCGCCCATCGAGATTAGTCCCGCCACCACATTGACCGCGCCATCGGCAGAGGCGTCACGCACCTTCATCTGCTTTTCGCTCAGTTCTGGCAACTTGCCAATAGTAAGCCATGCCTCATCGACATTTAGGATATGCGCGAGATAGCTCAAGGTTTTGTGGCGTGGCAAAGCCTCGCCGGAAAACCACTTTCGTACAGTCTCGATCGTGACCGCCTTGTTGAACTTAGTAGAAAGCTGTGTTGTGAACCAACCAAGGCGGCCGTAGTTGGCTTGCGGTATGTCAGGGTTCGCGTCGCAAGCAAGTTTCATCCTAACCGCAAACTCGGGGTGGGGAATATTCTTCTGAGTCAAAATCCAAACTTCGCAGCTTCATATTGTATATTGGTTGAATGCACTTTTGGCTCCAAAGAAATATCAAAGAAACGATACCCGCAAATGATACCCGCTGCCAACCGAAATTATGCGGAAGCCTGCGAAAGCGCGAGGCAAATTTGTCGGGAAAAATATTACTTTTCAAGTGCTTGCAAGATTATAGAATGAGGAATTTGGTAGGCCCGGAGGGAATCGAACCCCCAACCAAGGCGTTATGAGCGCCCTGCTCTAACCGTTGAGCTACAGGCCCACGCGACCCTCTGCGTAAGCATATCGTGTCAGGTGGTCAAGCCGTCGCGCGCCTTGCGTTGCGGACCCCCGACCAATCGTCTATGCGAACGCGCATCGGGGCACCAAGCGGGGGCAGACGGAATGACAACATCTGGGAACGGGCTGACCTATGCCGATGCCGGCGTCGATATCGACGCGGGCAATGCGCTGGTCGAGCGGATCAAGCCTGCGGCCACAGCCACCCGTCGCCCCGGTACGATGTCCGGTCTTGGCGGGTTCGGCGCGCTATTCGATCTCAGGGCGGCGGGCTACACCGACCCGATCCTAGTCGCGGCCACGGACGGCGTCGGCACCAAGCTGCGCATCGCGATAGACACCGGCCATGTTGATACCATCGGCATCGACCTTGTGGCCATGTGCGTGAACGATCTTGTCTGTCAGGGTGCCGAGCCACTGTTCTTTCTGGATTATTTCGCCACGGGCAAACTGGACGTGGATCAGGCGACCCGCATCATCAACGGCATCGCCGCCGGCTGTGCTGCGTCAGGCTGCGCGCTGGTCGGCGGCGAGACGGCAGAAATGCCCGGCATGTATCACGGCGGCGATTTCGATCTTGCGGGCTTTGCCGTGGGGGCGATGGAGCGTGGCCGCGACCTGCCCGCAGGGGTGCAGGCGGGGGATATGCTGCTTGGTCTCGCGTCGGACGGGGTTCATTCCAACGGCTATTCCCTTGTCCGCAAGGTGGTCGGGATGTCCGGCCTTGGCTGGGCCGACCCCGCCCCGTTTGCCGCAGCAAGCCTTGGTGCGGCGCTGCTGACCCCAACGCGCCTTTATGTCAAACCTGCCCTTGCCGCGATCCGGGCGGGCGGCGTGCATGCGCTGGCCCATATCACCGGCGGCGGGCTGACCGAAAACCTGCCCCGCGTGTTGCCCGACGATCTTGGTGCCACCATCAACCTTGGTGCATGGCAACTGCCCCCGGTGTTCCGCTGGCTCGCCGGCACTGCCGACATGTCAGAACCCGAGTTGTTGAAAACCTTCAACTGCGGCGTCGGCATGATCTTGGTCGTGGCCCCCGACCGGGCGGCAGCACTGACCACCCTGCTGACCGTCGCAGGTGAAACGGTCATCCCGCTCGGGTCTGTGCGGCAAGGACCGGGGGTCAGCTACGACGGCAATCTGCTGTGATCCGTGTCGCCATCCTGATTTCGGGGGGTGGCTCCAACATGCTGGCGCTGCTGCGCGACATGGCGGCGGGCCACCCCGCCCATCCGGTGCTTGTCGCCTCGAACGACCCCACTGCCGCAGGCCTGGCGAGGGCTGCCGCCCTCGGCGTGAAAACTGCCGCCGTCGATCACCGCCGCCATGCCGGGAATCGCGCGGCGTTCGAGGCAGAGTTGCTGGAGCCGATCCTTGCCGCCCGGCCCGATATCCTTTGCCTTGCCGGGTTCATGCGCGTGCTGACGCCTGACTTTGTTGACCGGTTCCGCCACAGGATGCTCAACATCCATCCGTCACTTCTGCCGAAATACCCCGGCCTGCACACCCACCAGCGCGCGCTGGAGGCCGGAGACACTGACGCGGGTTGCACCGTCCATGAAGTGACCCCACTCCTTGATGACGGCCCGATTCTGGGTCAGGCCCGCGTGCCCGTCCTGCCGGGCGACAGCGCCGCCAGCCTGTCTGCCCGCGTGCTGGTGCAGGAACATCGCCTTTACCCGGCCGTCTTGCGTCGGTTCTGCAGCGGCGAGCGCGCACCGCTGTACCTGACCTGACTATTTTCTGTCTGAAAATATCCTCGCCGAAGGCATTCGACGCCGCAACGCGCTCCCCCTGCGGGCTTCCCTTCCCGTGCGCCCCCCTCTATAGCGGAACGGGCGGGACGCCCCCGCACCACCCTGCACGGGACGCCCATGAAGACGATCACCACGACGACAGACCTTGCCGCCTTCTGTGCGGCGGCCAAGACGCAACCCTATGTCACCATCGACACCGAGTTTCTGCGTGAACGCACATACTGGTCGAAACTGTGCCTGATCCAGATGGCGCTGCCCGGCAAGACCGGTGAGGCGGTGCTGGTCGACCCGATCGAGGGCGATCAGATGTCGATGGAACCGCTCTATGACCTTTTCCGGCACGAGGCGACCGTCAAGGTGTTCCATGCCGCCCGGCAGGATCTTGAGATTTTCTTCGTCGAAGGCCACGTTTTCCCGAAACCCCTGTTCGACACGCAGATTGCGGCGATGGTCTGCGGCTTTGGCGAACAGGTCGGCTACGAGACGCTGGTCAAGAAGATCGCACATGAGCCGCTCGACAAGACGTCGCGCTTTACCGACTGGTCCCGCCGGCCGCTGACGGACGCACAAAAAGAATATGCGCTGGCAGATGTGACCCATCTGCGCGTGATCTACGAGTTCCTCGCCGCCCAGATCATCAAGACCGACCGGCAGAACTGGGTGGAAGAGGAGTTGTCGGTGCTGACCGATCCCGTCACCTATACCGTGCATCCGACCGAGGCATGGGAGCGGGTGAAAACCCGCACCACCTCGGGCCGCTTTCTGGCAGTGGTCAAGGAACTGGCCCGCTTTCGCGAGGATTTCGCGCAAAGCCGCAACATCCCGCGCAGCCGCGTCTACAAGGATGATGCGCTGCTGGAACTTGCCTCGACCCGGCCTGGCACTGTCGATGAACTGGGCCGCTCGCGTCTGCTGTTGCGCGAGGCGCGTCGCGGCGAGATTGCCGATGGTATTCTGGCCGCGGTGAAATCCGGCATGGAGATGCCGACCGACCAGATGCCAAAACCCGATCTGAGCCGTGAACAGATGCAGGTCAACCCGGCTCTTGCCGACCTGTTGCGCGTCCTGCTGAAAGCCAAGTCGGAAGAATTGGGCGTGGCGACAAAGCTGATTGCTTCGGCGGCTGATCTTGATGCCATCGCGGCGGGCGCGCGCGATCTTGATACCCTCAAGGGTTGGCGGCGCGAGGCGTTTGGCGAAGACGCGTTGCGCCTTTGCCGGGGCGAGATCGCCCTTTCGGCCAAGGGCAGTGCTGTGCGCGTAGTCAAATTGTGATGCGATGCGGGCGCACTTTTGTGTGCCCGCATCCGACCATTCAGCGGCGGCTTGACCGCGCGTTACGCGCGCCGGTCACCGTGATCTCGCGGACACCCTCCAGCTTGAAATCCGAGATCGACGTGGCGACGGTCACTTCACGCGAGGGCTGGGTGGAGACTCGCGCAGGCTCCGGCGGTGGCAGGATGACAAAACGATAGTTCAGGCGGCCATCTACGATAGGTTCCTCGATCAACTCAGCCACCCAAAACCCTTGCGTCGGCGGCAGGCCGGTGGCCCGCACGATTGCCCCGCCGGGAAGGGCCTCGACCGACATAGACAGCACCTGATCGACCAGCGGGCGCGGGTCGGCAGAGGTGCCGACATCGACCTGAAGCGTCGCAACGTCGGTTTCCTGAGATCCGCCGAACCACCCAAACGGATTGTACCAGGTGCGGTCGGCCGAACCGCAGCCACCCAGCAACAGCATCACCGACAGGGCGGCAAACAGCGGTATCCTCATCCGACATCCCCTTAAACTCTGACCTCTTCGGTAGCCGATGCCGCGTGCTTTGAAAAGCCGCACCCGCACGGGCTGGACCTTTGGCTGCGTGCGACTTACCTCAATGATGTCCATGATGGAGACTGCAATGGCCACCGCCGCGTTCGAAGACCTTGCCGACACGTTCGCGTTTCTCGACAACTGGGAAGACCGTTACCGTCATGTCATCGAAATCGGCAGGGCGATGCCGCCGCTGGATGCAGCATTCCGGGTGCCGGCGACCAAGGTAGACGGCTGCGCCAGTCAGGTCTGGATTCTGCCCCGCATTGACGGGCAGGGGCCGGATGCCGGTTTCAGCTTTCAGGGGGAAAGTGACGCGATGATCGTGCGCGGCCTGATCGCAGTGCTGCACGCGCTGTATTCGGGCCTGAGCGTCGCCCAGGTGGGGCACGTCGATGCGGTGGCCGAACTGGAGCGACTGGGGCTGAACGACCATCTGTCGTCGCAACGCTCTAACGGGTTGCGCGCGATGGTAGCGCGGATCCGTGGCGTCGCGGCCGAAGCGGCGGCCGCCTAAGCCAGCGTTCGGAACTGGTCAGTGTTGCGGTTCTGGCTTTGCTGTGTGGGCTGAGGTCTCGCTGGCAGTGAACGCCCGAAGTGCCGTGTCCAGATCCCCATATCCGGTAAACCGCCGCTCATAGGCCAACCCTAGCCGCGCCGCACAATCCTCGGCTTTTGCATCCAGTGCCGGATCATTGGTCTGGGCCTGATAGACCAGCTTGGTATAATTCCCGAAATACATATCCCGCAGCTCGGGGTGCCGGTCCAGTCCCATCGGTTTCCAGACAAAGGCATCAAACTGGCGCACCAGAAAGTCGGTCAGATAAAATGCCGTGAACTCTGTCTCAGCCCGCGTTACAAAAATCTCGGTGCCTTCGAAAAACGCATAGCAATGCGGCCCCGCCACCATATCGACACCCAGTTGCGCGCACCGCGCCTGTAGCAGCCCCCCGGTCCCGCAGTCGGCATAGACGACAAAAATCGCGTCATAGTCAGCGCGCCGTTGCCGCACCGCCGCCTCTACCGCATCCGCAATCCGGTCGGGCCACAAATGCAGGTTGGCCGGCAAGCATTGCAGATCCATGTGGTCCCAGCCGTTGGCCTTTTTCAGCGCGACAATCTCGCGCGCCAAGGCACCACAGGCAATCAGCAGCACCCGACCTGTGCGGGCAGGGGCCGACCCCTCGGTCACAAGGACAGCGTCATCGGGCAGCAGATCACTCACCGCCTCCACCCGCGCCAGCCAAGGATCAGACTTCCGGCCAGCGCCGCGAACCCGAATGCGACCAGCGGCACGCCTGCGGCATAGACCAGCGCAATGGTCACGCCAGCGGCGGTGATGACCGAAAGTATCAGGATTGCAAACGTGAGGGGTGGCATCGGCCGCATCCTTTCCCCCTCAAGATGGAGGTTCGGCCCGCCCCTGCCAAGGGGGCGCACCCCGGACGGCGCAGTGCCGTCAGCCCGCGAACTGGTTATGCTTGCGTGCGATATATTGCTTGGCGGTTTCGACGGCAACAGCGGCATCGCGGCAATAGGCGTCCGCCCCGATGGCGCGGCTGAATTCCTCGTTCAGGGGCGCACCGCCGACCAGTACGATGTAATCGTCGCGCATGCCCTTTTCCTTGAGGGTGTCGATCACGACCTTCATGTAGGGCATCGTCGTGGTCAGCAGGGCGGACATGCCCAGAATATCGGGCTTCTCACGCTCTAGCGCCTCAAGATACTTGTCGACCGAATTGTTTATGCCAAGGTCCAGGACTTCAAACCCGGCGCCTTCCATCATCATCCCCACAAGGTTCTTGCCGATATCGTGGATATCGCCCTTGACCGTGCCGATCACCATCTTGCCCATCCGGGGCGCGCCGGTTTCCACCAGCAGCGGCTTCAGGATAAACATCCCGGCCTTCATCGCGTTTGCCGCCAGCAGCACTTCGGGAACGAACAGGATGCCATCGCGGAAATCGGCCCCGACAATGGTCATGCCGGCGACAAGTGCTTTGGTCAGCACGTCGTAGGGCGTCCAGCCGCGTCCCAGCAGGATGTTGACGCCATCCTCGATCTCTTCCTTCAGACCGTCGTAAAGGTCGTCGTGCATCTGCAGCACAAGTTCGTCATCCGAAAGCTCGGAAAGGATGATTTCGTCGCCGTCGTCAGCCATGGCCTGCTCCTGCTTCTTCTGTTGAACATCCAATGAGGCCAAAGCCCCGTTTCGACTTTTCGGATTGCGACATGGGCAGGGTGAAAGCCGACAGTTGCGGGTCGCAAAGCGACCCGGACTGGCGCATGTTCCTTAAATGTTCTATACTCGGCCAAATGGAACGGGGTGACGGCATTTTTCCGGGGCAGCGTCTGCGGGCGCGTGGCGCTGAGACGAACCGCGCGGGGCGGTTCGAAGCGCAGACACGGGCGGCGGTCGATGACGGCGGGGGCGACGCCAGCGAAGAACGTCTGGTGCGAACCGAAGTGCGCGTGGAACGACCGCGCTCGGCGCTGACGTTCAACCGGTCGCCCGATCTGCCGTTCGACCGGTCGATCAACCCTTACAGGGGTTGCGAACACGGCTGCATCTATTGCTTTGCCCGCCCGACCCATGCGTACCTGAACCTGTCGCCGGGTCTCGATTTCGAAACGCGGTTGATCGCCCGTCCGGGCATCGGTGCAGTGCTGGCGCGCGAGTTGTCGGCACGGCGCTATGCGCCCGCACCCATTGCCATCGGCACCAATACCGACCCGTATCAGCCCTGCGAGGCCGAACACCGCGTGATGCGCGAGGTGCTTGAAGTGCTTGCGGCCTTCAATCATCCGGTGGCCATCACCACCAAAGGCACCCTGATCGAGCGGGATCTTGATATTCTGGGGCCGATGGCACGGCTTGGTCTGGTGCGGGTGGGTGTCTCGATCACGACGCTCGATCCCGTGATCAGCCGCGCGATGGAACCGCGTGCGGCCAGCCCTGCGCGGCGATTGCAAATCATCGTGCGGCTGACCGACGCGGGCGTTCCGGTCAGAGTGATGGTCGCCCCGGTCGTGCCAGGGCTTACTGACAGCGAGCTTGACGCGATCCTTGCGGCGGCGCGCGATGTGGGTGCTGTCGGGGCAAGCTGGATCATGCTGCGCCTGCCAGGCGAAGTGGCCCCGTTGTTTCGCGACTGGCTTGCCGCGCGGTTTCCCGACCGGGCGGCCAAGGTGATGGCGCGGGTGCGCGACGTGCATGGCGGGCGCGACTATGACCCCGAATGGGGCAAGCGGATGCGCGGCGAGGGGGTGTGGTCGGATCTGATCGACCAGCGGTTCAGGCTGGCCGTGGCGCGGCTTGGGCTGGAAACGCGCCTGCCGGCACTGCGTTGCGACCTGTTCGCGGTGCCACCAGAACCCGGCGATCAGTTGGCTCTGTTCTGAACCACTCATCGCCGTTGCAACCCCCCTGTGCTGCCGGTTGCGCCGATCAGCCCCGCCGACCCCGCCGTTCGCGCTTCGGGTCGCCCGAGGTATCGCCCGTTCCGTCCGAAACCGACGAAAAACCGCCCATCAGGGCAGTGATTTCCTCAAGCGTCGGTCGGGGGCCTTTCGGGCGGGTTTCCAGCGCATGGCGCATCGCGGCCAGATGCTCCGGCATCGTGCCGCAGCAGCCACCGATGATCCTGACGCCCGCATCGCGCGCCAGCACCGCATATTCCGCCATCAGTGCGGGCGTGCCGTCATAATGGATATGGCCGTCGTGATACTTTGGGATGCCCGCATTGCCCTTGGCAATCAGCGGGCGCTCCGAGCCGTGCGCGGCAAAGCCAAGCACAGTCCGCAGCAGATCGGATGCGCCAACACCGCAATTCGCGCCAAACGCAATCGGCGGGTTCGCCAGCTTTTCCACCATGTCGACCATCGCCGCCGACGTCAGGCCCATCATCGTGCGTCCGGCGGTGTCAAAGCTCATGGTGCCGCACCACGGCATGCCCGCAAGCTGTGCCGCCTCGGCGGCCGCGCGATACTCTTCGGGGGCGGACATCGTTTCGACCCAGAGAACATCGGCCCCGCCCGCCTTCAGCCCTTCGGCCTGTTCATGGAACATCTCGACGGCGACGGCATGGGTCATGGTACCCATCGGCTCGAAGATCTCGCCGGTCGGCCCGACCGAACCGGCGACGACCACGCTACGGCCCGCGGCGTCGGCAATCTCGCGCCCCAGACTTGCGGCGACGCGGTTCAATTCATGCACGCGGTGTTGGGCGTTATGCAGTTTCATCCGGCTGGCATTGCCGCCGAACGAGTTGGTCAGGAAGATATCCGACCCTGCCTCGACTGCCGAGCGATACAGCGTCCGGATCTTGTTAGGCTCGTCTACGTTCCACATTTCGGGGGCATCACCCGAGGACAGCCCCATGTTGAACAGGTTGGTTCCGGTCGCGCCATCGGCCATCAGCCAGTCACGGGTCGCCAGCAGGCGGGTCAGGGCATCAGTCATGCAGGCTCCTTGCGTGGGGCAGGGTCGGCCAAAGTTGGAATCTGACCGGCTCCATTCCGTCTGACATGCCGCGTTGACAGAGGCAAATTCATAATCTGCATGATGATCTTGCGTACAAGCAAGGGGTGAAGATGCACCGCGTGACATCCAAGTCATGCGGCATCGGTCGCACGAGACCGTTGCCGTTTCTCGCAGAACTCAGGTGTCCGCTGTTTGTACGCAATCACGACCTCACCCCGCACCCACACCGTCCTTTGTGCCGCAAGGCGCAATGATCGTTGGTTGGTTCTACCGGCAAAGTCTGAGTGAAGAGGGGCATCCCCCTGCCCCCCCCCCGGTCAGTCAGAAATCTTCGAGCAGTTGTGCCTTGGCGACCGGCAGCAATTCGGCCATCTTTGCCCGAACGGTTTCTGGCGAAGACAATCCGCCCAGGTCGGCCGCGACCTTGCGCACCACGTCTTCTATGCCGGCCTCCTCGAAGTCGGCCCTGACCACGCTCATCGCGTATTCCGCGGCGTCGTCATCGGACTTGCCCAGCAGACCTGCCGCCCAAAGTCCGACCAGCTTGTTGCGGCGTGCTTCGGCGCGGAACTGCATTTCGGTGTCATGGGCAAACTTGGATTCGAAGGCCCGGTCGCGATCATCGAAGGTCGACATTGGCAGATCCTTTGCTGTGATTGAACTCGCGTTGCATATGCATACTTGGCTCCACCGTCGCAAGGGGCGCAGTGCCCGCGACCGCCTTGCGACGTGTGCGGGCTTGACGTATAGCCTTCCTTCTATGGCGAAAGGCCACTGTCTGCTGCGACAGGGGCCGATTTCGTCGCCGATCGGAGAGTTCATGGCACGGCGCAAGAAGATCTACGAAGGCAAGGCCAAGATCCTCTATGAAGGACCGGAACCGGGAACACTCGTTCAGTATTTCAAGGATGACGGCGGCGCCATCAGCACGCCTCGTCCGGGTGCCGCGATCGAGGGCAAGGGTGTGTTAAACAACCGCCTGTCCGAGTTCTTCATGACCGGCCTGAATGCCATCGGCGTGCCGACCCATTTCATCCGCCGCCTGAACATGCGCGAACAGCTTGTCCGCATGGTCGAGATCATCCCGATCGAGGTTGTCGTGCGCAACTTTGCCGCCGGTCCGATCTCGGCGCGCCTCGGCATCCCCGAAGGCACGCCTCTGCCGCGCCCGATCGTCGAGTATTACTACAAGGACGAAAAGCTGGGCGATCCGATGGTGGCCGAAGAGCATATCGTGGCTTTCGGCTGGGCGGGTCAGCAGGATCTGGACGACATGGTGGCGCTGGCGCTGCGAGTGAACGACTTTCTGTCGGGTGTGATGATGGGGGTGGGTATCCGTCTGGCCGATTTCCGGATCGAGATCGGGCGGATCTGGGAGGGCGATTTCATGCGCCTGATCGTGGCAGACGAGATCAGCCCCGACAGTTGCCGGCTGTGGGATTTGCGCGCCGCAGAGCGGGCCGAGGGGCAGCCTGCAGCCGAACCGGGGCCGCTGGCCGATGTCTACACCGAACTTGCGCGCCGTCTTGGGGTGATGCCATCGAACGTAACGCATACGCCAAAGCCCACGTTGATCAACTGAAAGGCCCGCCGATGAAAGCCCGCGTTCATGTCATGCTGAAAGACGGCGTTCTTGACCCGCAGGGCGAGGCGGTGCGCCATGCGCTGGGGACACTTGGCTTCGCGGGGATCAGCGGTGTGCGGCAGGGCAAGGTGATCGAGCTTGATCTTGCCGCGTCGGACCGGACGGCGGCCGAGGCCGAGGTGCGGGCGATGTGCGAGAGGTTGCTGGCGAACACGGTGATCGAGAAATACACGGTCGAGATCGCCTGATTGCATCTCGAGCAGCCGGAAAGCGGGGGCCAGCCCCCGCACCCCCGGGATATTTTTAGACAGAAAACGAGACGCCGTCGTGCCCTGTTTTGGTTTGTGACATGCGAAAGGGAACCCGCCGATGAAAGCTGCCGTCATCACTTTTCCCGGATCGAACTGCGACCGCGATCTGGCTTTGGCCTTTGTGCGGGCGGGGGCCGATGTGGTGCGGGTCTGGCACAAGGAGACGGCGCTGCCCGATGGCATCGACATCGTGGGCGTCCCCGGCGGGTTTTCGTTTGGGGATTATCTGCGCTGCGGTGCGATTGCGGCGCGCTCGCCCA
Source organism: Rhodobacterales bacterium (assembly GCA_031408575.1). GTDB lineage: Bacteria > Pseudomonadota > Alphaproteobacteria > Rhodobacterales > Rhodobacteraceae > Aliitabrizicola. Next base: position 11,037 of record JANNWS010000089.1, read on the forward strand.
TCGGGCGGGCGGTGGCCGACCATGCGACGCGCGGTGGTTATGTTCTGGGCATTTGTAACGGGTTTCAGGTGCTGACAGAGATGGGGCTGCTGCCCGGTGCGCTGATGCGCAATGCGGGGCTGAAATTCGTCTGCCGCACGGTTGATCTGCGGGTCACGTCTCAGGACAGCGTGTTTACCTCGGGCTGGGCCACGGACAGCCACATTCGACTGCCTGTCGCGCATCATGACGGCAATTACACCGCCGACGTTGAGACGCTTGCCCGTCTGGCGGGTGACGATCGGATCGCACTGACTTATGCCGCCAACCCGAACGGGTCGGCGGCGGACATCGCGGGTGTGCTGTCTGCCAATCGCCGCGTGCTGGGGTCGATGCCGCACCCCGAGCGGGCAGTTGATGCGGCATTGGGCGGCACAGACGGGTCGGTGCTTTTCCGCTCTGTCGCAGGCGCTTTCGCGCTGGTCTGACCCCATGTGCTTGAGGCGCTGCGACCAAGCGCCTACAGTCACCCCATGAGCGGAACTGTGAACGACTTGTCAGACGAGCCCGGTCCTGCGCCGGAATTCTCCGGGATAAGCTGGCGTGTGAAGCTTGCCATAGCGGTGATGATCGCGTTCGCTGTGGGCGTAGTGCTGTTCACCAATCAATGGCTGACCGAACGGTTCACCGAGACGACGCGCAGCAGGGCGGAACTGCGGCTGGCGTTATACTCAGGCAACATCCTGACGGAACTGCAACGCAACTCGGTGGTGCCGCTGCTGCTTGCCAGTGACCCCGAATTGATCGGCGCGCTCAATTCCGGCAACTTCTCCTTCACCTCGCAGCGGCTGATTTCTTTCCAGTCGGAAATCGGTGCGGCGTCGATCCTGCTGCTGGATTCGGGGGGGCGCGCGGTGGCCGCCACCAACCGCCAACGGATCGGCACCAATCACAGCGCCGAGCCCTATTTCGTGGATGCCTTGCGGTCGAAAGACACTGTGTTTACCGCCGCCGAGCGTGCTGAAGGTGGCTTTGGTTTTACCTATTCGCGCGCGCTGGTATCCGAGAACAGCATCGTCGGCGTCATCGTGGTCGAGGTCGACATGGTCAAATATGAACATGCCTGGGCCGGGTTGCAGGACGCCGTCGTGGTAACCGACAGCGAGGGGACGGTGCTGCTGGCGACCGAACCGCAATGGCGTGGCCTGCCGCTGGCCGAAGCGATCGCCCTGATCGACAAACCCTCGACGATCGAGCGCGCGTTTCAGGCAACGGCTGACTGGGCGCAGGCCCCGCCCGATGCTTATGTGAAGGGCGAGGCGGTAATGCAGACCGCAACCCGTATTCCGTTCCGCGGCTGGCGACTGGTGACCTTTACCGCCTACGATTCCGTGCGTGAACGGGTGAATGGCGTTCTGGCATTGGAGATCATGGGATTTGCGATCCTTCTGGCGCTGACCTTTTATCTGCTGTCGCGCAGGGCCTGGTCGCAATCGGTGTTCTTCCAGCGCGAGAGTGCCGAGCTGCGCCTGCTGAACGCACGCCTGCAGCGCGAGATCGCCGAGCGTGAGCGGGTGCAGAAAACGCTGGCCGTGGCCGAACAGACGCTGGCGCAATCGTCAAAGCTGGCGGCCCTGGGCGAGATGTCGGCGGCGGTCAGTCATGAGTTGAACCAGCCACTGGCCGCTATGAAGACCTATCTGGCGGGCGCGCGCCTGCTGTTGCAGCGCCGCCGCCCGGATGAGGCGTTGTCGTCCTTCCAGCGGATCGACGATCTGATCGACCGGATGGGGTCGATCACGCGCCAGCTGAAATCCTACGCCCGCAAGGGGGGAGAGGCGTTCGAACCGGTGGACGTGAAGCAGGCCATTTCTTCGGCGCTGTCGATGATGGAGCCGCAGCTGAAAGCCCGCGTGATCCGCATCACCCGCACCTTGCCGCGCGGGGCGGTCATGGTGATGGCAGACCGCGTGCGGCTGGAGCAGGTGATCATCAACCTGTTGCGCAACGCGATTGATGCAACGCGCGGATTGTCGGACCCCGAGATCGAGATCTTGCTGTCCGCAGGCGAAACCGCGACGCTGACGGTGCGCGACAACGGTCAGGGCATTGTCGACCTCGATAATCTGTTCGAACCGTTCTATACTACCAAAAAGCCCGGCGAGGGTGTGGGGCTTGGCCTTGCGATCTCGTCGGGCATCGTCAATGACCTTGGCGGACGACTGACCGCGCGGAACGGCGAGGCGGGGGGCGCTGTATTTGAAGTCCAGCTGCCCATATTGGGTGGCAAGAGCCTTGGCGGCCCCAACCCGACCGGGCCGACCCCAACGACCGAAGCAGCCGAGTGAGGTGACATGGCACGCATGATGAAAGTCGCAATCGTCGATGACGAGGCCGACATGCGGCAGTCGATCAGCCAGTGGCTGGCGCTGTCGGGCTTTGACACAGAAACCTATGGCAGCGCGGAAGAGGCGCTGAAGGGGATCGGCGCGGATTTTCCTGGCGTCGTTGTCAGTGACATCCGCATGCCCGGCATGGACGGCATGGCGTTCCTGAAAAAGCTGATGGGTCAGGATTCGGGCCTGCCGGTAATTCTGATTACCGGCCATGGCGATGTGCCGATGGCCGTCGAGGCGATGCGGGTGGGGGCGTTCGACTTTCTGGAAAAGCCGTTCAACCCCGACCGGATGACCGAGCTTGCAAAGCGGGCGACGCAGGCGCGGCGGCTGACGCTGGACAACCGGGCGCTGCGGCGGGAACTTTCCGACGGCACGATGCTGATGAAGAAGCTGATCGGCGGATCAGGGGTGATGGAGCGTCTGCGCGAAGACATCCTCGATCTGGGGCAGGCCGATGGCCATGTTCTGATTGATGGCGAGACCGGGACGGGCAAGACATTGGTGGCCCATGCGCTGCATGCGGTGGGTCCAAGGGCGGGCAAGAAGTTCGTCACGATTTCGGGTGCGGCCTGGTCCGAGGATCAGCTGACGGCGCGGCTCTTCGGGCCGACCGAGGATGGTGCTATCCCTCTGGTGGAAGAGGCGCGGGGTGGGACGCTGTGCCTGGAGGATATCGAGGCGTTGAGTCAGGGGCTGCAGGCGCGGCTGCTGACGGTGATCAACGAGCAGGGGATGCCGCCGGAGACGCGGATCATCGCGATCTGCAACGAACATGCCCCCGACAAGACGGTGGAAGACGCGCTACGGCCCGATCTGTATTATCGGATCGGCGCAATGAAGATCACACTGCCGCCCTTGCGGTCGCGGGGCGAGGACATCCTGACGCTGTTCACCCGGCTGTCGGAAGAGTTTTCCGAAGAATATGGCTGTGAGGCGCCGCAGGTTACGGCGCAGGAGGCCGCACAGCTGTTGCAAGCGCCGTGGCCGGGGAATGTCCGCCAACTGGTGAACATTGCCGAACGGGCGGTGTTGCAGAACCGGCGGGGGTCAGGCTCCATCGCGTCGCTATTGATGGCTGATAATGAGACGGCCGGGCCGGCCATGACGACCGAGGGCAAGCCGCTGAAAGAGTATGTCGATACCTTCGAGCGGATGCTGATCGACAATACGATGCGGCGCCACAAGGGAAGTATCGTGGCGGTGATGGAAGAGCTGTGTCTGCCGCGCCGGACCTTGAATGAGAAGATGGCTAAGTACGGGCTTGCGCGGTCGGAATATGTCTGAGACGGCACAGGCCTTGCCCGTGAAACGCCGCTTGGGTCTTTGAAACCAAGTGATTGCGGGCTTCGTGACGGCGAAGTTCTGACCTGGAATTCCGACGCCTGACGCGCGCACGGGGCCACTGCCGCCAGCGTTTGGCGCAAGCACGAGGTGTGTTTGCGTTAACGAAATAGGCCATTGTGTTTGTCCTTGCGGCACAGCTATGGTCGAGTGACGCGGGTCAGACACACCCGCGCAAGAGTTTCGCCGCGGAAGGCGTGGGTCGGGCCGCAGGGCCAACGCACGCGTTTGCGGACTGATCGGCCTCAGGGCCACCAGCTTGTCCGCCAAGTCATTGACGATAGCGGGCTTATTGAATGGAGGACGTGTTTCGCCCTCCGGGACAGAACCGCGATGACGCGCGCAGAATCAGGGAACCGCCGTGAAGAGTGCCGCTCAGGCACCTATCCGCGTATCTCTGGGCGCAATCTCGCCCGAACAAGTCACCCAAGCGCAACCGTCTGTCGGCCCCGAACTCGTTTCGGGCCAATGCGTCTGTGCCGGTGCAATGGAACATCATGGTCAAGAAGATGCTTATCGATGCCACCCACGCCGAGGAAACTCGCGTGGTCGTGGTCGACGGAAACAAAGTCGAAGAGTTTGACTTTGAAACCGTCAACAAACGCCAGCTTGCGGGGAACATCTACCTTGCAAAGGTAACGCGGGTCGAGCCGTCGCTTCAGGCGGCGTTCATCGACTATGGCGGCAACCGGCACGGATTTCTCGCCTTCGCCGAAATCCACCCGGACTATTACCAGATCCCGGTTGCGGACCGCAAAGCCCTGATCGAGGAAGAGCGGGCCTATGCCCGCGCCGAAGAAGAAGAAGACAACAATCGCGGTCGCCGTCGCAGCCCCCGCAACGCTGCCAGGGCCGAGACAGCCGTCAGCGATGACGCTGTCCAGAGCCGTGCGGTTGGCAGCATGGACGTGGTTGATCTTGGCGACGAAACCGGCGCGGATGCGCTTTATGCGCCCATCCCCGACGACGAGCCCGCCGCAAGTGCCGAAGACGCGCGTGCGCCAGAGGTGCAAGCCGACGAGGGCGACGATCACGAGACGCCACACAAGACCTATCATGCGACCGAACTTGACGACGAAATCGAGTCTGTTGCCGATGAGGATGTGGCCGAAGAAATTCATCAGCCGCGCAAACCCCGCCCTCGGAAATACAAGATCCAGGAAGTGGTCAAAGTCCGCCAGATCATGCTGGTGCAGGTGGTCAAGGAAGAACGCGGCAACAAGGGTGCGGCGCTGACGACTTATCTGTCGCTGGCGGGGCGCTATTGCGTGCTGATGCCGAACACGGCGCGCGGCGGTGGAATCTCGCGCAAGATCACCCAGGCGACGGACCGCAAGAAGCTGAAAGAGATTGCCCAAGAGATCGAGGTGCCGGAAGGTGCCGGCCTGATCATCCGCACGGCAGGGGCCAAGCGCACCAAGCCCGAGATCCGGCGCGACTATGAATACCTCATGCGGTTGTGGGAGCAGGTTCGCGAACTGACGCTGAAAAGCATCGCGCCCGCTCCGATCTATGAAGAAGGCAACCTTATCAAGCGGTCGATCCGCGACCTTTACAACCGCGAGATCGAGGAAGTTCTGGTCGAAGGCGCCGAAGGCTTCCGCGTGGCAAAAGACTTCATGCGGATGATCATGCCGTCGCATGCCAAGGTCGTGCAGTCCTACGCCGAATCGATGCCGCTGTTCGCCCGCTATCAGGTGGAAAGCTATCTGGCGGGGATGTTCAACCCGACGGTGCAGCTGAAATCCGGTGGCTACATCGTGATCGGTGTGACTGAGGCGCTGGTGGCCATCGACGTGAACTCGGGCCGGGCGACCAAGGAAGGGTCGATCGAGCAGACCGCGCTGAACACCAACCTTGAGGCGTCCGACGAGATTGCCCGCCAGTTGCGCCTGCGCGATCTGGCCGGTCTGATTGTGATCGACTACATCGACATGGAAGAGCGCAAGAACAACGCCTCGGTTGAGAAGCGGCTGAAGGATGCGCTCAAGACAGACCGGGCGCGCATTCAGGTGGGTCGCATCAGCGGCTTTGGCCTGATGGAGATGAGCCGTCAGCGGCTGCGCCCCGGCATGCTGGAATCAACTACACAGCCCTGCGCGCATTGCCACGGCACCGGGTTGATCCGGTCCGATGACAGTCTGGCACTGCAGATATTGCGGGCGCTGGAAGAGGAAGGCACGCGGAAACGGTCGAAAGAGGTGCTGCTCAAGGCGCCGGTGGCTGTGATCAATTATCTGATGAACCAGAAGCGCGAGCATATCGCGCTGATCGAGGCGCGCTATGACATGGCGGTGCGGATCGAGGCCGACCCGTCGATGATCAGCCCGGATTATTCCATCGAAAAGTTCAAGACCGCAACGCGGGTGATTTCGGCGGCGATGGCTTCGGTCATTTCGGCGGAAAGCACGATGATGCCGGATCTGGTGGACGAGGATGAGGATATCCCGTTCGAGGATGAGGCCGACGAGGAAGAAGACGAGGCAGCCGACGCCGCCGAAGTGGCAGTGCCTGCGCCAGCCGCCGCAGTTGCGGGTGACGGCAACGGGACGAAGAAAAAGCGCCGTCGCCGCCGTCGGCGTCGTGGTGGCAACGGGCCGGGTGATGCCACAGGATCCGATACGGCCGGTGATGCCACCGATGATGAAGACGAGGACGATGCAGGTGACGGGGCGACAGCAGCCCCGATTATCGCCGAGGCTGATACGGCGGTGAAAAAGCCGACCCGCACGCGGACCCGCAGCCGCAAACCCGCAGCCCCCGGTGTGGCTGAAGCCGCGCCAGCACGAGCGCCTGTCGATTTGCCAGTCGCAGCGGCTGTCGCCGATGTGGCTGTCGAGGTGGTCGCAGCCCCGGCAGAGGCTGCGCCAAAAAAGCCTGCAAGGTCACGCTCGTCGAAAGCCAAGGTTGCGCCAGAGGCAGCGGTGATCGAGGCGCCTGTGGCGATCGAACCTGCCGCGCCCGCAAAGCCGAAGCCAAGGTCAAGGGCCGCGGCCCCTGCAAAAGTGGCGGCAGCGGTGCCAGAAGCGGTGGCAACAGGGGCTGCCGAAGCGGCACCGGTCGCTGAAACTGTTCGCTTGGTCGAGCCAGCCGTTGCGGTGGCGGCCGTGGAAGCTGTCGAACCGGACGATGACAGCAAGCCGAAAAAGCGCGGCTGGTGGTCGCTGGGCCGCTGACCCATCGCGCAACTGAAGGGCGGGGCGCGGGGGAAACTTTGCGCCTTTTGCCATAGAGCCTGCCCGACAAAAGTGGCCTCTGGTTTTGGCCATAGACAGGCGAAAATCACAAAGCTGACGGCTGTCTGGCGGTCTGTCAGCGTCAGACAGACTTTAGCCGCCGCGCCGGATCAGGTAATGGGTTGCGCCCTGCGCCTTGGTCGTATCAAGCAGTTCATGCCCGGCTTCGGTGCAGAAATGTGGTAAGTCGATCGCCGCCATCGGATCGGTTGCGCGCAGGCGCAGTACCTGTCCCGGTGCCATCCCGATCAGCCGTTTGCGCGCGCGCAGGACGGGCAGGGGGCACAGCAGCCCTTCGCAATCAAGGTCTTCATCCCAGGTCATCGCTGTTGAGGTAGCGCTGCCGTGCGGGCCTGTCCACGGCAATGTGACGGTGGGTGGGCGTGACGCGGGCGGGCCGTTCCGCTATGTCGCGTTAGAGGGAGAGCGGCATGTTCGGAATTGACGTGATTGATGCAGGCTTGCTGCCTGCGATGCTGGTGGCACTGTTGGCGGGTGTGCTGTCGTTCCTCAGCCCCTGCGTGCTGCCGATCGTGCCGCCTTATCTTGCGTACATGGGCGGCATTTCAATGACCGAAATGCAGGGTGGCCGTGTCGCGCAGCGCAGGGTCATGCTGCCCGCGCTGTTCTTTGTGCTGGGGCTGTCGACTGTCTTCCTGTTCCTCGGCTTTGCCGTCTCGGCATTCGGTGCGTTCTTCCTGCAGAATGCAGATTGGTTCAACACGGTCGCCGGGGTGATCGTGTTGATCTTCGGGGCGCATTTCGTCGGTGTGTTCCGGATCGGTTTCATGGACCGCGATGTCCGGCTGGACGCCGGCGACCGGGGCGGATCGGCGTTTGGGGCCTATCTTCTTGGGTTGGCCTTTGCCTTTGGCTGGACGCCGTGTATCGGCCCCCAACTGGGTGCGATCTTGTCACTGGCGGCGTCCGAGGCGAGCATGACCAAGGGGACGGCCCTGCTGGGCGTCTATGCTGTCGGGCTCGGGATACCGTTCTTGCTTGTGGCAGCATTCTTTCCGCGCCTGACCGGGGTCATGAGCTGGATGCGGCGGCATATGGAGCGGATTGAACGGGTCATGGGGCTGCTCTTGTGGACCATCGGTCTGTTGATGCTGACAGGTGGGTTTTCGAGTTTCTCTTACTGGCTGCTGGAAACGTTCCCCAGTCTGGCCGTCCTGGGCTGAACCCCTTATTTTCGCCCGACTTCTACACTAGGCTTACGGGTGGAGGTCAATTGATGTGGGATGACAGGGGCAGGACTGTGCGCCGTCGGAGGGTGTTTTACATCCCCGGCTACGATCCTTTTCCGCCGCGCCGCTACCGCGAGTTGTACCGAACCGAGGGCGCGGCGCAGGCGGCGATTTCGGGATATGTGTTGGCGGTGTTGCGGCCTAAGGGCGGCCCGGCGCAGTGCTGGCAGGTTGATGCCGAAGTGGACGGGGTCGAGGTTTCCGCGACGGTCGAGGTGCTGCCTTGGGCCGATCTGGTGCGCGAGTCGATGGACCACGGAATAGCGGCCACTTATCTGCAACTGGCGCGCACGGCATGGACCTATGTGTCGACAGGTGCATTGTTCCGGTTGATGCGGCTGCGCAAGGGGCCGGTCATAGCGGCCCTCTATCCGGTAGCGATGCTGTTGGCGCAACTGGTAGCGGCGGTGGCGCTGGCGTGGATTGCGGTTGCTTTGGCAGGAGCGCGATTGCCGACGCCCCTGGCGCTTGCGACCGGGGCCGCGCTGGCGGTGCTGATACTGCGCTGGTTCAAACGTCGCGATCGACGGTTTTTTGCCCATTACCTGATGCATGACTATGCATTTACCGCGCAAGGCAGGGGGGCATACCCGCCTGCGCTGGAGGTGCGGCTGGCAGAGTTTGGCCAGACGATCCGCAACGCTTTGACGGATGGCGCCGATGAGGTGCTGGTGGTCGGCCATTCGTCGGGCGCGCATCTGGGGGTTTCCGTTCTGGCCGACCTTATCCGAGATGGGCTGCCTGCGGACGCGGCGCCGTTGTCTTTTCTGACACTGGGCCATGTGGTGCCGATGGTGTCGTTTTTACCTGACGCGCACCGGCTTCGGTCCGATCTGCATTTCCTTTCCGCGCGCGATCAGGTGACCTGGGTCGATGTGACCGCGCCGGGCGATGGCTGTGCCTTTGCGCTGTGCGATCCGGTGGCGGTGTCGGGGGTGGCCCCCAAAGACAAACGATGGCCTCTGGTGATCTCGGCTGCGTTCACCCAGACGTTGAGCGCCGAACGCTGGAGCCAACTGCGGTGGCGGTTTTTCCGGCTGCATTTCCAGTATCTTTGCGCTTTTGACCGGCCCGGCGACTATGACTATTTCCGCATCACCGCCGGGCCACTGACGCTGGGCGCGCGGTTCGCGGGGCGGCAGCCGTCGAAAAGCCGGATCGACGTTGCCGTGTCTGGTCATGTCAGCCGCACCGCATGATCCCGCCCAAACCTGTCGCACGTCCCGATCAAGTGTCACTGTGGCGGCATCTTCGGCTGTTTCGGGCCGACATCCTGTCATCGCAGCCAGCGCGTCTGTACCGCGCCTGGATGGCCGAATTCCGCACGCCGTTCTTTCGCAGCTATTTGTGCAATGACCCGGCGCTGGTGCGCCTTGTGCTGTCGGAACGGCCCGAAGATTTTCCCAAGTCAAGACGCATCCGTGAAGGGCTGACGCCGCTTCTGGGCGATGCGGTGTTTGTCACCAATGGTACGGTCTGGCGCAGGCAGCGCCGGATCATCGACCCGGCCTTTGAGGGCGGGCGGCTGCGCGCTGCCTTCCCGGCGATCCTTGCCGCCGGGCAATCGGCCGTGGCGCGGATGCCTGAAGGCAAGGTCGAGGTCGAGGCGGAAATGAGTCATGCCGCCGCCGACGTCATCTTTCGCACGCTGTTTTCGATTCCGATCGCGCATCAGGTGGCGGCACGGGTGTTTGCCCTGTTTCGTGACCATCAGCGCAGCCAGCCGATCCTGAACCTTGCCGCCTTCGTGCCGTTGCCGGGTTGGGTGCCGCGCCTGCACCGCCGACGCACGGTGGCGACGGCGCGCCAGATCAGGGCGCTGATAGCCGGGCTTACGACCGAGCGGACCACAGCAATCCGCGATGGCACGGCGCCGGACGATCTGGCGACCAAGATCATGACGACAGTCGATCCTGAAACCGGACAAGGGTTCGGAACCGAAGAGATGGTTGATCAGGTGGCGATCTTCTTTTTGGCGGGGCATGAAACATCGGCTTCGGCACTGTCCTGGGCGTTGCTGATGCTTGCGCTGCATCCCGACGTGCAGGAACGGGTCGCGGCAGAGGCGGCGACCCTGGGGGCTACGCCCGACTTCGCGGGGCTGTCCCGCTTGCGCTTTACCCGCGATGTGTTCCGCGAGACCCTGCGGCTTTATCCGCCGGTTCCGATGATGGTGCGCGAAACGCTGCAGCGCGAACATCTGCGCGACCGCGACGTTGCGCCGGGCGCGCAGATGGTGCTGAGTCCGTGGCATCTGCACCGGCACGAACGGTTATGGGACCGGCCGGACGCATTCGATCCCGACCGATGGCAGACCGAGGCGGCGCGCGATTCAGCACGTAGCGCCTATATTCCGTTCTCGGCCGGGCCACGCGTCTGCCCTGGCGCGGGTTTTGCGATGATCGAAGGGGTGCTGCTTCTGGCGCTGTTGGCGCGGGCGTTCCGGTTTACGCCGGGCGAGAGGGGCGTTCCGGTGCCGGTGGCGCATCTGACGGTGCGGGCGCGAGATGGCATCCATCTGGTGGTCAACCGGCGCTGACCCTCGCCGCCCGCGCCTGTTCGGGAAAAGTGAATTCCCTGCCTCTGCGAAGACGGGCGAACAACGAGAAACAATCGCGCGTCTGGCGCATCGAGCAGCGTCATACAGTCTCTAGGGTGATTCGCCGCTGCGGAAATGCCGCAATACATGCAGCCGGATCGCAGACGCGAGGCCCAGATCACCACGTTCCGCGTCAATATCGGCGGCCAAGGTGTTGATGGGCCTGTTATTTTTCGCCGCAACGCAGCGAAAGGCATCCCAGAACTCTGGCTCAAGCGAAACGCTGGTTCGGTGACCATTCAGCGTCAATGAATGTTTTGCCGGCCTATTGTTCACGGAACATCTCTTTTATGGGCATCAAGGTGGGATTTCAGCGCGTCGGCGCGTTTCAATTCCTGAAGGCGCTGTTCTTTGCTTTGCCCATGTTTTGCCGCATTTGCCGTTGCGTCCTCGGCATTCCTCTCACGTTGTTTTTGCTTGGAAAAACGGCGCAGATTGACAACTTTTCCCATTTTTCGCCTATTTCAACCCAAGATTGTTCGTGGGGCTACCCGACCCGGCGCCAATAGTGTAGACACAGTTCTGACACATCTTCGCTGTAGGTGTGATAGTAATATGGTCTTGCACATTCGCTAAGACTTTTCACTTTTTATGAGGGTGCCAGAATGAAGGCGAAAAAACAGATCGCTGCGGCCGCAGTCGCGGTATCGCTTTTGACGGCTGGGATGGCCACTGCCGCGACCGTTTCGGTTGTCGTGGACTCCAAATTGAACTCGCTGGCTGGCAGTCAACTGTCGCGCGGGCTCGACACTGGCGTGACGCTGGTTGCGGGTCACAAATTCTCGATCACCGCCGATCCGCTCGATGCCTGGAGCATTGGCACAAACGTCGCGCGTCACCTTGGCACTGCCGATGGTGCGCCATCGACGCGTCTCTACACGTTCTTCGGGCAGACGTTCAACCACGGCACGCTGGTCGGTAAAATCGGCGAGGGCTTGTTCTTCCGGGTCGGCTCCTCATTGCTGAATGAAATTGCCAATGCGTCGGGCGCTTTGAAGCTGTTCATGTGGGACACGAACTTTGCCGACAACTCGGGCGACATCAAGG
>JANNWS010000090.1:0-69226 GCA_031408575.1 Rhodobacterales bacterium
GGTGATTGAAACCGCCGACCGGCTGGAGGCGGCGCTGGCGCGACTGGACCGCCAGCCGTTGCCCGATGTGGTTGTGCTGGACCTGAACCTGCCGGATGTGACCGGTCTTGACGGCCTGATCCGGGTCCGGTCGGCGGTGGGGGCGGTGCCGGTGGTTGTGGTGTCGTCGCTGGCTGACAACCGGGTGATCGGGGCGGCGCTGCGCGCGGGCGCTGCCGGGTTCGTGCCGAAACATGCGCGGCGCGACGTGTTTCGCGCGGCCTTCGATGCGATCCGGGCGGGGGAAAGCTTTGTTCCCGATGGCTTCGTGCCGCAGGCCGATCCGAACGCGCCCGCAACCCAGCGGGAAGAGGCCATTGCCCGGCTGGCCTTGCTGACGCGGCAGCAGGCAAAGATCCTGTCGCTGGTCTGCGAGGGGCGGCTGAACAAGCAGATCGCCTATGACCTGACCATTGCCGAGACGACGGTGAAAGCCCATGTCACGGCCATCATGCGCAAGCTGGGCGTGCAAAGCCGCACGCAGGCCTTGTTGATCGCACGCGAAGCCAGCTTTGCCAGCCTGATGCCGGAAAACAACTGACCCGCTTGCCAGTGCCCTGCGGCGCGGCCTAGCTTGGGCGCGGGCCGTTGCGGGGAGGAACCTGATGGATGATCCGCGGCTTGCGCTGGCGGAGGCGGGCTCCGGGCCGGCATTGATCGCGACGGCGACGACGGATGCAACGGCCGTGGATGCTGCAGGGCGGCTGGCCCGCGCGCTGGGTTCGGGGCCGTTTGCGGTTGTGATTCTGTTTATCTCGCCACTGGCTGACATTGCGGTGCTGACCGCCAGCCTTGACACGGCCTTTCCCGGCACGACGGTGATCGGCTGCACCACGGCGGGCGAGATCGCGCCATCGGGCTATGCCGAAGGGCGCATCGTGGCTGTGGCACTGCCTGCTGCGAATTTTGCCGCCGATGCGCTGCTTATTCCCGATCTGGGCGATCTGCGGTCGCAGGTGCTGATCGGGCAGTTGATCCGGTCGCGACAAGGGCTGATCCGGGCGCGACCCGGCTGGGACCATGAATTTGCATTCCTGCTGGTGGATGGCTTGTCGATCCGCGAGGACGAGCTGACGGCGGCGCTTGCCTCGGGCCTTGGGCCGGTGCCGCTGTTTGGCGGCTCGGCGGGGGACGGCACGCGGTTCAAGCAGACGTTCGTGCTGCACAAGGGCCGGGCGCTGCGCAATGCCGCAGTGCTGGCGATGGTTCGCAGCAATTGCCGGGTCAAGGTGTTCAGTCTGGATCATCTGGTTCCAACCGACCGGCGCATGGTGGTGACCGAGGCCGATCCGCGCAACCGCATCGTGCGGCGGATCAATGCGGAGCCTGCCGCACTTGAATATGCACGCCTGCTGGGCAAAGACCCCGCACAACTGACAACGTTCACCTTTGCCGCCCATCCGGTCGTCGTGCGGGTCGGCGGCAAGCATCATGTGCGCGCGATCCAGCAGGTGGCCGAGAACGGCGACCTCGTGTTCTTTTCGGCGATTGACGAGGGGCTGGTGCTGACTCTCGCCGAACCGCAGGACATGGTGGCGCATCTGGAGCGGGAACTTGGCGCGCTTGGCGGCCCCGAGGCGATCATCGCCTGCGACTGCATCCTGCGGCGGATGGAGGCGATGGAAAAGCAGAACAGCGGGGCGGTGTCGGCGCTGTTGCGCCAGCACAGGGTGGTGGGGTTCTCGACCTATGGCGAGCAGTTGAATTCGATGCATGTGAACCAGACGATGACGGGTGTGGCGATTTACCCGCCCGACGCGCCGGGTGGGCGGATTGCATGACCGACACGCTGATAAACCCTGCCGACCCGCCGGCGCGCCAGACCGAAAAGCTGCTGCAAATCGCCCATGTGCTGATGCGGCGGGTGGAGCAGATCACCGATGATTCAGGCGCGGCCTATGCCCAGTTCCAGCGCGCCGCGATGCTGGAGGATCAGGTGCGCGAACGCACCGGCGATCTGGAGCGGGCGCTGGACCTGCTCAACGACTCGAATGCGCGGCTGGCCGAGGCGAACCGCGCGACCGAAGCCGCCCGCCAGAACCTTACCAATGCGATCGAGACGATTCAGGAAGGCTTTGCGCTGTTTGATGCGGGCGACGTGCTGGTGCTGTGCAATTCGCGTTTCGGCATGCATATGATGGATATTCGCGAGGCGCTGCGCCCCGGCCTCAGCTTTGCCGCCTATGTTCAGGCGGTCAGCCGGTCGCGCTATCTGGAACTGCCCGAGGGCGAGTTGCCCGAGGTCTGGGCGGTGCGCCGCAACCGCCGCCATCTGGACCGGCATGTCATCTTCAATGTTCGCATGATTGCCGATCACTGGGTGCAGGTGTCCGAACACCGCACGGCGGACGGCGGCACGGTGATCCTTCAGACCGATGTGACCGAAATCATCCGGGTGGAGCGGCTGGAGCGCGGGCGGATGCTGGACGATCAGGCGCGCATGGTGCGGGCCACGCTGGACCACATCAATCAGGGAGTCTGCATCTTTGATGTGACGGGGCGGCTGATTGGCTGGAATGAACGGCTGGGGGCGCTGCTGGCGATTCCGGTGGCGCGGTTCCGGATGGGGGCCAGTTTTGATTATCTGCTGGAACGCTTCCGCGAGGAAGTGGCCTTTGGCGAGGGGATGACCGGCGACGCTTTGAACAGTTGGGTTCACGGCACGGGTCCGCGTGCGCCGCTTTCGTTCGAGGTGCAGCGCGGCGAGGGGTTGATCCTTGACGTGTTCGCGCAGGAAATGCCCGACCGGGGCTTTGTGATGAGCTTTACCGATGTGACCGCAGAGCGCGCGGCGATCACTGGCCTCAGCCGGGCGAACGAGACGCTGGAGGCCCGCGTGATGGAGCGGACGCTGGAACTGGAGGATGCGCTTGGCACGGCAGAGCGTGCCAATGCGTCCCGCTCGCGCTTTGTGGCGGCGGCAAGCCATGATCTTTTGCAGCCATTGTCGGCGGCCAAGCTGTTCATCTCGTCGATCGGCGAGGACAGCGTGGATGCGCGCACCCGTGAGGCGCTGGACAAGGCGCAGAATGCCTTGGTGTCGGTCGAGGATATTCTGGCGGCGCTGCTGGACATCTCGAAGCTGGAAAGCGGGAAGGCAGCGGTTTCGGTTGGGCCGGTGCGGCTGGACCGGCTGATGCGGCAGTTGCACGACGAATTCGCGCCTTTGGCGGCGGGCAAGGGGTTGGTGCTGGACGTTGTGCCATCGGGTGCGGTCGTGGCGTCGGATCCGGCCTATCTGCGCCGCATCCTGCAGAACCTGATCGGCAATGCGGTGCGCTATACCGAAACGGGCCGCGTGCTGGTCGGCGCACGGCGGCGCGGTGGTATGGTCCGGCTGGAGGTCTGGGATACCGGGCCGGGGATACCGGAGGACGAGCAGGACAACATCTTCAAGGAGTTTCGGCGGTTGAACGCCCCCGCCTCGGCGTCCGAAGGGATGGGGCTGGGCTTGGCCATTGTGGAGCGGGCCTGCGCGTTGCTGGGGCATCCCTTGGGCCTGAATTCGGTTCTGGGGCGCGGCACGGTGTTTCTGGTGCAGGTGCCGCTCGCGGACGGCTCTGCGCCGCTGTTGGTGCCGGTGGAGCGGGTGGCCCGCCCGCAAGTGCAGGACCGGATCGCCTTTCTGGTCGAGAATGACGAAGATCTGCGCCGTGCGATGGTTTTGCTGCTGGAAAAATGGGGCGTGTCGGTGCTGGATGCGGCCTGCGGCGAAGAGGCGCTGTCGCTGATCGACGAGATCGGCATTTTGCCCGATTGCGTGCTGGTCGATCACCATTTGGGGATGGGGATGACCGGACTTGCCTTCATCCGGCAATTGCATGACCGGCACGGGCCGGTTCCGGCGCGGCTGATCACCGCCGATCGGACAGCAGAAGTTCAGGCGCTGTGCGCTGCGATGGGCGTCGGGATGATGATGAAGCCGATTGATGCGCGCGGGCTTGAAGCGTTTCTGAACGCGCTGCCGCCGGTGCGGTAAGGGGGGCCGGCCCGGCCCGTGCAGCACCGACCCTGCGCGCCCTACTACGAAGGTCACATAGCGGGGGTGCGGCGTTCGCCTTAATGTTTGCCAACCAAACGAGGTGCAGATGCAACTTACCGATCAGCGCGACATCAAGGCCGATCCGGCGACCGTCTGGGCTGCCATACTGGACCCCGAGGTGCTGATGGCCTGCGTGCCGGGGTGCGAAAGCATGACCGGAACGGCAGAGACGGGGTTCGAGGCGGTTGTGGTGCAGAAGGTCGGGCCGGTGAAGGCGCGCTTTACCGGCGTTGTGACCCTGTCGGACATGGTGCCGGGCCAGTCCTTACGGATCAGCGGCGAGGGCAAGGGCGGGCCTGCGGGCTTTGCCAAAGGCGGGGCCAATGTGACTTTCACGCCCATCGAAGGCGGCACGCGGCTTGGCTATGAGGTCGAGGCGAGCGTGGGCGGCAAGATCGCACAGCTTGGATCGCGCCTGATCGACGGTTTTGCAAAGAAGATGGCGGATGAGTTTTTCGAGCGGTTCCAGCAGACCGTAGAAGGCCCGCCCGAGGCCGAGGACGTGGTTGCCGAAAGCGATGAGCCGGAAGGCGGCGCAAAGAAAAAGGGCTGGTTCAAGCGGATCATCGGGTGAATCGAAACCCGTCAGAAAAGTTACCCAGGATGTTCCAAGGGAGGAAAGCAATGACACATGTCACGATGACCGTGAACGGCAAGGCCGTTGCGGGCGAGGTGGAAGGGCGCACGCTGTTATCGTCGTTCCTGCGCGAAGGGCTGGGTTTGACCGGCACGCATGTGGGCTGCGACACGTCGCAATGCGGGTCGTGCGTGGTGCATGTGGACGGGCATGCGGTCAAAAGCTGTTCGGTGTTCGCGCTCGACGTGGCGGGCGGGCAGGTCAAGACCATCGAAGGAATGGCGAATGCCGATGGCTCGCTGGGGGTGATCCAGCAGGCGTTTCAGGACCATCACGGGCTGCAATGCGGGTTCTGCACGCCGGGCATGGTCATGACCACGGCGGCGCTGCTGGCGGGAAATGCCCGCCCGACCGAGGCCGAGGTGCGCCACGGTCTGGAAGGCAATATCTGCCGCTGCACGGGGTACCATAACATCGTCAAGGCGGTGCTGGCGGCGTCGGGCCAGGATGTTGCCGCTATTGCGGCTGAATAGCGCCTGAAATCAACGAATTCGCGCGCGTGATTCACGTAGCGCATTAAGGGAGAGTATCATGCCCAAAGATGGTGGCATCGGCGCAAGCACCGTGCGGCGCGAAGATATCCGGTTTCTGACCGGCAAAGGGCGCTACACCGCCGACATCAACCTGCGCGGTCAGGCCTATGCTTGCTTCGTGCGCTCGGAAGTGGCGCACGGCCGGATCAACGGCATCGACACGGCCGCCGCATTGGCGATGCCGGGGGTGCTGGCGGTCATGACCGGCGAGGATTTCACCGGCATGGGCGGCAACCCGGCGGGGTGGCATATTCCCAGCCGCGACGGCTCGGCCATGCGGGAACCCAAACGCCCGGTTCTTGCCCATGGCAAGGTGCGCCACGTCGGCGACGCCTATGCGGTCGTGGTGGCCGAGACGGTAGAACAGGCCCGTGACGGGGCCGCAGCCGTTGTGGCTGACATCACCGAACTTCCCGCCATCATCGATATGGCCCGCGCCGTCGCCGATCCCTCGCACCGCGTGCATGACGAGATCGACGGCAACCTCGCCTTTGACTGGGGCTGGATCGAGGACAACCGCGCGGCGGTGGATGCCGCGTTCAAGATCGCGCCTCATGTGACCACGCTGGAGCTGGTGAACAACCGCCTGATCCCGAACGCGATGGAGCCGCGCGCCAGCATCGGCGACTATGATGCCGGAACGCAGGACTACAAGCTGTATACCACCAGCCAGAACCCGCATCTGCACCGTCTGCTGATCGCGGCCTTCGTCATGGGGATGCCGGAAAACAAGCTGACCGTGATCGCCCCGGATGTGGGCGGCGGGTTCGGGTCGAAGATCTATCACTACGGCGAAGAGGCCGCCGTTCTGGCCGCAGCCAAGGCGATCAACCGCCCGGTGAAGTGGGTGGCGGACCGCAGCGAAAGTTTCCTGTCCGATGCGCATGGCCGCGACCATGTGACGAAGATTGAGCTTGCCACGGACAAGCAAGGCAACTTCCTGGCGCTGCGGACCGAGACGATGGCGAATGTGGGAGCATATCTGTCGAACTTCTCGACCGCAACGCCGACCTTCCTTCATGGCACGCTGATGGCGGGACCATACAAGACGCCGTTGGTCTATGTGAACGTGAAAGCGGTGTTCACCAACACGGCCCCCGTCGATGCCTATCGGGGTGCCGGGCGACCCGAGGCCACCTATTCCATCGAGCGGGTGGTGGACAAGATGTGCCGCGAGTTGAGCCTTGATCCGGTTGCGGTGCGCCGGGCGAACTTCCTGACACCAGACCAGTTCCCCTACACGACGCCGGTCGGCCTTATGTATGACACCGGCAACTATCAAGCGACCCTGGACAAGCTGATGGAGATCGGCGATCTGGCCGGGTTCGAGGCACGCAGGGCGGCAAGTGCGAAGAACGGCAAGTTGCGCGGCCTTGGCCTGTCGACATGGATCGAGGCGTGCGGGATCGCGCCATCGAACCTGGTGGGGCAGCTTGGTGCGCGGGTGGGCCTGTTCGATGCGGCGACGGTGCGGGTGAATGCGACCGGCAATATCAGCGTCATGACCGGGGCGCACAGCCACGGGCAGGGGCATGAGACGGTATTCGCGCAGATCGTGTCGGACAAGCTGGGCATCCCGGCGTCGAGCATCGACATCGTGCATGGTGACACGTCGAAGATTCCGTTCGGGATGGGGTCGTATGGCTCACGCTCGCTGGCGGTGGGCGGCACGGCGATGGTGAAGGCGGTGGACAAGATCATCGCCAAGGGCAAGAAGATCGCGGCTCATATGCTGGAAGCAGCGGAAGGCGATATTGTGTTCGAGGACGGCAAGTTTTCGGTCACCGGCACCGACAAGGCGAAAAGCTTCGGCGAGATCGCGTTCTCGGCTTACGTGCCGCACAACTATCCGCTGGAAACGCTGGAGCCGGGGCTTGAAGAGACGGCGTTCTATGACCCCGCCAACTTTACTTATCCCGCCGGTGCCTATGCCTGCGAGGTCGAGGTGGATGCGGAGACCGGCAAGGTGGACGTGGTCGGTTTCGCCTGCGCCGACGACTTCGGCAATGTGATGAACCCGATGATCGTAAACGGGCAGGTGCATGGCGGGGTGGCGCAGGGCATTGGTCAGGCGCTGCTGGAACTGGCGGTTTATGACGACAACGGGCAACTTCTGACCGGGTCTTACATGGATTACACCATGCCGCGCGCAGATGATCTGCCGATGTTCACGGTCGACCACAGCTGCATCACGCCCTGTACGCATAACCCCTTGGGGGTGAAGGGCTGTGGCGAGGCGGGGGCCATCGGATCGCCCCCGGCGGTGGTGAATGCGGTGATCGATGCGCTACAGCGTGGCGGCCATTCCCATGTGAAACATATCGACATGCCCCTGACGCCGTCGCGCGTCTGGGCAGCCATTCAGGGTTAGGGGGCAAGATGCACAACTTCGAGTTCGTGAAACCGTCCACCGTGGCGGATGCGGTGACTGCGCTGGCGGCCAGCGGCGCGCAGGCGCTGTCGGGCGGGCAGACGCTGCTGCCGACGATGAAGCAGCGGCTGGCCGCACCCGATGTTCTGGTCAGCCTGACCGGAATTCCCGAGATGCAGGGCGTCTGCATGGGCGATGGTGGCCTGAACATCGGCGGGGCAACATCGCATGCGGTAGTGGCCCGCGATGCCGCAAAGTCCTATCCGGCGCTGGCCGAACTTGCCGGGCATATCGGCGATCCGGCGGTGCGCAACCGGGGAACGATCGGCGGGTCATTGGCTAATAACGACCCGTCCGCCTGTTACCCCTCGGCAGTGCTGGCATCCGGGGCAACCGTGGTGACCGACCGGCGGCGGATCGCGGCGGATGATTATTTTCAGGGGATGTTCTCGACCGCTCTTGAGGAAGGCGAGATCATTACCGGGGTGATCTTTCCGGTTCCCGCGAAAGCGGCCTATATGAAGTTCGACCAGCCCGCCTCGCGCTTTGCGCTGGTGGGGGTGTTCGTGGCTCAGCTTGCCGGCGGCGTGCGGGTGGCGGTGACGGGGGCATCGGAAGGCGGTGTGTTCCGCTGGACGGCCGCAGAGAATGCGTTGTCGGCGAACTTCTCGGCGGCGGCGGTGGCGGGTCTGTCGGTGGCACCCGAAGGCATGATCGCGGACATGCACGGATCATCGGCCTACCGGGCCAATCTGGTCAAGGTCTTGACCGGGCGGGCGGTGACGGCGGCGCGGTGATGGGGATCTGGTTCGCGTGTCGGCAGTGATGCGCGGACCAAGAGTTTTCGAAAATTCTTGGCAAAATCCTTGGAAGGATTTTGTGTTTCGCGGGTTTTTTTGAAAGCAGGCGGGGGCCAGCCCCCGTCGCGGCAGGGCCGCGATTCCCCCGGGATATTTTTGGACAGAAAAGGGACGCAGGGGGCAGTTTGGTCAGGTTCGCATCACCTGCGCGAGGTAGGCGGCGCAGCCGGTAAGGGGGGCGTAGTCATCTTCCAGGATCGTCACGGCGAAGTTCTGCATGAAACCGGAAAAGCGGCCCTTGTCACGGAAGGCTTCCTCAAAGCCCATCGGGCCGAGATGTTCGGTAAAGGCGCGGGCGATGCCGCCGACAAGGTAGATACCGCCGAACGGCAGATGGATTAGCGCGAGGTTGCCCGATTCCGCCCCGAGGAGGCGGGTGAAAAGCTGAGCCGTGGCAAGGGCATGGACGTCGCCACCTGTGTCGATCGCCGCCATGATCTGGGCGGAGGAACGTTCCTGCGGGGTGCCTGCTTCCATCGTCACGAACCCGTAGAGGCGTTCCAGCCCGCGGCCGGACATCACATCCTCGACGCCGGGAAAGCCGTGGGCAGATTCGACGTACTGGGCAAGGCGCAGATCGGCCTCGGTGCGGATCGGCATGTTGACGTGGCCGCATTCCGATGCAGTGACGATGCGGCCCCATTGGGTTTGATGCACCGAAGCTGCGTTGAAACCGGTGCCGACATTGATCACCAGCATCGCGGCACCGAGAACCTGCGGGCCGCGGATCAGCGGTCGAAGCTTGTCCGGCGCGATGTGCCCCAGCGCATAACCGGGGGCTTGCAGGTCGTTCAGGATCGCCACCTTGGTGGCCCCGGTGGGACGGGTCAGGGTGCCATGGTCAATCGTCCAGTCGCGGTTGGTGAGGGTGGCAACCTGGTCCTTGACCGGCCCGGCAGCGGCGACACAACTGGCCGCGATGCCCGTCACGCCGGCATCGGCCATGTAGCGCGTCAACACGAATTCCAGTCCGGAAAAGTCGTCATTGCGAAACCGGCGCACCGAGTCGGGGCGGATTACGGTGCCGTCGGCAAGGGCCACGCGCGTGTTGGTGCCGCCGATATCGGCAACGAGGCAAAGAGGGGCGGTTGGCATGGCGGCGGCTCCGGGTCTTCTATCGCGCGATGGCTGGCGATCAGTCGTTGCGCGCAAGCGCGCGGGCTAGAGCGTGATAGGATGCTTTTGGCGTGCGCTGCAAGGTTTCGAAATCGACATGCACCAAGCCGAAACGCTTCTCGTATCCCAGCGCCCATTCGTAATTGTCCAGAAGCGACCAGTAGAAGAACCCTTTCACATTCGCGCCTTCGGCAATCGCACGCCGTGCCGCGTCCAGATGGGCAAAGAGGTAATCCTCGCGGATGTGGTCGTTGACCGTGCCGTTGAGCAGCTCATCCGCGTTGGCCATGCCGTTTTCGGTCACATAAATCGGCAGGTCGCCCACATAGTCGCGCGCCATGCGGGTGAGGAAATGGTGCAGGCCGTCGGGATAGACCTCCCATCCCATCTGGGTCGTGGCAAGGGGTCCGGTCAACTCGCGCGTATGCGGCCAGGCGGTATCCGAGGCGAAGGCGTGGATGTGGCGGGTGTAATAGTTGACGCCCAGCCAATCAAGTTTCTGCCTGATCAGAGGCATGTCGTCTTGCCAGTCTTTGGGCATGTGGGGGGCGAGACCGGCCATGACTTCGGCGGGGTAGGTGCCGCGTGTAATGCCTTCGATGAACCAACGGTTGAAGATGGCGTCCTGCGTGGCGGCCGCTGCCATGTCGGCGGCCAGGTCGCTAGCCGGGGTGGCATGGTCGAAGTTCAGTACGATGCCCAGGTTGGGCTGGCCCAAAGCGCGCAACCGTTCCATCGCGGCACCATGGGCCAGCAGGATGTGGTGCATGGCGCGCGCTGTGGCGCGGATATCGCGCTGGCCGGGGGCGTGCGCGCCATGAAAATGCGACAGCCAGGCGACGCACCACGGCTCGTTGATGGTCGCGGTCGTGGCCACGCGGTCACCGATGCGGCGGCTGATGATCTCGGCGAAATCGGCGAAGTGATGGGCGGTGTCGCGGTTGGTCCAGCCGCCAAGATCCGCCAGTGCCGAGGGCATTTCCCAGTGATAGAGCGTCTGGAACGGCTTCAGGCCGCGCGCCAGCATCCCGTCAACCAGCCGGTCGTAAAAATCCAGCCCTTCGGCATTGGGGGTGCCGCGCCCTTCGGGCAGCACACGCGCCCAACTTGTGGAAAAGCGGTAGGCATCGAAATTACCGTCGCGCAGCAGATCAAGGTCGGCGGGCCAGCGGTGGTAGTGGTCGCAGGCAATAGCCCCGTCTTCGGCGCGCACCACGTTGCCGGGGGTGGCAGCGAAAGTGTCCCAATGGGTGGACCCGGCCCCGCCGAAACCATGACCTTCGATCTGATAGGCGGCGGTGGCCGCGCCGAATAGGAAATCGTCGGGAAAATCGGCGCGCGTCAGGGTCATGGTGTCAGGTCCGGTGCGGGGTTTGTCCGGCAGGCACGGGGCCTGTGGACTGACCGATGATCAATTCCGCCTCGAGCAGGCGTTGCTGCGGCGCGGTTTCGGGATGGGCGATGATGTCGAGCAGCATTTCCGCCGTCTGTCGCCCGGCATCGCGCACAGACGACCGGGTGGCGGTGTAGATCGGCACGTCATCACCATTCTTGAGGTAGCTGAGTTCATCATCATGGATGATGATCGAGATATCCGTGCCAAGGCGCAGGTTGTTTTCTTCGACCGCACGGCGCACACCAAGGGCGGAAATCATCGACGAGACCAGAAAGGCGGTGGGCGGATGATACAGTTCCAGCATCGCGCGGGCGGCGCGGTAGCCGCGCAGTTCCGTCATTTCTTCGGATGACATCAGCACGGGATCAGGCGCGATGCCGCGTGTGGACAGCGCATCAAGATATCCGGTGCGGCGGCGGATCGCGAAATCCATGAACTCCAGCCCGTTGATCAGTGCGATCCGGCGGTGGCCCAGATCGAGCAGGAATTCGGTGGCACGCTGAAACGACCTCCGGTTGTTCACGTCAAGCCAGGAATAGGGAGTTGACGTGCCGGTGGCGCGGCCGTGGACGACAAAGGGAAAGCCGATTTCGGTCAGCAGCGGCAGCCGGGGATCATTCATCCGGGGGCCATGGACGATAATGCCGTCCACCGTGCCGCGCGCGCGCAGGTCATGATAGATGCGATCCTCGTCATCATCGGGAACGATGGACAGGATCATGTCATAGCCGTTGCGGGAATACGTCTCGCCCGCGCCGGCGATGAAATCGGCAAAGACCGGGTTCACGATTTCATGCTTGGACGTGATGGGGATGACGTGGCCTATCGCCATTGCGCGCCCGGTCGCCAGGCTGATCGCGCGTGTATTCGGGCGGTAGTTGTGGCGCTTGGCCGCTGCCATGACCCGTTCGCGCGTGGCCTCGTTCACTTCGGGATAGCCGTTCAATGCACGGCTGACCGTGGTCGGCGATAGGCCGAGCTTCAGGGCCAGCTCCTTGAGATTCATTGGTATGCTGCGTCCAAACCGGTTTCAATCGGTGCTTACTGTAGCCAAGGGGTTCCGCCGCGTCAAAGCCAATCCGAATGGCTGCTTGTGCAGCATGATGGCTTTCTGCGCATGCAAACAAGGCTTTCGACACAAAGCAGGCGTTGGCTGGATTGACTTGTGGACGATCATCAGTGAGTGTGCCTTGTCCAAAGCGGTTTGGACTTGATTCTTACCGCATGGAACTTCGCGGCGCGCCCTCAGGGCTCGCCCAACTGGGAGGTAGCGATGAAGACCAGACTGTTTGCAAGTGCGGCTGCACTTGCGATCCTTGCCGGCGGCGTGCATGCGCAGGATCTGAAATTCGCGCCGGGCGAAGATGCCCGGTTCAGCTGGGACAGCTTTGAGGCGTTGAAAGGCACCGATCTTGCGGGCCAGACGCTTCGGATCGACGGGCCTTGGGGCGGCGTCGACAAGGATCTGTTCAACACGGTGATCGCCTATTTCAACGCGGCGACCGGCGCCAAGGTGGAATATACCGGTGGCGACGGCTTTGAGCAGCGCGTGATGATCGACGTCGAGGCAGGCTCTCCCCCCGGTCTGGCCGTGGTGCCGCAGCCGGGCCTCGCGCGTGACCTTGCAGCGCGTGGCAAGCTGACCCCGGTGGGCGAGGATGTCGCGGCCTGGGTCAAGGAAAACTATGCCGCCGGTCAATCATGGGTTGATCTGGCGACGTTCCCCGGCGCGGATGGCGCCAGCGCGCTTTACGGGCTTTTCTACAAGGTCGATGTGAAATCGCTGGTCTGGTATGTACCGGAAAACTTTGAAGATGCCGGCTACGACGTGCCGACCACGATGGAAGATCTGAAGGCGCTGACCGAACAGATCGTCGCTGATGGCGGAACGCCGTGGTGCATCGGTCTGGGATCGGGTCCGGCGACCGGCTGGCCTGCGACCGACTGGGTCGAGGACATGATGCTGCGGGTGAACACGCCGCAGGATTACGATGCCTGGGTGTCGAACGAGTTGAAGTTCAACGATCCCAAGGTCGTGGCTGCAATCGAAGAGTTCGGCCTGTTCGCGAAGAACGACAAGTTCGTGGCGGGTGGTTCCGGTGCGGTCGGGTCGACCGACTTCCGTGACAGTCCTAAAGGTTTGTTTGCATCGCCTCCACAGTGCTACATGCACCGTCAGGCATCGTTCATTCCGTCGTTCTTCCCGGAAGGTACGGTCGTGGGCGAGGATGCAGATTTCTTCTACTTCCCGGCCTTCGCGGACAAAGACCTGGGCAAGCCCGTTCTGGGCGCAGGCACCCTGTTCGTGATCACGCAGGACAGCCCCGTCGCACAGGCGTTCATCCGCTATCTGGAAACCCCGATCGCGCATGAAATCTGGATGGCGCAGACCGGTTTCCTGACCCCGCACAAGGGTGTCAACACCGAAGTCTATGGTGATCCGACGCTGAAGAAGCTGGGTGATGTTCTGCTGCAGGCCGACACGTTCCGCTTTGACGGGTCTGACCTGATGCCGGGTGCCATCGGCGCCGGTGTGTTCTGGACCGGAATGGTCGACTATGTGGGCGGCAAGTCCGCACAGGAAGTCGCCGACACGATCCAGAAAACGTGGGACGGCCTGTAGTACCGCAAGTCTGATATTGCCCGCCGTGTTCTTTGGGATGCGGCGGGCAAGCGACAACGCATTTTCAAAGCCACGGATAAACCGGGGCGCGCCGACCGGCCACGCCCGGTTCAGTCAATCGGGGGGAACACTTTGGAACAGTTCATGTTTGCCTTTGGCACCGTTTTTGTCGGTGTCGTCGGATGTATCGGCTATTTCTTTGTGTCCAACATGGCGCTGGACGCAATTTATCCACCGCGCGGCGCGAATGCGGGGACGAACATCACGCGGGCGAATGCGATCCGGCCGTGGCTATTCCTGCTGCCCGCGATCATCATCCTGACGGTGTATCTGGTCTATCCGGTCTTTGTGTCGATCTACTATTCCTTCATGGACAAGGAAGGCGACGATTTCGTCGGCATCGCCAACTACGCTTGGATGATCGGCGATCAGAAGTTCCGCGAGTCGATGGTGAACAACATGCTGTGGCTGGTGATCGTGCCGGCGCTGGCCACGTTCTTTGGCCTGCTGGCGGCGGCGCTGACCGACCGTATCCGCTGGGGCAACTTTGCCAAGGCGATGATCTTCATGCCGATGGCGATCTCGATGATCGGGGCGGCGGTGATCTGGAAGCTGGTCTATGAATTCCGCGATGCAGGCCAGCAGCAGATCGGCATCCTGAATGCGATCGTGGTGTCCTTTGGCGGCACACCGCAGACCTGGCTGACCAACCCCGGCGTCAATTCATTCCTGCTGATGATCGTGCTGGTCTGGGTGCAGACCGGGTTTGCCATGGTGATCCTGTCGGCCGCACTGCGTGGAATTCCCGAAGAAACGGTCGAGGCGGCGGTGCTGGACGGGGCATCGCCGTTGCAGATCTTCTTCAAGATCAAGGTCCCGCAGATCTGGGGAACAATCCTGGTCGTCTGGACCACGATCACCATCACCGTGCTGAAGGTGTTCGACATCGTCTATGCGATGACCAATGGCCAGTGGGGAACGCAGGTCTTGGGCAACATGATGTACAACCTGCAATTCACCTCCGGCGAAACGGGCAAGGCATCGGCGGTGGCGTTGGTCATCATGGTGCTGGTGTTGCCGGTGATGATCTGGAACATCCGCAACGCCCGCAAGGAGATGCGCTGAAATGGTTGATATGGAAGGTATGGCGGGAACCAAATCCAGCCTCACCTGGGCGGTGAACCTGTCGGCGGCGGCGCTGGTGATCTTGTGGCTGCTGCCCACACTGGGTCTTTTCATCTCGTCGTTCCGCGACCGCGACCAGATTTCGGGTTCGGGCTGGTGGCGGGCGCTGTCTGCGGCAGAGCAGACCATACAGGTGCGGGCCGGGGCGGCCGATACGGCCGTGCGTGAGGCCGATGTGTTCGTAATCACCGGCTCGGTCTGGGCTGACGGCAAGGTTGGCACGGTATCGGCCTTTGGCATCTCGGCCAAAGAGCCTGCGGCGTTTACCGCCGGCAGTCAGGCGACCACGACCGAAGGTTATGGCTTGCTGGTGCTGGAAGATGGCACCTACCGGCTGACGTCGCCCACCGTGTTCGAGGGCGCGCGGGGAAAGCGGTTTTTCGTGACCACCTCTACGCCGCCGCGTCTGACGACCGAGAACTATTCCCGCGTTCTGGGGGCCGAGGGCATCGGGCGCAGCTTTCTGAACACCCTGACGGTCACAATCCCGGCCACGGTCATACCGATCCTGGTTGCGGCCTTTGCGGCCTATGCGCTGGCCTGGATGGAGTTTCCGGGTCGCGCCTTGTTGATTGCGATTGTGGTGGGGTTGCTGGTGGTGCCGCTGCAACTGTCGTTGATCCCGCTGCTCAAGCTGCACAACAGCATCGGAATCGGGAAAAGCTATATGGGGATATGGCTGGCGCATACCGGGTTCGGCCTGCCGCTGGCGGTGTATTTGTTGCGAAACTACATGGTCGGATTGCCGCGTGAGATCATCGAGTCGGCACGAGTTGACGGGGCGACAGATTTCCAGATCTTCCTGAAGATCATCCTGCCGCTGAGTTTTCCGGCACTGGCCTCGTTCGCGATCTTTCAGTTCCTGTGGACGTGGAATGATCTGTTGGTGGCGTTGGTTTTTCTGGGCAACACCGAAGATCAGCTTGTCATGACGGGGCGGCTGTCGGGGCTGATGGGGTCACGCGGCGGGGATTGGGAAATTCTGGCAACGGCGGCGTTCATTTCCATCTTCGTGCCGCTGGTCGTGTTCTTTGCAATGCAGAAATATCTGGTGCGCGGCCTGCTGGCCGGCTCGGTCAAGTAGCGGAACAGAAGGCATGACGGCAATGGGCGCAGTTGCGGCAAAGGCCACGGTGGATCGGGACTGGTGGCGTGGGGCGGTGATCTATCAGATCTACCCCCGCAGCTTTCAGGATTCGAATGGCGACGGGATCGGCGATCTGGGCGGCATCGTGCAGCGGTTGGATCATATTGCCGATCTGGGCGCGGATGCGGTCTGGATCAGCCCGTTCTTCACCAGCCCGATGAAGGACTTCGGCTATGACGTCAGCAACTACTGCGACGTCGATCCGATGTTCGGCACCCTCGCCGATTTTGATGCGGTGGTGGCGCGGGCCGGGGCGTTGGGCCTTAAGGTGATGATCGACCTTGTGCTGTCGCATACGTCCGACGCGCATCCGTGGTTTGCCGAGTCGCGCAAGAACCGTACGAACGCCAAAGCCGACTGGTTCGTCTGGGCCGAACCGAAACCCGACGGGACGCCGCCGAACAACTGGCTGTCGGTCTTTGGCGGGTCGGCCTGGGCCTGGGATGCGCGGCGCGAACAGTATTACCTGCACAACTTCCTGTCGTCGCAACCCGATCTGAACCTGCATGAACCAGCGGTGCAAGAGGCGCTACTTGATGTGGCGCGGTTCTGGCTGAAGCGGGGGGTGAACGGCTTCCGGCTGGATACGATCAACTTCTATTTCGCTGACAAGTATCTGCGCGACAACCCGGCGCTTCCCAAGGAACTGCGCAACGATTCCATCGCGCCGGGGGTGAACCCGTATAATCACCAGCTGCATCTGTTTTCCAAGAACCAGCCCGAGAACCTTGAGTTCCTGCAGAAATTCCGCGCGGTGCTTGAGCCGTTCGGGGCTGCGGCGGTGGGCGAGGTTGGTGACGCGCAGCGCGGGCTTGAGATCATGGCAGAGTATACGGCGGGCGGCGACAAGGTGCAGATGTGCTATCCGTTCGAGCTTTTGCAGCCGACCCGTGCAACAGCATCGGGGATCGAGGCGATATTTGCGCGACTGGCCAAGGCAGCACCCGATGCCTGGCCCTGCTGGGCCTATTCCAACCACGACACCATCCGGCACAGCACGCGCTGGGGGCTTTCTGACGCCGCGATAAGGGTTTACACGACGATGCTGATGTGCCTGCGTGGGTCGGTCTGCCTATATCAGGGCGAGGAACTGGGGCTGCCCGAGGCCGAACTGGCGTTCGAAGATCTGCAAGACCCCTACGGAATCGAGTTCTGGCCCGAATTCAAGGGCCGCGACGGCTGCCGCACCCCGATGGTGTGGGAGGCGGACAACCAGATGGGCGGCTTCACCACGGCGCCTTTGGCATGGTTGCCGGTACCGGCCATGCATCTGGGGCTTGCGGTGGCCAGACAGGCGCAGGACGCAGGCTCGATGCTGGGCCATTACACCCGCGCTCTGGCGCTGCGCCGCGCGTATCCGGTGTTGCGGGGCGGTGCTATGACGGGGATGCAGGCGCTGGGGGATGTCGTGCAGTTCCAGCGCGGGGATGGCGCAGGGGCGATGTTTTGCGCGTTCAATCTGGGGGATTCTGGCGCAACAATTCCTGCACCAGCGGGGAACTGGCGCAATATTGGCAACGATCTTGGGTCGGCGCAGATGGTTGGGGAAACAATAACGCTTGATCCGTGGCAATGTTGCCTCGCGGTCAAAGACTGATACGGATCAAGGGGAGGGACGGCCATGGCCGATATGTTGCTGAGGGATGTCGCCAAGGCCTATGGCGAGGTGAAGGTTCTGAAAGACATCAACCTTGACATCAAGAAGGGCGAGCTGATTGTTTTTGTCGGCCCCTCGGGCTGCGGAAAATCGACGCTGCTGCGGATGATCGCTGGGCTGGAGCGCATCTCGGGCGGGGATTTCCAGATCGACGGCGTGCGGATGAATGACGTGCCGCCCGCACAGCGCGGCATTGCGATGGTGTTCCAAAGTTACGCGCTTTACCCCCACATGACGGTGCGTGACAACATGGCCTTCGCGCAGAAGATCGCCAAAAAAACCCCGGCCGAAGTCGCAGCGGCGGTGGACCGTGCCGCCAAGATATTGCAACTGACGCCCTATCTCGACCGGCTGCCGAAGGCGCTGTCGGGCGGGCAGCGCCAACGTGTCGCCATCGGGCGGGCCATCGTGCGGGACCCGAAGGTGTATTTGTTCGATGAACCGCTTTCGAACCTGGATGCCGCCCTGCGGGTTGCAACCCGGCTTGAAATTGCGCAGTTGAAGGAAAACATGCCGGACTCGACCATGGTTTATGTGACCCATGACCAGGTCGAGGCGATGACGCTGGCCAGCCGGATCGTGGTGCTGGCGGGTGGCGGGATCAGTCAGGTTGGCACCCCGCTGGAGCTGTACGAGCGCCCCGAGAATGAATTCGTCGCACAGTTCATCGGATCACCCGCGATGAACCTGATGCCCGGCGAGGTGGTCGGCACGGGTGCGGAAACCGTGGTGCGGCTGGACGGGGGCGGCATCGCGCGGGCGGCGATTCCGACGCAGGCGGCGGAAATTGGCATGAAGGTAAAGCTGGGCGCGCGACCTGAGGATCTGCTGGAAACCAGTGGTGATGCGCTGTTTACCGGGACAGTCGAGATCACCGAAGCCCTAGGCGAGGTGACGCTTCTGTATTTCGCACGGCAAGGCGATGCGGCGCAAGTGGTGGCCAAGCTGCCAGGCATCCATGCCGATCTGCGCCGCAAGGAAGTCAAGCTGGCGGCAGACCCGAAAAAGATCCACTTGTTCCACAATGGCCGGTCGCTGCTGTATCGTTAAGCCGGTTCACGGTTGACAGCACAACCCCTCGGGGGCAGACCGGTGCTGGGGCAGGCGTTTGGCGATGATGTGCATTGCCTTGCGATTGCACGCAACCTGCCGGTGCGGCCCAGCGGCTGCGACCGGACCAAGCAAAAGAGGTGAATGCTATGGCCAAAGGTCAGATGCGGTCCAACAAGGAAGTCAAGAAACCGAAGAAGGACAAGGCAAAGCCGGCAATTGCTGTCCCGTCCACCGCGTCGCGCCTTCAGGGTGCGCAGGACAAGGCCAAAGGCGACAAGTAACCGTCAGACCAGCGCCAAAACCGCCAGAAACACCACACTGAGCGCGCTTGCCGCCAACACCGGCACCCAAAGGGTTATCCGGGGAGCGGGGGCGAGGGTGCAGGTGAATTTGCGGCGCATGGTGCGATTAAGCCGGTCTTAGGTTTCCCGTGTCTTAACCAAAGCATGGAAATCCTGTGGGATCAGCTTGGACGCGCGGACTGGACCGCGCTGCTTGACGGCGCAGGCAACGCGCCGTTTCAACAGACATGGGACTACGGCGTTGCGGCGGCGGCGATGGAGGCAGCAACGCGTCGCGCCGTGGTGTATGACGATGGGCGCGCGGTTGCGATGGCGCAGGTGATCGCGCGGCGGGGGACGGGTCTGACCTCATGCGGGCCGGTCTGGGTGGAGCCGCTGGATGGCCGGGCGCGGCGGCGCATCTTGCGGCGGCTGGCGCGGGTCGGGGCGGTGACGCTGGCCACGCCGGGCGAGGCGCTGGCGGGGTTCGGGCTGGTGCCACTTGTCACCGCCCGCCATCACGCAGTCTGGGATCTGGCCCCATCGTCTGCGGTGTTGCGCTCAGGGCTGGACCGCAAATGGCGCGGGCATCTTTGTGCGGCGGAACGGGGTGGGTGGCACTTTGGCCGCAACCGCCGGGGTGCGCTGGAGGTGCTGATCACAACCGAGGCCGCTCAACGAACAGAGCGAGGATACCGCAACCTGCCGCCCGCCTTTACCCGCGCCGCGCCACCGGGGGCCCTTCGTGTCTGGGACTGGTGCGAGGCGGGGCAGGTGCGGGCCGCGATGGCCTTTGTCCGGCACGGGGCATCGGCAAGCTATCATCTCGCCTTGGCGGATGGGGCGGCGCGTCTGCGCGCGGTGCATCAGGCGATGTTGTGGCAGGCCGCATTGGCGTTGCGCGCGGATGGCGTTTGCTGGCTGGATCTGGGCGGTGTAAACACGATGGATGCACCGGGACTGGCGCGGTTCAAGCTGGGGACGGGGGCTGCGGTGCGGGTGTTGGGGGCGACCTGCTGGGTGTTGCCGGGGTAGGCGTGGCAGCGGCTGCCCGTTCCAGGGGCATACTGCCCGGCAAGGACCGCGCTGCGGGGCAGGGTTGACGCATGGGTCCGGGACGGTGATGGTCAGGCGATGCGCGGCATGGTCGGATTAATCAGTGCGGTGGTTCGGTGCTGACGAAAGGGCGGCTGGCCGATTGTGCTGCAGGACTTTGCGCAAGGATCGGGCGTTTGTCTGGCGGGTCCGCCCTACCTGTCCCGAAGGATGCCTGAATGACTCTCCCGCCTGTCTTTCCACTCATTCCACCTGCAAGACCCGGCCTGTTTCGCCGCACACCACCTGCGATCTTTCCGGCCATTCTGGGGCTGCTTGGGCTTGGCCTTGCCGCGCGGGCCGGCGCGGACCAGTTCGGCCTGCCACCGGGGTTGTGGGAGGCGGTGCTGGGTGCGACGTTGCTGCTGTGGCTGTTCGCGGTGCTGGCTTACGGCGCGAAGGTTGCCCGCAAGCCGGGTGTGGTGGCCGACGATCTGCGGATCCTGCCGGGCCAGAGCGGGCTGGCGGCGATGGCGGTGTCGGTCCATGCGGCGGCGGCGGTGATGGCACCCTATGCGCCGGGGCTGGCTGCGGGTTTGCTGATCGCGGGGCTGGCACTGCACGGGGTTGTGGCGGCTGTGTTTGTCGCGGTGCTTCGTGCCAGTCCGCTTGAGGCGCGCGGGGTGACGCCGGCCTGGCATCTGATGTTTGCAGGCCCGATCGTGGCGGCACTTGGCGGGCTTGCGCTGGGGTGGACGGGGCTGGCGCAGGGGCTGCTTTACGCGACGATGCCGGTGGCGGTGGTGATCTGGGGGATCAGCCTGTTGCAGATCGTGCGGCGCATTCCGCCCGCACCGCTGCGACCGCTGCTGGCGATCCATCTGGCCCCGGCAAGCCTGTTCGGGACCGTTGCCGCGGGTCTGGGGCAAACCGGGATGGCGGTAGGGTTTGCTGTTCTGGGCAGTGTGATCCTGCTGGCGCTGGTCGGGTCGGCGCGTTGGATAACGACGTCGGGGTTCTCGCCGTTGTGGGGTGCCTTCACTTTTCCGCTGGCCGCCCATGCGGGGTTGCTACTGCGGCTGGACGAGTCATGGCGCATTGCCGGGGCAATCGTGCTGATCGCAGTGGTTCTGGTGGCGGTGCCGATTGCGGTGCGGGTGATGCAGGATTGGTCCAAGGGCGCGCTTGCGGCCCGCACCAATGCGGCTACGGCGTAGGGTTGGGGCCAATTACCCGGTATGGGACGGAACAAAGGTCTTGTCGACGCGGCAACCCTTCGTCGCCGCCTTCACCCGGTTACAGTGACCAAAGTCCACATGCCCATCATATAGTGTCCACCGATGTTGCAATAAAGAATATATGTTCCCGGCACCATTTCCACTGTCACAGCCCCAGACGCATGCGGCTTCAACTCTGACACTTGGGCAATGCGCCCGGCCGCGTCCTCATCCACCATCATCTTGTCGAGCAGATAAGGCAGCTCCTTGGCCGGATCCTCGACCCGAGAAATCACCATGCTATGGTAAAACTCCTGGGAGTCGTTGATGACTTTAAACGTAACTTCGCCGGCAGGAAACTCTGCCATGCTGGCAGTGATCCCCATCGTGGCCATCTCCATTTTGGCGCCCGTCATTGCCATACCCATCGGCACCAGGGTGTCCATCATATCCATTGAAGTTGGACCCTTGTCCCAAAGCGAGATATTCACGACAGCTCCGGCATATGCGGCGCGACTGAACGCCAGAAACGGAAGCACCGCTGAAAGTCCGGATAACATCAAACGTCTGGAAAGTTTCATGATCGGATGCTCCTGAATTGCCAATGGTTTGTGTCCACTTGCTACATTTTCCAAGTAAGCTGATCTGTCAGTGAGTTTTGCACGAGTTTGCAGCCTGGCCAATGGCCTTGTGCGAGCCGCATCGCGAGCAAGACGTTTGGAACTGCGCCTCGAACATATGCCTGCCCGGTTCGGGTGACGAGCATTAGGGCCGCATTGGCCTCCCGGTGACCACCACGGGGGCCGTGCAGTCTGTTTGTCCCGCCCGCTCAGACCACCGCAACCCAAGAGCGCGCCAATGTGAGACCCGCAGCGTCGGCCTCGGCACCCAGAGCGGCTGCCAGGCCCGGTCGGGCGGCTGCCCAGCCCGGTGCAAGGCGCTCGGTTGCGTCGGGGAAGGTGCGGCTCCAGTCGGCCACAACGGCGCGGCTCGCCTCGAAATGGAACTGCATGCCATAGCTCGCGCGACCGATGCGGAACGCCTGATGGGGGGCGGTGCTGTTGGAGGCAAGATTGGTTGCGCCTGCGGGCAGGGTGAAGGTGTCGGCGTGCCACTGAAACACCGGGAACGCGACGGGCAGCACCCCCAGAACCGGATCGGTGCGGCCTGCATCGGTCAGCCGCACCTCTTGCCAGCCGAATTCCTGCGCCGCGCCAAGATGGTTCTGCGCACCATAGGCGCGGGCAAGCATCTGGCTACCAAGACAGATGCCAAGAACGGCATGGTGGGCTTCGGTGAACTGCCGCATCACGCGCGCCAGAGACGGCAGGTAGGGATGAGTTGCATCGGCAAGCGCGGATTGCTCGCCGCCAAAAACGATCAGCGCGTCATGACCCATGCCAATCTCGGGCAGCCGGCCATCGGCCCAGGGGCGGAACACCTCGGTCAGGGCCGCCGCCTCATGCAGGGCGACACCGACCTGACCATGATGGGTGATTGTTGTATTCTCGACGATCGCCACACGCATTCCGGTCCGACCCTTTTTTGTTGGTGCAGCATCAGCATGCCGTGCGGGGCTGTGCAAGGCCCGGCCGGAGGGGCTTGCCTTTGCGGCCCTCGCGTGAAACAGGGAACGGCCAAACGAACACTCTTCCCGGAGGCGGAAATGGAGATTCGCGAGGCCCTGACCTTTGACGATGTGCTTCTGGTGCCGGCGGCCAGCAACGTGCTGCCATCGGATGCCGATACGGCGACGTTCGTTACAAAATCCATCCGGATGAACATTCCGCTGCTGTCGTCAGCGATGGATACCGTCACCGAAGGCCGCATGGCGATTGCGATGGCGCAGGCCGGGGGGATCGGCGTGATCCACCGCAATCTGGATATGGAAGCGCAAGCCAATGAGGTGCGCCGGGTCAAACGGTTCGAGTCAGGCATCGTCTATGCGCCGATCACGCTGACCCCCGATCAAACGCTGGCCGATGCCAAGGCATTGCAGGCGCGCTATAATGTAACCGGCTTTCCGGTGGTTGACGCGGCGGGTCGGGTGCTGGGCATCGTGACCAACCGCGACATGCGCTTTGCCAGCGATGATCGCACGCCGGTCCGGGTGATGATGACTTCGGATAATCTGGCGATCCTGCACGAACCAGCCGACCGGGACGCCGCGATTTCGCTGATGAAAGCGCGGCGGATCGAAAAGCTGCTGGTCACTGATGGCAAGGGCAAGCTGACGGGGTTGCTGACGTTGAAAGACACCGAAACCGCCGTTCTGAACCCGCAGGCCTGCAAGGATGAACTGGGCCGCCTGCGCGTGGCCGCGGCCTCGACCGTGGGGGATGCCGGGTTCGAGCGCTCAAAGGCGTTGATCGAGGCCGGGGTGGATATGGTGGTGATCGACACCGCACACGGCCATTCTGAAGGCGTCGCCCGTGCTGTGGAACGCATCAAGGCGCTGTCGAATGCGGTGCAGGTGGTGGCCGGCAACGTGGCAACCGCCGAGGCAACGCGTGCCCTTATCGGGTCGGGCGCTGATGCGGTGAAGGTCGGCATCGGACCGGGGTCGATCTGCACGACGCGGATCGTGGCGGGCGTGGGCGTGCCGCAACTGACCGCGATCATGGATGCGGCCGGGGCGGCGGGCGGCATTCCGGTGATTGCCGATGGCGGGATCAAGTATTCCGGCGATTTTGCCAAGGCGATTGCGGCGGGGGCATCCTGTGCGATGGTCGGATCGGCCATCGCAGGAACCGATGAAAGTCCGGGCGAAGTCATTCTGT
This sequence comes from Rhodobacterales bacterium, assembly GCA_031408575.1. Taxonomy (GTDB): domain Bacteria; phylum Pseudomonadota; class Alphaproteobacteria; order Rhodobacterales; family Rhodobacteraceae; genus Aliitabrizicola. Next base: position 23,973 of record JANNWS010000090.1, read on the forward strand.
ATCAGGGCCGCAGTTTCAAAAGCTATCGGGGCATGGGGTCTTTGGGGGCGATGGCGCGCGGGTCGGCCGACCGGTATTTTCAGAAAGACGCGGCCAGTGACAAGCTGGTGCCGGAAGGGATCGAAGGGCAGGTTCCCTACAAGGGATCGGCGGCGGCGGTCATCCATCAGCTTGTGGGCGGTTTGCGGGCCGCCATGGGTTATACCGGCAACCGGACTATCGCCGAGATGCAGACGCGCTGTCAGTTTGTGCGGATCACCGGGGCGGGTCTTAAGGAAAGCCATGTGCATGATGTGCAGATCACGCGGGAAAGCCCGAACTACCGGGTGATGTGATGGCGTTGGTCGGGCGACCGGACCGGCTTCGTCCCGATGCACCATGGGGCAGAATTCCGGGTCTTTCCGATTGTTCAAACTTAGATTATGCATGCTGTATAAATATTTGCGGAGCTCTGCTAACGTTATGCATTAGGAGTGCAGATTGACGCCCGCAGCCCGCCTGTCAGCGGCCATTTCCATCCTTGACCGGGTGCTTGCCGGCACTCCGGCAGAGCAGGCGCTGACCAATTGGGGCCGTGGCAGCCGCTTTGCCGGATCGGGCGACCGGGCGGCGGTGCGTGATCTGGTGTTCGACGCACTGCGCTGTCGCCGGTCTTTCGCGGTTTTGGGCGGCAGCGAAACCGGGCGCGGGATGATCCTTGGCGGCCTGCGCGCGGCGGGCGCGGATGTCGACGCGCTGTTCAGCGGCGACGGGCATGCTCCCGCCCCGCTGGCCGCAACGGAGCGGACATTGCCCGATACCCCCGAAGAGCTTGTGCGTCTGGATTGCCCCGATTGGTTGGCCCCGGCGCTGCGCGACAGTCTTGGGCCGGATTTTGCACCGGTGATGGCGGTACTGCGCCACCGCGCACCGCTGTTCCTGCGGGTCAATCTGGCGCGGATGACACGGGATGATGCACGCGCCTTGCTGTTGGCGCAAGGGATTGCGACCCGCCCCCACGATCTCGCTAGGAGCGCATTGGAGGTTATTGAAAACCCGCGCAAAGTTCAGGCATCCGCGGCCTATGCCGCTGGCCTGGTAGAGGTGCAGGATGCCGCCTCGCAGGCTGTGGTGGAGGCGTTGCCGCTGGCGGCTGGCGACCGTGTGCTGGATTATTGCGCGGGCGGAGGGGGCAAGGTTCTGGCGATGGCGGCGCGCATGTCTTTGGCATTGTACGCACATGACGCCGATCCCCGCCGGATGACCGATCTGCCCGCGCGGGCGGCGCGCGCTGGTGTGCAGGTGCGTATGCTGGACAGCCCCAAAGTGGACCGGACCGCTCCGTTCCAGTTGGTGCTTGCCGATGTTCCCTGTTCGGGATCTGGCAGTTGGCGGCGCGCGCCCGAGGCGAAATGGGCGCTGACAGCGGCGCGATTGGACACGCTGGCAAACACCCAGGCGGCGATTCTGGACCGCGTTGCAGGTCTGGTCGCGCCGGATGGGCATCTGGCCTATGTAACCTGCTCGATGCTGGACGTTGAAAATTCCGATCAAATTGACCGCTTTCTGCGCCGCACACCCGCATGGCGCTGCATCGAGCAACACCGTTTTACGCCGCTTGACGGCGGCGATGGCTTTTTTCTGGCTGTATTGACGCGAATCTGAGAAGCCCGCGCATCCTGTGGTTGTGCCGGCGATGATTAAGCATGGTTTAACTCTTTTCACCGCCAATGGGCGTCATCGAATCCTGAGGAGGGACGGCATTGGCCAGAACTGCATCGTTGTCGGTCGACCTGTCCGGTGCGGTGCGCGGCGTGGCACCGCGGGCCTGGGTGCTGGTGGGGGCGGCGGTGGTGCTGGGCATCGGCTCTGTCACGCTGCCAGACGCACGCATGCGGCTGCTTGCCGCGACAGCCGGCCTCACGCTGTGCTGTCTTGCGTTTGTCATCCGCCTGATCGCCGGTTGGCATCGGCGCGCCCTTCGCTTGCAGCAGGATCAGATCACCGCACTGTTGGAAGACGATGCTGCGCCTTGTTTCACCACCGATGCCGACGGCGAGATCGGCTATCGCAACGCTGCGGCGGAAAAGCGGTTTTCGGCGCAGCATGGGCAGGCTCTTGCCGCAGCGCTTGGCGATCACTTTGTCAGCCCCGGCGCTGTGCTTTACCGCTTGCAAAGCCGGGCGGCGGCGCGGGGCGCCGCACGCGAGGATGTCGTCACGCGGCGCGGCCATACGCGGCTGTCGGTTCACCGGGTGGGCGAGGCGCGGTTCCTGTGGCGTCTGGAAGAGATGCTGGAACGCGCCACCCCCGGTCGTGGGGCCGAAACCCTTAGCCTGCCGATGCTGGTGTCAAACAAGACAGGCGTCGTGCTGTTCATGAACGAGGCGATGCGGCGGCTTCTGGGCGGCCGGCCGCGACGGCTGGACCGGATCTTTCTGAACCCCGTTTTGCGTTCGGGTGAGGAAACGCTTGTTACCACGCTTGATGGGCAGGTGCGTGCGATCCTGGCCGAAGTGGAAGGTGCGGGCGAGCGGCGCGAGCTTTACCTGCTGCCGCTGGCGGACAGGCCTGCGGAAACATCGATTCAGGCGGATTTCGACCATCTGCCGGTGGCGCTGATCATGCTGGAGGGCGATGGCAGCGTGAGTGCTGCAAACATCGCGGCGCGCGAGTTGCTGCATCTGCCCGAAGGGGCCGCGCTGCGATTGCCGGATCTGCTGGAGGGTCTGGGCCGGTCTGTCACCGACTGGATCGGTGATGTCCTGTCGGAACGCATGCCCGGCGGCACAGAGGTGTTGCGCGTGCGTCATGCCGAAGCGGAAACCTTCGTGCAGGTTACGCTGCGCCGGATTGTCGAGGCGGGCCGTCTGCGTGTGCTGGCGGTGCTGGATGATGCGACCGCGCTCAAGACACTTGAAGCCCAGTTCGCCCAAAGCCAGAAGATGCAGGCCATCGGCCAGCTTGCGGGCGGCATCGCGCATGATTTCAACAACCTGCTGACCGCGATTTCGGGCCATTGCGACTTGCTGCTGTTGCGCCATGACACCGAGGGGCCCGAATATGCCGATCTGGTGCAGATTCATCAGAACGCGAACCGGGCAGCAAGCCTGGTCGGGCAGTTGCTCGCGTTTTCGCGCAAACAGACGCTGCGGCCGCAATACGTTGATCTTTACGACGTGTTGTCGGACCTGACGCATCTGTTGAACCGCCTGATGGGCGAGCGGACGAGGCTGGAGCTGCGCCATGCCCCTGGCCTGCGGACAATCCGGGCTGACAAGCGCCAACTGGAACAGGTGCTGGTGAACCTTGTCGTCAATGCGCGCGATGCGATGCCCGAGGGTGGAACAATCGCGATCACCACAGAAAATGTGGCGCTGACAGAAGACTTGCGGCGGGACAGGGCGGTCGTGCCGCCGGGCGACTATGCGCTTATCCGTGTGACCGATACCGGCCATGGCATTCCGCCCGACCGCCTGCAGAAGATCTTCGAGCCGTTCTATACCACCAAACGGCCCGGCGAAGGGACCGGTCTGGGTCTGTCGACCGCCTATGGCATCGTGAAACAGAGCGGGGGCTTTATTTTCGTCGATTCGAAACCGGGCGAGGGGTCGACCTTTCTGCTGTATTTCCCGATCCATCTTACGCCCACCGTCGATATGGCTGTCGGCGAGGCGTTTGCCGCAGCACCCCCTGCGCCCCGCGCACTCGCCCGCCAGGGCGAAGGCGTGGTGCTGCTGGTCGAGGATGAGGCGCCGGTGCGCGCCTTTGCCTCGCGGGCGCTGCGCCTGCGAGGCTACACTGTGCTGGAAGCCGAGAATGCCGAAGACGCGCTGACCCTGCTGGAAGACCCGGCGGTTGTGGTTGACATCTTCGTGACCGATGTGGTGATGCCGGGCATGGATGGCCCAAGCTGGGTCCGCAAGGCGTTGGAAAGCCGGCCGGATGTGAAGGTCGTGTTTGTCTCCGGTTACGCCGAAGACAGCTTTGCCGATACCCAGGTCCGTATCGCGAATTCGGTCTTTCTGCCCAAACCGTTTTCACTCAACGACCTGACAGCGACTGTTCAGGGACAGTTGCTGCACTGATCGGCATTGCGCCGGGTTGGCGGGGATGCGCGGAAGTGAGGGCGAATGCCACCGGGCAGCTATGCTTGCGCAACAAAACGCGGCCTGCCCCAACGGCCGATTTCAAAACCCGGTCGCATCCTGATCACGCTTTGTCGAGCGTGGCGTAAAGTGCGAAATCTTCGGCCAGCGTCGCGGACAGAAGGGTGACGGTATCGGGTGCCAGATCAAGGCTCGCCTTGGGCGAGACGTTCAACTGCGGCAATACGATCTCGCATCCCAACCGGTCTTCAAGGAAATGGACAAAGGTGGTCAGGTCTTCATATCGAAACAGCCGGTCCACCCCTTCGCCCTGACGCGGGCGCAGAAAACGGCCCTGCGAACCCACGGCGGCAAACTCGGGCTGCGGATCACAGCAATAGGCCCGAACGAATTCATTAAAGCTGAGGCCTTGCGTGCTTTTCGCGGGGTCGGTCTGATCGTCGCGTTGGCGAAAACGATACCAACTGCCCAACCAGTCTCGCGGCTCGCGCATCAGGGCCACCGACGTAAAGCGATGACCGGACGCGGCGGTCAGGTACGGCCCAATGAACCGATGATAGCGATGCACGCTGGTATGTTTCAGCACTGGCGGGCGCTGGATGGCCAGAGCGGACAACGATTCGAGTGCGGTCTCGATCGCGGTGGAACCGGTTTTGGGCGTGGCAAGGAACGCCAGCCGTTGTTCCCAGAAAACCAGCATGAAAATTCCTTCAACTCTTCCGACCATTCGCGGCGGCTGTAAACTATCCCTTAACGCTTTCCTGAAAAAGCTGATTTTACGAAAATCTGCATTGATTTGTTCCTGCTTTGATCTCATAAGAACAAGACAAGAACACGCTCAGCAATTGCCGCCTGACCCCGGCTGTGGAATAAGGATGATCACATGGCGACGGCCACCCTCCTCGAACTGAACGGAAAGCGCGACATGGACAAGGCAAAGGCGCTGGAAAGTGCTCTGGCGCAGATCGAACGCCAGTTCGGTAAGGGCTCCATCATGAAGCTGGGGTCGGACAATCCGATCATGGATGTCGAGGCGACTTCGACCGGATCGTTGGGCCTTGATATCGCGCTGGGGATCGGCGGGTTGCCCAAGGGGCGGATCGTAGAAATCTATGGCCCGGAAAGCTCGGGCAAGACCACGCTGACGCTGCATGTGGTGGCGGAAGAGCAGAAAAAGGGCGGCGTCTGTGCTTTTGTGGACGCCGAACACGCGCTCGATCCGCAATATGCGAAAAAGCTAGGCGTCAACCTGGACGAGTTGCTGATCAGTCAGCCCGATACCGGCGAGCAGGCGCTGGAGATTGTCGATACGCTGGTGCGGTCGGGCGCGGTCAGCCTGGTGGTGATCGACTCGGTCGCGGCCCTGACCCCGAAGGCCGAGATCGAAGGCGACATGGGTGATATGCAGATGGGCAGTCAGGCCCGTCTGATGAGCCAGGCGATGCGCAAGCTGACGGCCAGCATCGGTAAATCGAACTGCATGGTGATCTTCATCAATCAGATCCGCATGAAGATCGGCGTGATGTTCGGCAGCCCCGAGACGACGACGGGGGGCAATGCGCTGAAATTCTACGCCTCGGTGCGTCTGGATATCCGACGGATCGGTGCAATCAAGGACCGCGATGAGGTGGTGGGCAACTCGACCCGCGTGAAGGTGGTCAAGAACAAGGTCGCCCCGCCGTTCAAGGAGGTGGAGTTCGACATCATGTATGGCGAGGGCATCTCGAAGACCGGAGAGCTGGTCGATCTGGGCGTGAAGGCGGGCGTCGTGGAGAAGTCCGGCTCGTGGTATTCCTATGGGGATGAGCGGATCGGGCAGGGGCGCGAGAATGCGAAAGTGTTCCTGCGCTCGAACCCCGCAATTGCGGCCGATATCGAGGCAAAGATCCGGGCGGGACACGGGCTTGATTTCTCGGCGACCAGCGCGGATGTTGTCGACGAATAGCGTCCGGATACAAACGTGATCGAAGGGCCGGGGCGATGATCGCACCCGGCCTTTTTGTTTGTGACGCAGGGATAGTGGACAGCCCGCGGCGCGGGCGATAAACGGTATGCCACCGCTTCATGCATCCGCCGCCAAGGGGGTCCGGGACCATATGCCGTCGCTGAACGATATCCGATCGACCTTCCTTGATTATTACGCACGCAACGGCCACCGGGTGGTGGAGTCAAGCCCGCTGGTGCCGCGCAACGACCCGACGCTGATGTTTGCCAATTCCGGCATGGTGCAGTTCAAGAACCTGTTTACCGGGGATGAGACGCGCGACTATCTGCGGGCGACGACTTCGCAGAAATGCGTGCGGGCGGGCGGCAAGCACAATGATCTGGACAATGTCGGTTATACTGCGCGCCACCACACATTCTTCGAGATGCTGGGAAACTTCAGTTTTGGTGACTACTTCAAGACGGATGCGATCGCCTTTGCGTGGGAGTTGCTGACGAAGGATTTCGGCATCGCCAAGGACAAACTGCTGGTCACCGTCTACCACACCGACGACGAGGCGGCGGATATCTGGAAAAAGGTGGCCGGGCTGGGCGATGACCGGATCATCCGCATTCCGACCAATGACAATTTCTGGATGATGGGGCCGACTGGCCCCTGCGGGCCGTGTACCGAGATATTCTATGACCACGGCGACAAGATCTGGGGCGGCCCCCCCGGCAGCGCGGACGAGAATGGCGACCGGTTCATCGAGATATGGAACCTCGTGTTCATGCAGTTCGAACAGTTCGCGGATGGCACGCGCACGCCGCTGCCCAAGCCCTCGATCGATACCGGCATGGGGCTGGAGCGGATCGGCGCGCTGTTGCAGGGCAAGCACGACAATTACGACACCGATATGATGCGCTCGCTGATCGAGGCGTCGGCAAATGCCACGAGCACTGATCCCGACGGCCCCGGCAAGACCCATCACCGGGTGATTGCGGACCATCTGCGGTCAACGTCTTTCCTGATTGCGGACGGCGTAATGCCGTCGAACGAGGGGCGCGGCTATGTGCTGCGCCGGATCATGCGGCGCGCGATGCGCCACGCACATCAACTGGGCGCGGCGGACCCGGTGATGTGGCGGCTGGTGCCGGCGCTGGTGCGGCAAATGGGGGCGGCCTACCCTGAGTTGGGCCGGGCGCAGGCGCTGATCGAAGAGACGCTGCGGCTGGAGGAGACGCGGTTCAAGACCACGCTTGAGCGCGGCTTGCGGTTGCTGGATGATGAGGTGGCAAAGCTGTCCGAAGGCGGCGCGCTGCCCGGCGACGCCGCGTTCCGGCTTTATGACACCTATGGTTTCCCGCTGGATCTGACGCAGGACGCACTGCGCGAGCAGGGTCGGGCGGTGGATGTGGCAGGCTTTGACGCCGCAATGGCTGAACAAAAGGCCAAGGCGCGCGCCAGTTGGGCCGGGTCGGGCGAGACCAAGGATGCCGCGATCTGGTTCGATCTGGCAGAGCAGCATGGTGCCACCGAGTTTCTGGGCTATGACACCGAAATCGCCGAGGGGCAGGTTCTGGCGCTTGTGTCGGGCGGCGTGGCGGTTGATCGCGCCAAACTGGGTGACACGGTTCAGATCGTGGTCAATCAGACGCCGTTCTATGGCGAATCCGGCGGGCAGGTCGGTGATATCGGCCTGTTGAAAACCGAAACCGGTGCGGCACGCATCACCGACACCAAACGCTCGCAAGGGCTGATGCTGCATCTGGCCGAAGTGACGCTGGGCGAGATTGCGCCGGGGCAGGGCGCCACACTCAGCGTCGATCATGCCAATCGCGCGGGTATCCGGGCCAATCACTCGGCCACGCATCTGCTGAACGAGGCGCTGCGGCGCGCTTTGGGCGATCATGTGGCGCAGCGCGGGTCGCTGAACGCACCCGACCGGTTGCGCTTTGATTTCAGCCATAGCAAGGCGCTGACGCCAAATGAGCTGGCCACGGTCGAGGCCGAGGTGAACGCGCTGATCCGGCAGAACGGCGCAGTCGAGACACGGCTCATGTCGCCCGACGATGCGCGCGGGCTTGGGGCGCAGGCGCTTTTCGGTGAGAAGTACGGCGATGAGGTACGCGTCGTGTCGATGGGCCGGCGCGACGGGTCTGGCAAGGGGACGGACCAGCAGACGTATTCGCTGGAACTGTGCGGCGGCACCCATGTGGCGCGGCTGGGTGAAATCGGGCTGTGCGTCATTCTGGGGGAGTCTGCGTCATCCTCCGGCGTGCGTCGGATCGAGGCGCTGACCGGTGAAGGGGCGATGGCCTATCTGGGCGATCAGGTAAAGCGTCTGGCCGAGGTGTCGGCGGTGCTGAAAGCGCAACCGGATGTGCTGCTGGACCGGGTGAAGGCGCTGGTTGACGACCGCCGCGCCTTGCAGAACGAAGTGGCGCAACTGCGCCGCGAGTTGGCGATGGGAACCAAAGCCGAGGGGCCGGAGGCCAGGGACATCGCCGGAGTGAAATTCGTGGCACAGGTTTTGTCGGGCGTCTCGGGCAAGGACTTGCCGGAGTTGATTGATGAGATGAAGGCGCGGATCGGGTCCGGCGCGGTGCTGCTGATTGCTGATACCGGAGGGCGCGCAGCAGTGGCGGCTGGCGTCACGGCAGACCTGACGGGGCGACTGTCGGCGGTCGATCTGGTAAAGGCGGCGGCGCAGCAATTGGGCGGTTCGGGCGGTGGTGGTAGGCCCGACATGGCACAGGCCGGCGGCACCGATGCCACGAATGCCGATGCGGCCATCAAGGCGGCAGAAGCCGTCATAGGAGCGTGACGATGCCAACCGCGCTGTGGATCGCCCATGTCGAAGTGACCGACGCCGAAGCCTATGGCCGCTATGCCAAAGGCGCGACCGACGCCATCGCGGCGCATGGCGGAGTGTTCCTTGCGCGTGGCGGGCGGTATGTGCAGCTTGAAGGCAATGACCGTGCGCGCAATGTCGTGGCGCGGTTTGCGTCGCTGGCGGCGGCAGAGGACTGCTATCGCTCGGCCGAATATCAGGCGGCGCTCGCCCATGCGGCAGGGGCGGCGGTGCGCGATCTGGTGATTGTCGAAGAGGTCGGCTGACGCAAAGCACACCTTGGCCCGAACATATTTGACCAGAAAAGACAAAGGCCGCACTCAAAAAGTGTGGCCTTTGTCATTGAAAAATCAGGATCAGCTGGCGCGCGATTGGCGCTTGCGCTCGTGCGGATCAAGATAGCGTTTGCGCATCCGGACCATCTTCGGAGTCACCTCGACCAGTTCATCATCGTCGATATAGGCGATTGACTGTTCCAGCGACAGCTTGACCGGCGTGGTCAGGCGTACCGCCTCATCCGTGCCGCTGGCGCGGACGTTGGTCAGTTGCTTGCCCTTCAGCGGGTTCACTTCCAGATCATTGTCGCGGTTATGCTCGCCGATGATCATGCCTGTATAGACCGGCTCCTGCACCCCGATGAAGAAGTGGCCGCGATCTTCCAACTTCCACATCGCATAGGCCACCGAAATGCCCGTCTCCATGCTGATCAGAACGCCCGCGCGACGGCCCTCGATGGGGCCTTTATGCGGCGCCCAGTCGTGGAACACGCGGTTCAGCACGCCGGTGCCGCGCGTGTCGGTCATGAACTGGCCGTGATATCCGATCAACCCGCGTGACGGGACATGCGCGATGATCCGGGTCTTGCCGACGCCAGCAGGCTTCATCTCGATCAATTCACCGCGCCGCGGGCCGGTGACCTTTTCAATCACCGCGCCAGTGAATTCGTCATCCACGTCGATAGTGACTTCCTCGATCGGCTCCAGCTTTACGCCGCCCTCTTCGCGGAAAATCACGCGCGGGCGGGAGATCGACAGCTCGAACCCTTCACGGCGCATGTTCTCGATCAGCACGCCCATCTGCAATTCGCCGCGACCCGCCACTTCAAAGGCGTCGCCGCCGGGGGTGTCGGTCACCTTGATGGCCACGTTAATCTCGGCCTCTTTCATCAGTCGCTCGCGGATCACGCGCGACTGAACCTTCGATCCGTCCTTGCCGGCCAGCGGACTATCATTGATGCCGAAAGTCACGGAAATTGTCGGCGGATCAATCGGCTGCGCGGGCAGCGGGATGTCCACCTCAAGCGCGCATAGCGTGTCGGCCACGGTGGCCTTGGTCATGCCCGCGATGGTCACGATATCGCCCGCAATCGCCTGATCGATCGGTGTGCTCGCCAGACCGCGGAACGCGAGGATCTTGGAGACGCGAAACTGCTCCAGCCGCTCGCCGGTGCGCGAGATGGCTTTCAGGGTTTCACCGACCGACAGCGTGCCTTCCTCGACCCGACCGGTCAGGATACGTCCGATGAACGGATCGGCCGACAGTGTCGTGGCCAGCATGCGGAACGGCTTGTCGGCCAGCTTCACCTGTTTGGGGGCCGGCACATGGGCCACGACCAGATCGAAGAGCGCGTTCAGGTTCTCGCGCGCGCCGTCCAGCGAGGTATCGGCCCAACCGGCACGGCCCGACGCATAGAGATGCGGGAAATCAAGCTGGTCGTCATCGGCCCCAAGGTTGGCGAACAGATCGAACACCTCGTTCAGCGCGCGGTCGGGTTCGGCATCGGGCTTGTCCACCTTGTTCAGCACCACGATGGGGCGCAGACCCAGCGCCAGCGCCTTGGAGGTGACGAATTTTGTCTGCGGCATCGGCCCTTCGGCGGCATCGACCAGCAGCACCACGCCGTCAACCATGCTCAGGATGCGTTCCACCTCGCCGCCAAAATCGGCGTGGCCGGGGGTATCGACGATATTGATCCGCACTCCGTCATGTTCAACGCTGGTGCATTTCGCAAGGATCGTGATGCCGCGTTCGCGTTCAATGTCATTGCTGTCCATCGCGCGTTCGGTGGTGGCCTGATTGTCGCGGTAGGTGCCGGACTGCTTGAGAAGCTCGTCAACGAGCGTGGTCTTGCCATGGTCGACATGCGCGATGATGGCGATGTTGCGAAGCTCCATCGGGATGGTCTTTCGATAAGGTCAGTGTTCGTGGCGGCTGTACAAGAGCGCGCCTTGAAAGGCCAGAGGCGAATGCCAAACGAAAAGGCCCCCGCACGGGTGCGGGGGCCTGGCCGGTCATCGTGATGTGTCAGCGGCTGTAAGACAGACCGCTGAAGATCCGGCCCTCGTCGCGGTGCAGACCACCACGCACCCCACCGACAAAGGCCGCTGCCGCCGCCACCAGTGATGCCGCAGCAATCAGAAACCCGGCCAGAACCGCGCTGATCCGCGCGGCTTCGGCGGCATCAATCGCGGTCTGCTTGGCCTCTTCTGCCAGCCGTGCAGCCTCGGTTCGGGCGCTTTGCGCCGTCGCGATGGCCGCATCGATGCGGGTTTGCGCCTCGGCCGCCGTCAGGGCCGAACTTGTGGTGGTTGCGCTGACCAGATAGGCGCGGTCCGCGTCCGTGATTTCGCCGGTTGCGACCACATTCGCCAGGATGGCGCCGGACTGGCGGGCCAGTTCAGCCGGGTCAGACAGACCTGCGCTGGCCGTCGCCGGGCGCAGCAGGGTGTCGGTGACAAAGCCCACCGGGTTGGCCGACACGCCACCCGGAACCATGGCACCGGCGGCCGCAAGCGCACCTTCGGCCATGCCGCCCACAGCCGACCCCGCCGCCGTGGCAACCGTATCCGCGACCGATCCGGCGGCGGATACGGTACCAGAGACGACGCTGGCCATCACGGTAAAGCCCGCGATCATCGCCACCCCCCAGACAACAAGCCCGTTCACGCCATCACGCGCGGCGACTTCCGCCGCTGACGCATCTTCAACCCGGCGGCGCATGCGCCCGGCGATATAGCCGCCGACGCCATAGCTTGCGACCAGCGTGATCACCATCCAGAGGCCGGTCAGGATCACAGCAAAACTGAACGAGCCTTCGCCCGGTTCGGCGGACAGCGAGGACAGGCCAAGGGCTGCGCCAAATCCGGTGAACAGCGCTGCGACCGCCGTGGCGACAACTGCGCCGGCAAAGATCGCGGCCCAGTCGATGTAGGCGCCGCTGCGGTCATGCGCGGGGGCAGATGCGTGGGTCAGTTGTTCGGTACGCTCCATTTTGATCGTTCCTTCGCTTATCGCATGCCGACAAAAGACAAAACGGCCAGCACGACGACCACAAGGCCGACGAGATAAATGATATTGTTCACGGTAATCTCCTTTGCGCCGCACGAACTGTGCGGGTGTTTGCGGAGGGATAACGCCGGTCGATGAAATACGTTCCGCTTCGCGGACACCGGCTGCGCGCGATTTCAGGCGGCGATATAGCGGTCGCGGCGGTGGTTCACGGCGATCACAAGGTTAAGCACCATTGCCCCAAGCGCCGACCACAGCAGTGCCGTTGTCTGGCCCAGCAGGATGAATGTCGAAAACAGCAGGATATCAAAGCCGATCTGCACATGGCCCGCCCGAATGCCAGTGCGGTCCTGCGCCCAGAGCGCCAGCACACCAAGGCCCCCAAGTGCGGCCCCGTGGCGATAGAGCGCCAGCATCGCAAGCCCGGCCATCACGCCGAAAATCACGGCCACGGCGGGCTGGCTTTGCACCCCGAAGGTCAGCCAGCCGGGCATGAAATGCATCAGCACCGAAACGGTGGTGACAGCGATGAACGACTTGATCAGAAACGCCCGGCCAAAACGGCGGTAACCGAACCAGTAGAACGGCAGGTTGATGAGGAAATAGACCACCGGAAAGCTGGCCCCGGTCAGCCCCGCCACCAGCATCGCATAGCCCGCCGTCTGCCCGGTAATCATGCCCGACTGCGCCAGCAGCGTCAGGGATGCTGCTGCCATCGTTGTGCCAATGGCAAGACCCTGCGCGTCGTCCAGAAGGGAGTGGGATTTAGGGTCAGTTATCATGACCTATAAATGTCACAATAACTGACCTATGTAAAGTGTTTTGCGACCCGTGCGGGATCAGCCCGCCAGTGCCTTGTCGAGATACTCGTCAACCTTTTCCAGATAGCCCATCGTGGTCAGCCATTTCTGATCCGGCCCGACCAGCAGCGCCAGATCCTTGGTCATCCAGCCATCTTCCACCGCCTGCACCGTCACCTTTTCCAGCGTGTCGGCAAAGCGGGCAAGAGCTGCGTTGTCGTCCAGCTTGGCGCGGTGCTTCAGACCACCCGACCACGCATAGATCGACGCGATGGAGTTGGTCGAGGTCTGCTCGCCCTTCTGGTGCTGGCGGTAGTGGCGGGTGACGGTGCCATGCGCCGCCTCGGCCTCGACTGTCTTACCATCAGGTGTCATCAGCACCGATGTCATCAGGCCCAGCGAGCCAAAGCCCTGCGCCACCGTGTCGGACTGTACATCGCCGTCGTAGTTCTTGCAGGCCCAGACATAGCCGCCCGACCATTTCATCGCCGAGGCCACCATGTCGTCGATCAGCCGATGCTCATAACCGATCTTCTTTTTCTTGAACGCCTCTTCGAATTCTTCCTCATAGACCTTCTGGAAGATGTCCTTGAAGCGCCCGTCATAGGCTTTGAGGATGGTATTCTTGGTCGAAAGATACACCGGCCAGCCCAGGTTAAGCCCGTAATTCAGCGAGGCACGGGCGAAATCGGTGATGCTGTCATCAAGGTTGTACATGCCCATGAACACGCCCGATGACGGCGCGGAATAAACGTCACGTTCAATCACCGTGCCATCATCGCCGACGAATTTCATCGTCAACTTGCCCGCGCCCGGAAAGCGGAAGTCGGTCGCGCGATACTGATCGCCAAAGGCATGGCGACCAACCACGATCGGCCGGGTCCAGCCGGGAACAAGGCGGGGGACATTCTGGCAGATGATCGGCTGGCGAAAGATCACGCCGCCCAGGATGTTGCGGATCGTGCCGTTGGGGCTTTTCCACATCTGTTTCAGGCCGAATTCCTCGACCCGCTGCTCGTCCGGGGTGATGGTCGCGCATTTTACGCCGACGCCGTATTTCTTGATCGCCTCGGCGCTGTCGATGGTGATCTGGTCGTTGGTGCGGTCCCGCTCCTCGATGCCGAGGTCGTAGTACTTCAGGTCGATATCAAGATAGGGCAGGATCAGCTTTTGCTTGATGAAATCCCAGATGATCCGGGTCATCTCGTCGCCATCAAGTTCGACGACGGGGTTGGCTACCTTGATCTTCGACATGCGGGCCTCTTTTGGGTTTGGATTCGGATTGGCAGGGGCATAGCGGAAATGGGTGCTGCGGGGAAGAACGCATGCGGCGGTATACCAAAGTCGGGTCGTACTCGTCCGTTCCTGTCGGGTGGTTCTCGCGGGGCAGCGATGCGCGCCAGTCGGCGCGCAAAGAGCGTCAGGCGAAGAAGGCCCGAGTCCGGGTGCGGACATAGTCCCACAGTGCTGGCGCGCCGCGTGCAATCTTGGCACCCACGCGCGCATCAAGCTGCTCGGCTGTCACCGCATAGGTGATCCATGTGCCGCCGCCGCTTGCGATGTTCTGCATCACGGGCTGAACCCGGTCGAGCGACTTGGCGAAGATTGCGTCGGGGGTTTGGGCGGTTTCGAACTCTTCCCACAGTGCGCGGAAACCGGCCCCCAGATCGCCGGGCAACGTGCCGAAAATCCGTTCGGCGGCCCGCGCCTCGGCGGCCGCGACCGCTGCCGATCCGTGGGCTGCGCCGTTCGCGGAATGGATCGGCACATCGCCCACATCAATCTCCACCAGATCGTGCAGGATCAGCATCCGGATTACCCGGTCGATAGACACGTCCGGCCTGGCCTGATCGGCCAGAACCATCGCATAAAGCGCCAGATGCCAGGAATGTTCACCCGAATTCTCGGGGCGCGAGCCGTCGGCAAGAGTCGTCGCGCGCAGAACCTGTTTCAGCTTGTCGGCCTCAACCAGAAAGGCGAACTGCGCGGCAAGCCGGTCGGTCAATGCGACGGGTCCGACTCGCGCGGGGCAACCGGCGCTGCCGATCCGGTCTCGAATGCCGTCACCGCCGCCTCGAGAAACTGCCGCCCGCGCCGTTCGGCCAGACGCACCCGGATTGAGGTCAGAAACGCTTCTTGCAAGGTCGAAGACGACGCCCCCAACACTTTGGCAACATCGGTATAGAGCCGGTCATTGCCCAGCTTTTCCATTGCCAAGATGGTTTCACGGGCCAGCTCGTCGGCCAGATCATCGGTCAGGGCCATGGCTTAACGTGATCCTTCGGTCAGACGGCGTTTCACATAGTCCGACACGGTGCCGATCATGGGTTTCATGTGCGCCTCTTCGTCCTTGAAGAAGTGATCGGCCCCCTCGATCTGAGTGTGGGTAATCTTTATGCCCTTCTGCTCGTGCAGCTTGTTCACCAGATTGGTCGTATCCTTTGGCGGCGCCACCCGGTCTGCCGTACCGTTGATGATCAGACCCGACGAAGGGCAGGGCGCCAGAAAGCTGAAATCATACATGTTGGCGGGCGGCGAGACCGAGATGAACCCGGTAATCTCGGGGCGGCGCATCAGCAGTTGCATCCCGATCCACGCGCCAAAACTGAACCCCGCCACCCAGCAATGCTTGGCGTTCTGGTTCATCGTCTGAAGATAGTCGAGCGCCGAGGCTGCGTCGGACAATTCGCCAATGCCTTGATCGTATTCGCCCTGACTGCGACCGACACCGCGGAAGTTGAACCGCAGCACGGTAAAGCCCAGATTGTAGAAAGCATAGTGCAGGTTATAGACAACCTTGTTGTTCATCGTGCCGCCAAACTGCGGATGCGGATGCAGCACGATGGCGATCGGTGCGTCACGGTCTTTTTGCGGGTGGTAACGGCCTTCAAGACGGCCCTCGGGGCCTGCGAAAATAACTTCGGGCATTGATGTGCCTGTCTCTTTCCTGCTGCCCGCGCGCCATTCTTGACAAATTCGCTCGGGTTACTTAGAACCATTCCAACTTCCGGCCAGCGCCGGTGTCCGGGGTGGAACGGAGTTAAGCGGCCTTCCGCCTCACGTCAATTGCTTACCGGCGGAGCATCGGATGAAACTGTCGACCAAGGGGCGCTATGCGATGGTGGCGCTGGCCGATCTGGCGCTGGCCAAACCTGATGACCTTGTCTCGCTTGCCGCGATTTCCAAACGGCAGGACATCTCGTTGCCTTATCTGGAGCAGTTGTTCGTCAAGCTGCGCCGGGCCGGTCTGGTCGATGCGTCGCGCGGTCCGGGGGGCGGTTACCGGCTGGCCCGCCACCCCGATGCGATCCGGGTCAGCGAGATCCTTGAGGCGGTAGATGAGACGGTGAGCGCCCTGCACACCGGGGCGGGGGCCACCGGCGGCGTGTCGGGGACACGCGCGCAATCGTTGGCCAACCGTCTGTGGGAAGGGCTGTCGGCGCAGGTCTATGTGTTCTTGCACCAGACCCGCCTGTCGGATGTGATCCGCAACGAGATGCACCCCTGTCCAGCGGTGCCGGCGTTGTTTCGGGTGGTCGATGAGGTGGTGGACGGGCAATGACCGGGGCTGCAGGTTTCGCGGGCGGGGCAGGGGGACTTTCTGCCCCGCTCTGCGCCGTTGGCGCATTCGCCCCCCGAGGATATTTCCGCAAAGGTGACATGAGGAACAGGGGCAGGTTTTGACCGGGCGTGTTTATCTGGACTGGAACGCGACCACGCCGCTGCGCCCCGAGGTGCGGGCGGCAATGATTGCGGCGATGGATGTTGCGGGCAACCCATCGTCGATCCATGCCGAGGGGCGGGCGGCGAAGGCACTGATCGAGCGCGCGCGCGGGCAGCTGGCGCGTGCGCTTGGGGCCGAAGGGGCGGATATCGTGTTCACCTCGGGGGCGACCGAGGCCGCGGCGCTGGCCTGTGCCGGGCGGGGTTTGGCCTGCTCCGCCGTGGAGCATGAGGCGGTGTCTGCGTGGTGCAGCGATACGCTTCCTGTCAACCGGGACGGGCGGGTTCTGGTCGCAGACGCTGTGCAAAGCACGCTGCAACTGGCCAATTCAGAAACCGGGGTGATGCAGGATCTGCCGCCGGGTCTGGCGGTGTCTGACCTGACGCAGGCCTTCGGCAAGGTGGCGTTCGCCTTCAACTGGCTGGACTGCGGGATGGGGCTGATTTCGGCCCACAAACTGGGCGGGCCGAAGGGGGTTGGCGCGCTGGTTCTGAAGCGCGGGTTGGACGTGGAGCCGCGCATCCGGGGAGGCGGGCAGGAAATGGGACGCCGCGCGGGGACGGAAAACCTGATCGGGATTGCCGGTTTCGGGGCCGCCGCCGAGGCCGCTGCGCGCGATCTGGCCGACGGGGTGTGGGAGCGGGTTGCCCAACTTAGAAATATTCTAGATCAAGGATTGTCCGCTGTAGGATTCGAGACTATTTCTGTCGGGAATGGTATGCGGCGGTTGCCAAATACGCTGTGCCTGATCGCCCCCGGCTGGAAGGGGGAAACTCAGGTGATGCAGATGGACCTTGCCGGGTTTGCGGTATCGGCGGGGTCGGCCTGTTCGTCGGGCAAGGTGCGCGCCAGCCGCGTGTTGCGCGCGATGGGATATGACGAGGCCGAGGCAGGATCGGCGATCCGGTTCTCATTGGGGCCGACTGTGACGGAAGACGATGTGCTGGGTTGCATCGACGCCTGGACAGCACGCTACGCGCGCCACCGGGCGCGGGTCGCCTGAGCGATGATGAGTAGGAACGACGATGGCTGTGCTTGACGACAATATCCAGACCGAGATGCGCGACGGGGTCGACCGGGAAACCATCGAAACCGTGCAGGCCATGGCTGGAAAGTACAAGCATGGCTGGGAAACCGAGATCGAGATGGAGTTCGCGCCAAAAGGCCTGAACGAAGACATCGTGCGGCTGATCTCGGGGAAAAACGACGAGCCGGAGTGGATGCTTGAGTGGCGTCTGGCCGCCTATCGCCGGTGGGTGAAGATGGAAGAGCCTCGCTGGGCGATGCTGAACTACCCCGAGATCGACTATCAGGACCAGTATTACTATGCCAAGCCGAAGAGCATGGCTGGCAAGCCGAAGTCGCTGGACGAGGTGGACCCGAAGCTGCTTGCGACCTATGCCAAGTTGGGAATACCTCTGAAAGAACAAATGCTTCTGGCCGGTGTTGAAGGTTCGGAAGAGCCGCGCCGTGTTGCGGTGGATGCGGTGTTTGACTCGGTTTCGGTCGGCACCACTTTCAAGGCTGAACTGGCGAAGGCGGGGGTGATCTTTTGCTCGTTTTCTGAAGCGGTGCGGGAACATCCCGAGCTTGTCCGCAAGTATCTGGGCAGCGTCGTGCCGCAATCAGACAATTACTTTGCCACGCTGAATTGCGCCGTCTACACCGATGGCAGCTTTGTCTACATTCCCGAAGGCGTGCGCTGCCCGATGGAACTTTCGACCTATTTCCGCATCAACGCCGAGAACACCGGCCAGTTCGAACGCACCCTGATCATTGCCGAAAAAGGCAGCTATGTCAGCTATCTGGAGGGCTGCACTGCGCCCAAGCGCGACACCCATCAGTTGCACGCGGCGGTGGTTGAAATCGTGATCCTTGAGGATGCCGAGGTGAAATATTCCACCGTGCAGAACTGGTATCCGGGGGATGAAAACGGCCGTGGCGGGATTTACAACTTCGTCACAAAGCGCGCGGATTGCCGGGGCGACCGAGCCAAAGTGATGTGGACGCAGGTTGAAACAGGGTCGGCGATCACCTGGAAATACCCGTCTTGCATCCTGCGCGGCGATGACAGCCAAGGCGAATTCTATTCCATCGCCATCGCCAACAACGCGCAGCAGGCCGATACCGGCACCAAGATGATCCATCTGGGCAAGAATACGAAATCGCGGATCGTGTCGAAAGGCATTAGCGCGGGGCGCGCCCAGAACACCTATCGCGGGCTTGTCAGCATGCACCCGAAGGCGACCAACAGCCGCAATTACACCCAATGCGACAGCCTGCTGATCGGGCAGGGCTGTGGCGCACATACGGTTCCCTATATCGAGGTCAAGAACAATTCGAGCCGGGTCGAGCATGAGGCGACGACCAGCAAGGTGGATGATGACCAGCTGTTCTATTGCCGCTCGCGCGGGATGGGCGAAGAGGCGGCGGTGGCGCTGGTGGTGAACGGGTTCGTAAAGGACGTGCTGCAAACGCTGCCGATGGAATTCGCGATGGAAGCGCAGGCGCTGGTCGCGATTTCGCTTGAAGGGTCAGTCGGATGAAACGCGCTATGACGCCGACGATCGGGGAACGCCAGAACATCATGTGTTTGCGCCTCGTCGGTTTTCGGGGTTCGGCGGCTATTACCTTGCAAACGGCGGTGTGCCTTGGCTGATTTGGCGCGTCCTGAGTTGACCCTGCCGCCGAAAGAGGCAGAGGCGGTGCGTGCGGCCTATTCCGAGGCGAAGGTGATCCTTGAGTATGGCACGGGCGGGTCCACCGTCATGGCAGCCGAAATGCCGGGTAAGGTTATTTTTGCGGTGGAAAGTGATCGCAAATGGCTGTCCGGCTTGCTAGGATGGTTTGAGCATCATCCGCCGCGAAGTGCCGTTCACCTTGTTCATGCCGATATCGGACCGACCGGTAGCTGGGGCCATCCGGTGGGGGCGGCTGACAGGCGGCGTTGGAAAAGCTATCCTTTGTCGGTGTGGAAACGCCCCGATTTCCAGCACCCTGATGTCGTGCTGGTCGACGGTCGGTTTCGCGTCGCCTGCTTTTTGACGGTGATGCGCTTGATCCGCCGGTCTGTCCGCGTTTTGTTCGACGATTATGCACGCCGAAATGCCTATCACGTTGTCGAGGCGTTCGTCGCGCCGGTCGCGCAGATCGGCCGATTGGCAGTCTTTCACCTTGATCCCCGACCGCTGTCGACCGAAGCCCGATCGTTGTTGCAGAAGTCATACCGTCGGCCCCTTTAAGAGAAGATGGAATAATGCTGAATATCAAAGATTTGCACGTCAAACTTGAGATCGAGGACAAGCCGATTCTCAAAGGCGTGAACCTGAACATCGGGGCCGGGACGGTCCATGCCATCATGGGGCCGAACGGGTCGGGAAAATCGACGCTGTCTTACGTTCTGGCGGGCCGCGACGGCTATGCCGTGACCAAAGGTTCGGCGCATTTGAATGACCTCGACCTGCTGGAGATGGAACCGGAAGACCGCGCGGCGGCAGGCTTGTTTCTGGCCTTTCAGTATCCGGTCGAGATCCCCGGAGTTGGCAACATGACCTTCCTGAGGACGGCGGTGAACGCACAGCGCAAGGCACGCGGCCAGGACGAAATGACCGCCGGCGAGTTCCTGAAAGTGGTGCGCGACAAAGCGCGGCAGTTGAAGATTGATGCCGACATGCTGAAGCGTCCGGTCAATGTCGGCTTTTCGGGTGGCGAGAAAAAGCGCAACGAAATCCTGCAAATGGCAATGCTGGAACCCAAGATGTGCATCCTGGATGAAACCGACTCCGGTCTGGATGTAGACGCGATGAAGCTGGTGGCAGACGGCGTGAACGCGCTGCGCGATGCTGGGCGGGCATTCCTGGTTATCACGCATTATCAGCGACTTTTGGACCATATCCGCCCTGATGTTGTGCATATCATGGCCGAGGGAAGAATTGTGAAATCGGGCGGACCCGACCTGGCGCATGAGGTGGAGAAGAACGGCTACGGCGATATTCTGGCGGAGGTCGCCTGATGGTTTTGACCCAGGCAAAGCAGGACGCGCTGACCGCGCGAATTGCGGGTTTGAGCTTTGCGCCCGTTGGTTGGCTGGGGGCGGCACGGGCCGATGCGCTGGCGCGGCTGGCGGCAATGGGCCTGCCTGGCAAGCGTGACGAATACTGGCGCTATACCGATCCATCCGATCTGACGGCCGCCCTGCCGCCGCCTGCCGCCGTCTTTGATCCGGGCGACGAAAGTCTGGTGTTCGACGGTATCGACCGGCTCAAGCTGGTATTCGTTGATGGCGTGTTTGACGCGGCAGCCTCGGATGACCCGGTGCTGGCGGGGGTCGAGATCGAGCATCTGTCGTCTGCCGGCATGGCCGATATCCATTGGGCGCGCGAGATTTACGGCGTTCTGGAGAAGCGCGGGCAAGTGCCGGTGCAGCGTCCGCTTGCGGCTTTGAACAGCGCGTTTGCAAGCGGTGGCCTGCTGATCCGCGCAACAGCGAAGGCAACGATGCCGATTGCCCTGATTTATCTCCATAAATCAGAGAATTCCGATGCAATTCTGCATCATTGTATCAAGGTGGAAAGTGGCGCGGAGCTGACCGTGCTGGAAAACGGCCCCGCCGCAGCGCGGCTGACTCAGGTGATGGAGGTGGATGTGGCCGACGGCGGCCGGTTCCACCATATCCGCGCGCAGGGGCGCGATCACGAACGCCGCGCTGCAACGCATGTATTTGCGCGGTTGGGTGCGGCGGCGCTGTTCAAATCGTTCACCCTCACGGCCAACGGCGTCCTGACGCGCAACGATGTCGTGGTCGAGTTGTTGGGCGATGACGGCGTGGCCCATATCGCGGGTGCGGCGGTCGGTGATGGGGCCTTTCACCACGACGATACGGTGTTTGTCACCCATGCCGGTCTGCGCTGCGAAAGCCGTCAGGTGTTCAAGAAAGTGCTGAAGAACGGCGCCGTAGGCGTGTTTCAGGGCAAGATCCTGGTGAAATCCGGCGCGCAGAAGACTGACGGCTATCAGATCAGCCAGTCGTTGCTGCTGGACGGTGACAGCCAGTTTCTGGCCAAGCCAGAGCTGGAGATCTATGCCGACGATGTGAAATGCTCGCACGGCTCCACCTCGGGCGCAATCGATGAGGTGGCGCTGTTTTACCTGCGCGCGCGCGGGATACCGCAAAAAGCTGCACAATCGTTGCTGGTTCTGGCCTTCCTGGCCGAGGCGATTGCCGAAATCGACGATGCGGCCATTGGCGAAGACATTCGTCAGCGGCTGGAAAATTGGCTGGCGCGGCACGAGCACTGAATGCCAGTCAGTACCGATATCATTGAAAGCTATCGCCGGCCGCGTGCGGTTCTGCGCCGCAAGCTGGACGCCGGGCCGCAAGAGGGCCGGGCGCTGGCGTTGCTGATGGGGGCGTGCCTGCTGATCTTCGTCTCGCAATGGCCGGGGCTGGCGCGGGCCGCCTATCTTGACCCCACGATCCCGCTGGATGCACGGATGGGCGGGGCGTTGCTGGCGACGTTGTTCCTGGTGCCGCCACTGGCGTATGGATTGGCGGCGCTCAGCCATCTTGTTGCCCGCGCACTGGGTGGCAAAGGCAGTGCGTTCGGGGCGCGCCTTGCTCTGTTCTGGACCTTGCTTGCGGTCAGTCCGCTGATGCTGTTGCATGGTCTGGTGCGGGGGGTTATCGGGCCAAGCGTGGCACTGACAACGGTAGGGGTATTGGTTTTGCTGGCTTTTCTGCTGCTCTGGTCGAACTCTCTGATCGAAGCGGAGCGTTCTTCATGAACCCCACCCTGCAATTACTGCTGACCGAGGCGCGTCACACGCTGCAAGACCCCCGCAGCGGGGTGCGGCGTGTGATCGCACTGGGCCTACCGATGCAGGCCCGCTGGCTTGGGCTTGGCCTGATTGCGGTGTGCAGCGCGATCCTGACCCATCTCAGCTTTGGCCTGATCCCTGTCGATGACCGCGATGTTCTAAGCGATCTGATGCAAAGCCCGTTCCGTACGGCGGCCCTGCAAGGCGTCCTGCTGCTGGCGATCGTGCATATGACCTATTGGCTTGGCCGCGCACGGGGTGGCACGGGGCGCTTTGCCGATGCGCTGGTGGTGCTAGTCTGGTTGCAACTGCTGATGCTGGGTCTTCAGGTCGTGCAGCTTGTGGTGCAGGTGGCTCTGCCGCCACTTGCCGGCCCGGTGAACTTGGCCGGTTTTGCGATATTCGTTTGGCTTTTGTGCAACTTCATCGCCGAACTTCATGGATTTAAATCGCTTATCGCAGTGTTCGGCGGGATCGTTCTGGGAATGTTTCTGCTGGGCTTTGCGCTGGCGCTGGTGATCTTTGCCGTGTCGGGCGGGCCGGGGGGATGACCATGTATGATGTGAACGCGGTGCGCCGCGATTTCCCGATTCTGTCGCGCGAGGTGAACGGCACCCCGCTGATCTATCTCGACAATGGGGCATCGGCCCAAAAGCCGCGCGCGGTGATCGACGCCGTGACCCAAGGGTATGCCGCAGAATATGCAAATGTTCACCGGGGCTTGCACTATCTTTCGAACCTTGCGACCGATAAGTACGAGGCTGTGCGTGGCAAGATTGCGCGCTTTCTGAACGCGGGGTCCGAGGACGAGATCGTCTTTACCTCCGGCACGACCGAAGGCATCAACCTGGTGTCCTATGGCTGGGCTGCGCCCCGGTTGCAACCGGGAGACGAGATCGTGTTGTCGATCCTGGAACATCACGCCAATATCGTGCCGTGGCATTTCCTGCGCGAACGGCAGGGGGTGGTGTTGAAATGGGTTGATATCGACGCCAACGGCGACCTTGACCCGCAGGCGGTGCTGGATGCGATCACCCCGCGCACCCGCCTGATCGCAGTCACGCATATGTCGAATGTGCTTGGCACCAAGGTGGATGTGGCCGCCATCTGCCGGGGCGCGCGCGAAAAAGGCGTGCCGGTGCTGGTGGATGGCTCGCAGGCCGCCGTTCACATGCCGGTCGATGTGCAGGCCATCGGCTGCGACTTTTATGCTATAACCGGCCATAAGCTATATGGACCAAGTGGTTCCGGCGCGATCTTCATCACGCGTGAGAGGATGGTGGAAATGCGGCCCTTCTTAGGTGGCGGCGACATGATCCGCGAGGTGACGCGCGACGGCGTCACTTGGAACGACCCCCCGATGAAGTTCGAGGCCGGAACGCCCGGCATCGTGCAGCAGATCGGTCTGGGTGTGGCGCTGGACTATATGACCGGGCTGGGGATGGACGCGATTGCCACGCATGAAGATGACCTGCGCGATTATGCACGAACCCGTCTTTCGGGATTGAACTGGTTGAACCTGCAAGGCAATTCCGCCACCAAGGGGGCCATCTTCTCGTTTACGCTGAACGGCGCTGCGCATGCCCATGACATCTCGACGGTGTTGGACAAAAAGGGCATCGCCGTGCGGGCCGGCACCCATTGCGCAATGCCGCTGATGAACCATCTGGGCGTCGGTGCCACTTGCCGCGCGTCTTTCGGCCTATACAACACCAAGTCCGAAGTGGACTCGCTCGTTGCCGCACTGGAACTGTGTCACGAGCTTTTCGGCTAAATTTGCGCGTTGCGAAGACCGCTGTCGCAAGTTAAGTACACGTCAGGCACCCGTAGCTCAGCTGGATAGAGCGCTGCCCTCCGAAGGCAGAGGCCACACGTTCGAATCGTGTCGGGTGCACCAATATTTTCAATGTAGGTAGTGGGCGGATTTCCCTCTGCAGTTCGGGGCGAAACAACACGCATTTGCAGTTTGGAGGCCCATGCTCCTCCCACGCCATTGGCGCTATGATCGAGGGGACGTGAAGGGCCTCGGCGCGCCAAGCGCGACCGTGGCTTTCCTCAGGACATTGTGCAAAGGCCAACTGCAGATTTACCCGTCGCAGCCGTCGCGGGACAAGTCTGTCGAGCAAACGCAGGTTTGCATCCGCCATCCCATTTATTCAAGGGCTCTTCAACAAACCCGCATAGGCGGCTTGAGCGCGGCGACATGTTCGCTCGGTGGTCGGCGTTCGCAGATTGCCGGCTGGTCAGATACGGCGCGCCAAGACGATACGCCGCGGGTCTGTCTCGGGAAGACGTGAACAACCGTTTGTTTACCCTTCCTGCGTAACGCTGTGCAGCATGGACAGGCGCAATGGGCTGCACATCATGGTTACTGGTTTGACTCGGCGCGGAACGTCCGGGCAGCCGCGCAGTCATGGTCGTCAGTTGGCTGTGCCGGCTGGTCAGCGCGGTATGGCCGCATGAGCCTGAAGGAAACGCTCCGCATCCTGATCGTCGATGACACCGCTGTCAGCCGCGCCCTGGTCTCGCAGGCGCTGGATGAAATTGGCATCACGCATCACACCACAGAGGGCGATAGCCGCACCGCATTGGGGATATTGGCGGCTCGACCGGTGCATCTGGTGATCGCGGACATGAACATGCCCGGAATGACGGGATTGCAACTGCTTGCGGCACTTCGGCAGAACCGCTCGACCCAGCGGATCGGCTTCATTCTGATGACCGAGGCATCAAGCCCCGAGATTCTGAGGCAAGGGCAGGAACTTGGCCTGAACCATCTGGTAAAAAAACCTTTCACCACCGTAACGCTTAAATCGGGGATCGAACGGGTGGTGGGGCGGCTTTGACCGCCCCGCTGCTCATGCGCCCCAGGCGCGCGTTACTTGCCGCTGATCACCCAGACCATCAATGCCCAGCGTGATTACCTGTCCGGGGCGCAGATAGATCGGCGCGGGCTTTTGCCCCATGCCGACACCCGGCGGCGTGCCGGTGGAAATCACATCGCCGGGCTGCAATGACATGAACTGCGAGATATAGCTGACCAGATGTCGCACGCCATAAACCATCGTTTTCGTGCTGCCATTCTGATACCGGTGACCATCCACCTCCAGCCACATCGGCAGGTTCTGCGGGTCCGGCACCTCGTCGGCCGTGACGAGCCAGGGGCCGGTCGGCCCGAAAGTATCGGCGGATTTGCCCTTCACCCATTGGCCCGACCGCTCGATCTGAAAGGCGCGTTCGGACACGTCGTTGATCACGCAATAGCCTGCCACATGCGCCATCGCCTGCGCCTCGTCAATGTAGCGCGCCTCGCGACCGATCACGATGCCAAGCTCGACCTCCCAGTCGGTCTTTTCCGATCCCTTGGGAATGATCACATCATCGTTCGGCCCGCAAACCGCCGACGTGGCCTTCATGAACAGCACAGGCTCGGGTGGCACGGCCATGCCGGACTCGGCGGCGTGGTCGGCATAATTTAGCCCAACGCAAATGAATTTGCCGATCCGCCCGACACAAGCCCCGATCCGGGGTGACCCCGTGACGACGGGAAGGCTTTCCGGGTTCAGCGCCCGCAACCGGTCCAACCCGTCGGGGGTCAGCGCGGCTCCGGCAATATCATCAACATGTGCTGACAGATCCCGCAGGTGGCCCCGCGCATCGAGTATTCCAGGTTTCTCTGCCCCAACGGGGCCATAGCGCAAAAGCTTCATGTTTTACCTCAGGTGTTTGTCCAGCCGCCGTCGATGGCTATGGCCTGACCGGTGATGAAGGCACTTTCATCGCTGGCAAGATAGACCGCAAGGGCTGCTATTTCTTCGGGTCGCCCGATGCGGCCCATTGGTTGACGCGCGATGAAGGCGGCGCGGGCGGCGTCGGCATCGCCCGTCGCCTCCATCCGTGATTGCAGCGACGGGCTTTCCACCGTCGCCGGGCAAATCGCGTTGCATCGGATCCCCTTTGTCACATAGTCCGCTGCGACCGATTTGGTGATGCCGATCACGGCGGCTTTGGTCGCACCATAGACAAAGCGGTTGGGCGCCGCGATCATTGACGAGGCAACCGAAGCAATATTCACGATCGACCCGCCCCCCGCGGCGATCATCGTTGGCAGGAATGCGCGGGTCATACGGTACAGCGCCTTGACGTTGAGGTTGACCGAAAAATCGAAGGCCGGTTCGTCGCACTCCAGGATCGTTCCGGCATGCACGTAACCTGCACAGTTGAACAGAATATCGGGTGCGCCGACCCTTGCTGCGATGGCCGCAACCGCCGCACCATCCGTCACGTCCAGAACATGCGTCTCAATCCCGTCACCCGACAGCACTGCCAGCGCCTCGGCGGATATGTCTGTCGCCACCACCCGCGCGCCCTCGGCAACGAAGGCCCGCACGGTGGCAAGCCCGATGCCCGCGCCCGAGGCGGTACAAAAGGCTGTTTTCCCCTGTAATCTCAAGAGTCTCTCCCTACATCACCGCGCCCATGGCCCAGGGTACGAATTCCGCCCCGCCAAAGCCAAGTTCCTCTGATTTCGTCTGTTCGCCCGAGGCGACACGCAGGAACAACTCGAAGATCTCGCGCCCCTTTTCCTCCAGCGTCACACCGTCCGAGATGATGTCGCCGCAGTTGATGTCCATATCCTCGGACATCCGGTCATACATCTCGGTATTAGTCGCAAGCTTGATGCAAGGCGTGGGCTTGTAGCCGCTGACCGATCCTCGCCCGGTGGTAAAGGCGATCAGGTTTGCCCCCGACGCGATCTGACCCGTGACCGAAGTGGGGTCATAGCCGGGGCTGTCCATGAACACGAAACCCCGCTCGGTGATCGGTTCCGCAAACTTGTAAACCTGCGTCAACGGGGCGGTGCCACCCTTGGCCACCGCGCCCAGTGATTTTTCAAGAATCGTCGTCAATCCGCCCTTCTTGTTGCCGGGCGAGGGGTTATTGTCCATCTCACCGCCATTGCGCGCAGTGTAATCTTCCCACCAGCGAATCCGCTCGACGATTTTCTGCCCCACGTCGGGCGTCACGGCGCGGCGGGTCAGCAAGTGTTCCGCGCCATAAATCTCGGATGTCTCCGACAGGATCGTGGTGCCGCCATGCGCCACCAGCAGATCCGACGCATGGCCCAGTGCCGGGTTGGCGGTGATGCCGGAGTATCCATCGGAGCCGCCACACTGCATCCCGATCATCAGGTGCTCAAGCCCGACCGGCTCGCGGGTGGCGAGGTTCGCGACTGCGGCCATCTCGCGCAATTCGGCCATGCCGCGCGCAATGGTCTTGCGGGTGCCACCGCTCTGCTGGATCGTCATGTAGCGGAAATTGCCATCGGCCCGCATTCGCGCCCGCCCGATCAGATCCGGCACCTGCATCACCTCACATCCCAGACCCACCAGCAGGATACCGGCAAAGTTCGGGTTGCGCGCATAGCCCGCGAGCGTGCGGAACAGCGTGTCATAGCCTTCATCCTTGCCCGACATGCCGCAGCCCGTGCCATGCACGATCGGCACCACCCCGTCGACATTGGGAAACTCGTCCAGCCAGCCCGCTTTTTCCACGCCTTCGGCAATGAACCGCGCGACCGACCCCGAACAGTTCACCGAGGTCAGGATACCCAGATAGTTTCGCGTCCCCACGCCGCCATCGGCCCGGCGGAAGCCGTTGAAATAGCGCAGCGTATCGGGGGCAGGCAGGGCGCGCCGATCGGTCGAGAACGCATAGTCACGCTCATGCTCGCCCATCCCCAGGTTGTGAACATGCACATGTTCGCCTGCCGCAATCGGCCGCGTGGCGACCCCGATGATCTGGCCATAACGCAGAACATTGGCCCCTTCGGCAATCGCCACGACGGCAATCTTGTGACCGCGCGAGACGGGTCCGGCAAGCGGCGCTACAACATGCGGCACGGCCGCACCCGACCCGAGGTCGCACAGCGCGATCACCACATTATCAGCGGGGTTCAGGCGAATCACAGCGGGAATGGCTACAGTCATGACACAGGTTTCCTGCCTGGCGATCACCGGGTCCGGTCGCCACGCACCGATGGGGCGTCAGGCTTGACAGGGCAGTGGTCGCAGCTAACATGCTAGTATGTTACTCGTGAAAGATATCCCGCCGCAAGAGCCAAACCCGCCGCGCCTGCAACCGCTTGACGTGTTTGATGGCTCGTTGGCGCAGCGGGTCTATCTTTCCCTCAAGTCCGCCATCCTGTCTTTGGCCTACCGACCCGGCGAAGTGTTGCGCAAGCCCGAGATCTGCGAGGTGTTTGGCGTATCGCGTTCCCCGGTGGCCGAAGCGGTGGCCCGGCTGGCGGCCGAAGGTCTTGTCGATGTCGTGCCGCAGTCCGGCACTTTCGTCGCCCGCTTTTCGATGGAGGAAATCCGCGAGGGTGCCTTTCTGCGCGAAGCGCTGGAGCTGGCCGCGGTAGAACTGGTTGCGCGCACCATCACCGAAGATCAGCTGGTGCAGCTACGGCGCAATCTGCGGGTGCAAGAGGCCCTGATGACCGATCAGGATTTTGCCGGTTTCTATCAGACCGATTCGCAGATGCACCAGTTGATCCTGTCCTTCACCGGCTTTCGGCATCTGGCTGCTCTGGCTGAAACATCCTGGGTCCATGTCAACCGAGCCCGTCGGCTGATCCTGCCGCATCCGGGGCGGGTGCAGATCACCCTGACCGAACATCAGGCCATCGTGACCGCCCTTGAATCCCGCGATCCGGTTGCGGCCCGCGTCGCGACGCAGGCCCATCTGCGCCAGCTGGTGACCTACCTTGAACCTCTCGTGGTCGCGCGACCCGAGTTGTTTGCGCCTGTCTGACACTTGCAGTTCGGCCACAGGCACCCGATCCGGAATCGATCCCGCCAGCACTGGCAGACTGGGCGGCCCATGCCATAACTGGCACCTGGCCCGGCGGAGAGTAGTGCCGCCGGGCAGCACGCGACAACCGATTGGCGCGCCCTTATGGGTCAAAGCCCATAGAACGCAGCCGCCGCGCCGCCAAAAACGCGCGCTTTTTCCTGATCCGCCAGATGCGCCGTCAAGGTCTTGGCGGCAGCCAGCCAATCGTCATAACTGGCCGCTAGCCGGCAAACCGGCCAATCCGACCCCCACATCACCCGCTCCGGCCCGAACACCGCCAGCACATGATCGACATAGGGCTTCAGATCGTCCGTGGTCCATCCCGGTGCAGCCTCGGTCACCAGCGCCGAGAATTTGCAGTATGCGCCCGTCTGGTCCGCCAGCCGTGCCATTCCGTCGGCCCAATGGGCGAAGCTGTCAGAGGAATGCGCCCGGATCTGCGGCTTCATGCAATGGTCGATCACCACCCGCATATCCGGATAGCGCTTCAACAGCGTCAGGAAATGCGCCAGATGGCGCGGAAACCCCAGCGCGTCAAAGGTCAGTCCTTCGTCGATCACCGCGTGGTAGCCCCATTGAACATCCTCGCGCAGCATCCAGGCGTCATCGGCAATATCCTGAATCATCGGGCGTACACCCTTGAACGCCGGGTGCCGGGCCAGACGGGCCAGTTCCGCACGGTCCGACCGATTTTCGAAGTCCACCCAGCCGACTACCCCCGCCACGAAAGGCACGGCATCGGCAATGCCCAGCATATACTCGGTTTCCGAAATGCTGGGGGCCGCCTGCACCAGCACGGTCTGTGCGACCCCGTGTTGCGCCAGATGCGGCGCAAGATCGGCCGGTCCATAGCGGCGCGACAGCACAGGATCGGCGGGCGGCATCCAGCCGTAATCGCCGCGCGCGGGGTTCCAGAAATGCTGATGCGCGTCGATCATCCTACACACCGACCGGCGCATCGGCGTGCATCAGCCCCGCCGCTTTCAGATCGGCCCAAAGCGCGTCCGGGATCACCGCCGATGCCGCCGCGATGTTGCTGGCCATTTCCGCAACCCCCTGACCCCCCGGAATGACCGACACCACCACCGGGTGCCGCAGCGCGAACTGGAACGCGGCATCGACAAGGCGCACCCCGTATGTCGCGCAGACGGCCTGTATGCGCCCCGCCCGGTCCAGCACCTCTTGCGGGGCAGCATCGTAGAACCACTTCGCGCCGGGGCGCGGACCGGTGGCCAGGATGCCGGAGTTATAGGCACCGCCCATCACAAGGCCGATGCCGCGCCCGCCAGCCAGCGGCAGGTACTCGGTCAGCGCCTGATGCTCCAGTAGGGTATAACGCCCGGCGAGCAGGAAGATGTCGAAATCTCCGCGCTCGGTCAGCGTCTTGCAGGGCTGCCATTCGTTCACCCCCGCGCCGAATGCCCGGATCACGCCTTCGTCGCGCAGCCGCAGCAGGGCGTGGTAGCCACCCGACATGAATTCGTCGATCCGCAGGTCCATTGCCGCCTGGGATTTGTGGGTGAAGATGTCCAGATCATGGGCAAACAGAATGTCGATCCGGTCCACACCCAGCCGCTCAAGGCTGGCCTCGAACGACCGCATCACGCCGTCATAGCCGTAATCGAACACTTCCTTGCGGGCCGGCACGTCAAAAAACTTGCCGATCCCATCCTGCGTTTCTCCGCTGCGGCAGGGGCGCAAAACGCGGCCCACCTTGCTGGACAACACATAGCTGTCGCGTGGTTTGCCGCGCAGAAAGCGATTGAGCCGTGTCTCTGACAGCCCGAAGCCATAGAGAGGTGCGGTATCAAAATATCGCACCCCGGCGGCCCATGCGGCGGCAAGGATCGCGTCGCACTCGTCGTCCGGAACCGCGCGGAAGAGGTTGCCCAGGGGCGCAGTCCCGAACCCCAGTTCGGTAAACGTAAGCCCGCCATTTTGCATGCGGTCCCAATGGCGGGTCTGGAGGGGCATCAGAAAACCTTTCTCTCGTCAGTCGGCCACATGAACAGCACACGTTACTACGGATCAGGATCAGCCCCAAACGCAGGAAAGCTGCCAATCGCACATGCGCCGATAAACCGATGGGTCTGGTTGGCGAAGCCATTACCCGGCACGGCAGGCCGCACCAGCGCTCGCCCGAAGTGATACCGGACGGCCGGGAAAATGTCGTGCGACACGGCGTACAAAAGATCGTCCTGTATCATCATACTAACATGTTAGCTTGTGGCGTCCCCTCTGGAAAGAGACTTTCCCACAGCGCTGGCCAAGGCCAGACGGGCCTCATCCCGAACGTCGCGCAACAGCAAGCGGGGCAGGTGTCGTCAGTTCGAACCGATGAGGGCAAGCTCGACCCAGACGCGCCTCGTCCTCGGGAACGCCGGAATTGGTCCTACCCAGCGCAATTTCGCCAATCTGTTGCCGGTCGGCGTCAGCGGGCGATCCCGCGTCCGGCGCGCAGATAAACACTTCCAAAAGGTTGGCACGCCACGCCAAGACCTCTGACATGTTAGTATGGTCAGAAGGTGGACAGCCGGCTTTGGCTGCGATACGCATGATGGCAAGCGACAATCCACGGGAATGCGATGGCCGAAGTCACGATCCGCGATCTGCCCAAGTCCTGTTGTGCTTGCAGGCGTTCCTATTGCGGTCGCAAATCGGCAAATCGGCGTGCTGGCAGGGCGATCTGGCTGCAGGGTGGCCCGCGCATGATCGTTGGCAGCCGCCCCCGACATCAGGGCCCGACCGATGCAGGCGACTGCCCGGCACCTGTCGTAGAGGTGGAACCGACGGCACAGGAAACCCCTGTCATGCGTTGGATCGGTTCGCGTGACCTGACGTCGGCGTTCCGCGAACGTCACGCTTTCAACCCCGCTGAGGCAGCGCATCCAGACCGGCGTTTCGACCTTATCCATATTCCTGACGCGGCAACGGGGGACAGAGCCGGATGACACGCACCCTTTTGTGCTATGGTGACAGCAACACGCATGGCACCATGCCGATGACATCGCTTGATGACACCGGCCGATACGACTGGACCATCCGCTGGACCGAGCAACTGGCGGCGGCCTTGCCGGGTTGGCGCGTGATCGAGGAAGGCCTGCCGGGTCGCACCACCGTGCATGATGACCCCATCGAGGGCGCGCATCGCAACGGGCTGTCGGTGCTGCCAGCCATTCTGGAAAGCCATCAGCCGATCGACGTGGTCATAATGATGCTTGGAACAAATGACCTGAAGGAACGCTTTTCGGTCAACGCGATGGATATATCCCTGTCATTGGAACGGCTGGTGCAGGTGATCCGCGCCTCTGGAACCGGCCCGGCGCAAACCGCCCCCGGCGTGATCCTGGTGGCCCCGCGGCCGATCCTTGAAGTTGACGATCTTGGCGCGATCTTTCGCGGAGGCGAGCCGATCTCGTACGAACTGGGCGCGCGCATCGCAAATGTCGCGGCCCGCCTCGGAGTGCCATTCATTGATGCAGGCGCGCTGATCGCCGTGTCCGAACTTGACGGCATCCACTATGACATACCGGCGCAAACTGCGCTTGCAACGGCTTTTGCCGAGGCCGTCCAAACCCATTTCGACTGATCTGACAAGAGAGGATGCCATGCTCAAAGGGCTTGACCACCGTCTGACTGCCGACGTGTTGCACTGTCTGCGAGCGATGGGCCACGGCGACACTCTGGTGATCGCGGATACCAACTTTCCCGCCGACAGCATTGCGCGGCAAACAACGCTGGGATCGCTGTTGCGGATGGACAACCTGACCTGCGGGCAGGCCGCGCAGGCGGTGCTGTCGGTCATGCCACTGGATACCTTCGTGGATGATTTCGCGGGCCGGATGGAAGTTGTGGGCGACGCCGCCCAAATTCCCGCCGTTCAGGTCGAAGTGCAGGCCCAGATCGACCACGCCGAAGGCCGCCCGCGCCGGATGCTCGGGATCGAGCGTTTTGCCTTTTATGAACAGGCTAAACAGGCCTATGCGGTGATTCAGACGGGCGAGCGGCGGTTTTACGGCTGTTTCATCTTTCGCAAGGGCGTGATCCCTCCAGACGCATGACCCAAGGCCGGGTCGTCGTATTGGGTGTCTTTGTCGCTGATACCGCCTACCGCGCGGACCGCCAGCCAAAGCTGGGAGAAACAATTTTGGGCCGGTCTTTTGCCCTTGGGCCGGGCGGAAAAGGGTCCAATCAGGCGGTTGCAGCAGCCATGGCCGGGGCCGAGACACATATTATAACGCGACTTGCGCGCGATCCGTTCGGCGACATGGCGCTGGCCACATGGGCGACGGCGGGGGTGATCCCGGCGGTCACGATGGTGGATCAGGGCTACACCGGGGCCGCCTATATCTTTGTCGAAGCGGTTACGGGTAACAATGCGATCATCGTCTGCCCCGGCGTGGCGGGCGACATCTCGGTTGCCGATATCGACGCGCGGGCAGATCTGATCGGCGGCGCCGCTGTGTTCGTGACGCAATTGGAGCAACCGATTGCTGCGGCGCAGCGAGCCTTGCAGATCGCGAGGGCAGGGGGGGCGGTCACGATTTTGAACCCGGCACCCGCCGCAGCCTTGCCGGATGGCATACTGGCGCTGTGCGATTACGTCACGCCGAACGAATCCGAGGCCGAGGCGCTGACCGGGCTGCCGGTGGCAACGCCGGAACAGGCATTTGCGGCGGCGCAAGCGTTGCGCGCCATGGGGGCCGGCGCCGCCATCATCACATTGGGCGCGCAAGGGGCGCTGTTCCATGACGGGGTGATGACGGTGCATGTGCCGGTATTCAACGCCGGTCCGGTGTTTGAGACGACCGGCGCCGGTGACGCGTTCAGCGGCGGCTTCGCGGCGGCTCTGGCGCGCGGCCTGACGCCGGTCGATGCCGTGCGCTATGGTGCGGCCACGGCCGGCATTTCGGTGACACGGGCAGGAACCGCACCGTCAATGCCCGCGCGGTCCGAAATCGAGGCTTTGCTGGCGCGGGGGTGAGTGTATTGCAGGCGAAGGGTGATACATCTGATTGAAAGGCATCAGCCCCAGAAACTCGTCTATTTAAGTCCGATAATCGGTATTATGTAATATATGCCTGTGGGTTAACCGATAAATCCTTGGCCTTTCAGCGTGTATCCGGTTAGCAAACGGAACTCGCCTGCCTTTCAAACCGGACAAAACCGCATGATACCGCACAGCCCCATTCTGATCGCCCCGTCTATCCTGGCCGCCGACTTTGCAAATTTCGGAGCAGAATGCGTTGCATTGGAAGCAGCCGGAGCGGACTGGATACATGTCGATGTTATGGACGGGCATTTCGTGCCGAACATAACTTTTGGTCCGCCGATGTGTGCTGCCCTGCGACCCCACATCAAAGGCGTGATGGACGTGCATCTGATGATCGCCCCCGCCGACCCCTTCATCGAGGCGTTCGCGAATGCCGGTGCCGACCATATTACCGTGCATCCCGAATCCGGGCCGCACATTCACCGCACGCTGCAAACCATTCGTGCGCTTGGAAAAAAGGCTGGTCTTGCGATAAATCCCGGTTCCGGTATCGACGCTGTGGAGTATCTGCTCGACAGTATTGATATTCTATGTGTGATGACTGTGGACCCCGGCTTTGGCGGACAAAGTTTTATCGCTTCGCAATACGAAAAGGTGCGCCGCCTGCGCGCGATGATTGGTGCACGGCCCATTCTGATCCAGATCGACGGCGGCGTGACGGTTGACACCGCGCCACGGGTTGTCGCGGTCGGCGCCGATGTTCTGGTGGCGGGATCAGCCGTGTTCAAAGGCGGATCGATCGCAAATTCAGAGCCTTACAGCAAGAACATCGCGGCCCTGCGCGCAGCGGCCCAGACCGGGCTATAGCATTCCGCCCTTACCAAATCACCGGACAAGGACTATGGTCTGTCGGTGACACGCCCCGCTATGGAGGTGCAGATGACCACCACCTCAAGGCTTACGACATCCGTACAACCGCCTGCGATACAGGCATTTTTTGATGAGGCGACAAATACCGTCTCTTATGTCGTTAAGGACGCGGCCAGCCCCGCCTGTGCCATCATCGACTCGGTTCTTGACTTCGATTACGCGTCGGGCCGCACCGATACCCGCTCGGCCGACGCGGTAGCGGTCTATGTGCAGGCCAAGGGCCTTGCGGTCGCCTGGATCCTTGAAACCCACGTCCATGCCGATCATCTCAGCGCCGCCCCCTATCTGCAAGACCGGCTCGGCGGCAAGATCGGGATCGGCGAGAAGATCACCGTCGTGCAAGACACCTTCGGCAAGGTGTTCAATGAAGGCACCGAGTTTCAGCGCGACGGCTCGCAATTCGACGCGCTGTTCAAGGATGGCGATACCTTCACCATCGGCGCGTTGACCGCCCATGTGATGCACACCCCCGGCCACACGCCGGCTTGTCTGACCTATGTTATTGAAGATGCAGCCTTTGTTGGGGATACGATGTTCATGCCCGACTACGGCACGGCGCGCTGCGACTTTCCGGGCGGATCGCCCGAGGCGCTTTACGGCTCCATCCAGAAAATCCTTGCCCTGCCCGACCAAACGCGGGTTTTCGTCTGCCATGACTACAAGGCACCGGGCCGCGATGCTTTCGCCTGGGAAACCACCGTGGGCCAACAGAAGGCGCTGAACGTGCATATCGGCGCCGGACGCGACCGCGACAGTTTCGTTGCCATGCGAACGGCGCGCGATGCCACATTGGGGATGCCAAAGCTGATTATCCCGTCGCTGCAAGTAAACATGCGGGCCGGTCAGATGCCGCCATCCGATGCCAGCGGCCGGGTCTTTCTGAAAGTCCCGGTGAACGGGCTTTGAACATCGGAGGCGCACAGCAGAAAGACTTTTATATAAATAGCTTACACGATGATATTCGTGTTATCGGCCGTCATCACCCCCGGTTTCATGACGCAAAAGAAAACGGTGCAGCCTTTGACTGCACCGTTTCAACTTTGGATCTCGTTGCAGGTCAGGCCAGTCAAGGCCTTGCCGTGCCCCGGATCAGCCGGCAAGAGTCTTGGCAACCTCGGCTGCGAAATCCTCTTTCTCCTTTTCGATCCCATCGCCGACGGCCATGCGGACAAAACCCACAACCTCGACGCCCGCATCCTTTGCGGCCTGAGCCACTGTGATGTCGGGGTTCAGAACGAACTTCTGATTGAGAAGCGTGACTTCCTTGAAAAACTTGTCCATACGGCCAACGATCATCTTCTCGATCACTGACTCGGGCTTGGGTTTGGGTGACGCTGCGTTTTCTTCCATTGCCGTCTGAAGCTGAACGGCACGCTCACGCTCGACCACGGCGGGGTCAAGATCCTGCTCGCTGAGCGAAGCCGGATTGGTCGCCGCAACATGCATGGCGATCTGTTTCGCAATGCCGTTGTCGGTGCCTTTCACGGCCACCAATACGCCGATCCGACCCATGCCGTCGGCGGCTGCGTTGTGGACATAGGCCGCAACGAAATCACCTTCCAGCGTCGCCATTCGGCGCAGGGTCATGTTCTCACCGATGCGCGCGATAGCCTCGTTCAGCACGGTATCCACGGTCTTGTCACCCAGATGCGATGCCTTCAACGCGTCAACATCCGCGACCGACAGGGCCGCCTTGGTAAAACCCGCGACCAACGCCTGAAACTCGGCGTTCTTTGCAACGAAGTCGGTCTCCGAATTCACTTCGACTGCAACACCCTTGCCGCCCGAAACGGCAACGCCGACAAGACCTTCAGCGGCTGTGCGCCCGGCTTTCTTGGCGGCTTTTGCAAGGCCCTTGGTGCGCAGCCAGTCGACTGCCGCTTCCATATCGCCATCGGTTTCAGTCAGGGCGCGCTTCGCGTCCATCATGCCTGCGCCCGTACCTTCGCGCAGTTCCTTCACCATCTGAGCGGTGATTGCCATTCAAGGCTCTCCTCATATCAATCAGTTTCCCGACGGGGCTTACCCCCGCCGGGTAACGGGGATGCGACGGGGCCTCAGGCCTCGGCGACAGCCTCTTCCTCGGGGGCAACTTCCAGCGCGCCAAGGTCGATGCCTGCGGCACCCATCTGGGCCGACATGCCATCAAGGGCGGCACGGGCGATCAGGTCGCAGTAAAGCTGGATCGCGCGGGCGGCGTCGTCATTGCCGGGGATGATGTAGTCCACACCCTTAGGCGAGGTATTGGTATCAACCACGCCGATCACCGGGATGCCCAGCTTCTGCGCCTCGAGAATCGCAAGGCTTTCCTTGCCCACGTCGATAATGAAGATCAGGTCCGGGGTGCCGCCCATCTCACGGATACCGCCCAGCGAGGCTTGCAGTTTGCCCTGCTCACGCTCCATGTTCAGGCGTTCTTTCTTGGTCATGCCTTCGGCACCATGCGTCATCAGCTCGTCCAGCTGCTTGAGGCGCTGGATCGACTGCGAGACGGTCTTCCAGTTGGTAAGCGTGCCACCCAGCCAGCGGTGGTTCATATAGAACTGCGCGCATTTGTCGGCCGCGTCCGCGATCGGCTTTTGTGCCTGACGCTTGGTCCCGACGAACAGGATTCGACCACCCTTGGCAACCGTGTCGCGCACGACCGACAGTGCCGCGTCCAGCATGGGAACGGTCTGCGTCAGGTCGATGATGTGGATACCGTTCCGGTCGCCGTAGATGAACTCGCCCATCTTGGGGTTCCAGCGAGCCGTTTGGTGGCCGTAGTGAACGCCAGCTTCCAAAAGCTGACGCATGGAGAATTCGGGGAGCGCCATGTCCAAAGTCCTTTCCGGTTTGCGCCTCGGCGGAATGATTCATCTTGGACGTGATCCGAGACAACCGGTGGACCGACAGGGATTTCTCCCCTGTAAGCCCGCACTCCGCCTGTGAAGTGAGAGGCGTTTAGCCGAGAAGTTTCCGGCCCGCAAGTGGAAGTGCGGCTGCATCGGACCGCGCAGGTCACGCGCGGTTCTGACGGCTTGCACGGCAGATCAATGATGTATGCACGCCAACCCGATGGCAGAGATATGCGTCTGATCGGTTCCACAACAACCGCCGACGACACGAAGTGCGGGCAGCAAGCGTTTAAGGTCGGAGTACAGAATGCCCAACTCATCGGCGTTTCCGGCATCGAGTTCAGTCGATGTGTCGAGTTCGGCATGACTTTTGCGCGATGCATTCGCGCGAACGGCGCCAATTCGCGTCACCCATGATCCGTTCAGCACGGCCCGGAAATGATCGGGATGCGCGCAATTTATTCCGTACCACGCCGGATAGCCATCCGTCGCCAGATCAGTTTCGGCGATGGCCTGTTCCAGCGACATGCCGGATATGAGGCGGCCATCCGTTTCAACTGTGAAGGACAGTGCCACCGGCAAGCCGGCCGCGCGGGCGGCCTGCGCTATGCCTGTCGCCTCGCCGGTCGAACTGATCGTCATTGCGGTGATCATCTGGACACCTGCGTTGGCCAGCGTGTCGATTTGCGGGGCGTGATAGGCCTGCGCCTGGTCAGCGGTAAGGATGCAGTCCGGTGCATAGGCATCGCCATGCGGGCCAACAACGCCATTTACGACAATGTCCTGATCAGGCCGGGTATCGCGCAGATTGATTGCAAAGGCCGCCGCTTCACGATTCGCGTTGTCGATTTCCATTGGCGAAAGCCCCATGACGTTTCCCCAGCCATAGCTTGCGCGCCAAGTCACGGTATCAAGAACAGCGCCGGTATCCAGTGATTTTGCCATATCCAGAATCGTCGTGAAATAGCGTGTCAGTGCCGCCCTGCCCCGCAGGTCATCCAGAAGTGGAAACGAGGCGAAGTGCGGCAGATCAAGACCTTCAAGAAAGATCATCACGGTTTCAAGGCCACCGTCGGCCAGCCAGAGCTTTCCGGAGGTCTGACGCTCAAGCGCCGCTGTTCGGGTCGTGGTCATGACGATCCCCTTGAAAAGGCTGGACAGCCTTGCAAAAAAAAATCGGGCTATCCGATATATTGAACGCTTCAACATACCAGTAAATTAAGGAAAATATACTGGCTGGTGGGTCGGACGTCTGGCGGAACTGCCGCGACGGCGGGATTCCTCATCTTTGAGCAATACCTTTGTGGTTGCCTGGGGTCCTGGCACGGATACGCCGGTAGAAAAGGGACCAAAGCAGTGACGGCATTGCACGTGACGGTGATCTCGCAGGTTTCGGGCAGGTTCCGGTGGTGACGCATCCGGAGTTTGCCAGCGGTTCAGCAGAACTGCGCGCGATACGGCGCGAAGGCACTGGCATTTTGGCTACGGCGTTCCTGTTCAGTTTCGCGGTGAATATCCTGATGCTGACCGGTCCGCTGTACATGTTGCAGGTCTATGACCGCGTCCTTGGCAGCCGGTCGGAAGAGACACTTTTGGCCCTGTCGCTGCTGGCGGCCGGTCTTTATGGGGCGATGGGGGTGCTTGATCATGCGCGCGGGCGTCTGATGGCATTGGCGGGCGCGCGGTTTCAGGACCGGCTTGACCGGCGGGTGTTGATGGCGGCGCAAAAATCTGCGGCTTTGGCCCCCGATGAGCAGAACGGCCTCAGCGCGCAACATGATGTTGAGGCGATCCGCCGGGTCCTTTCATCGCCCGTGATGCTGGCACTTTTCGACCTGCCCTGGACGCCGTTGTTCATGGCGGCAATCTTCGTGTTTCATCCATGGCTTGGCTGGCTGGCGGTCGCAGGTGGTATCATGCTGATCTGCATCACGCTGCTGAACCAATCACTGACGCGCGGGCCGCACCATGCGGCCGGCCTTGCGGGCCATCACGCCGACCGTATCGCGGAGCAGTTGCGAAACGACGCCGGCACGCTGCTGGCACTGGGCATGCAAGGTGCAGGCCTTGATCGCTGGCAAACCGCGCGCCGGGCTGCGCTGATGCACGCCATGGTCGGTGCTGGCCGGACTGGCCTGTTTGGGGCGATCGCAAAGGCTGTCCGGCTGTTCCTGCAATCGGCGATGCTGGGCCTAGGTGCGTTGGTTGTTCTGCGCGGCGAGATGACGACGGGCGCAATGATTGCCGCATCGGTGCTGCTGGGCCGGGCGCTGGCCCCGATCGAAGTGGCCGTCGGTCAATGGGCGGTTGTGCAGCGCGCAAAAGAGGGGTGGACCCGACTGTCGCGGCTATTGACGCGCATGCCGGCAGAGGGGGCGCGCACCGCCCTGCCCCGCCCCCGTGCGCTGTTGGAGGTGACAAACCTTTCACTGGTGCCGCCGGGTGATCGCGCTGCCGTGCTGCGCGCGGTCCATTTCCGGGTTGAACCCGGTCAGGCGCTGGGTGTCATCGGCCCGTCCGGGGCCGGCAAATCCGCACTGGCGCGCGCGGTTGCCGGGATCTGGCGGCCCTCGGCGGGGGCCGTGCGGCTGGACGGGGCAACGCTGGATCAATTCGACCCCGAGGCGCTAGGGGCGTTTGTCGGCTATCTGCCCCAGCGGGTGTTGCTGTTCGACGGCACCATCGCAGAAAATATCGCGCGGCTGCAGTCAAACCCGAAAGCGGAAATGGTAATTGCCGCTGCCCGGATGGCGGCGGCGCATGAAATGATCCTTGGGATGCCGGATGGCTATGATACGCATGTCACCATGCATGGAGGACGCCTGACGGGCGGTCAGATTCAGCGGATCGGACTGGCCCGCGCGCTTTACGGCGATCCGGTCATCGTGGTGCTGGACGAGCCGAATGCGCATCTCGACAATGCGGGGTCAGTGGCGCTGAACTTGGCCATTCGGGCAATGAAAGCCAATGGCAAGGCCGTTCTCATCATGGCGCACCGCCCGGCGGCGATTCAGGATTGTAACCTGCTTCTGGTATTGGAGGATGGCACGCTTAAAGCCTTTGGGCCGCGCGATCAGGTGCTTCGCAGCATGGTACGCAACCATACCGACATCACCGGCGGCACAAGCGTGATGGGGATGCGATGAACGTGGCCCCTCCCCCGTGGTCCGCGCGCCGCCCGATGATTGCGGGTATTCTGACGCTGATCCTGCTGATTGGCGGGATCGGGGGGTGGAGCGTGCTGACGACTCTTTCGGGCGCAATCATCGCACCGGGGCGCGTCGAGGTGGCGCAAAACCGGCAGATCGTGCAGCACCCCGACGGTGGCGTGGTGTCCCGGATTGCGGTGGCCGAGGGTGACAGCGTGGCGGCGGGCGATCTGCTGATCCGGCTGGACGGCGTGCTGTTGCGCTCGGAACTGGCAATCGTCGAGAACCAGCTTCACGAGCTTGTCGCTCGGCGCGGGCGACTGGAAGCCGAGCAGCGCGACGCGCCGGTGATCACGTTTGCGCCACAGCTGATTGCGGCGCTGCGCAGCAGACCAGAGGTGTCGGCGATGGTCGACGCGCAGCGGGTGCTTTTTCTGGCGCGGCGCGACAAGCTGAACCGTCAGATCGCCCAACTTTCACGCCAGTCAGACCAGATCACCGGCATGATCGACGGCATTGTGGCCCAAAAAGCCGCGCTGACAAAGCAGCTTGGTCTGCTCGCGGCGGAACTGGAAAGCCAGCAATCGCTTTACGACAAGGGCCTTGCGCGGATCGACCGCGTTCTGGCGCTGCGCCGCGAGTCTGCGCGCCTGCAAGGCGAGGTCGGGGGATTGGAAGTCGCACAGGCACAGGCCGACGGGCGCATGGCAGCGATCGAAGGTGAAAAGCTGGATCTTGCGGCAGAACGGCGCGACGATGCGCTGCGGGAACTGCGCGAGATGGCCAGTCTGGAACGGGAAGCGGCCGAACGCCTGCGCGTCCTGACCGAACGGGTGGCGCGCCTTGATATCCGCGCGCCGGTGGCGGGCGTGGTGCTGGGGTTGCAGGTCACCACGCCGCGCGCTGTGCTGCGCCCCGCCGAGCCGGTGCTTTACCTGATCCCGCAGGACGGCCCGCTGGTGATCTCGGCGCAGGTGCCTGTCGTCAATATCGATGAGGTAGGTGTCGGGCAGCCCGTGCGACTGCACTTTGCGGGTTTGGTGGCCGATGGCACGCCCGACCTTCGCGGGCAGGTGGTTGTCATCTCCGCCGATGCCTTGACTGACAACGTCGCGCAGGCTGCGTATTACCGCGTCAAGATCGCCCTTGAACCCGGCGAATCCGGCAAGTTGCGCGGCGCAAAACTGCGTCCTGGCATGCCGGTCGATGCCTATATTCGTACCGGCGACCGCACTCCTCTGGCTTTTCTGACCAAGCCATTCACAGACTATTTCAAGCGCGCGCTGCGCGAGGGGTGATGGCCCCGGCACCGCTTGGGCAGCTCAGGTCACCACATCGGGCGCGGATCGCCCGGTATGCGCTTCGATCCTTGCAAGACCGTGGGCGGCCCGGATCACCGGGCCAAGGGCGATCTGCGGGTCAAGGCCAAAGCGGGTCGGATTGGCCTCATACCGCTCCAGATACAGGCGCAGCGTGGCCCCTTCGGTGCCGGTGCCTGACAGGCGCATCACGATCCGGCTGCCATCCGCAAACAGGATCCGCACACCCTGCTTTTGGCTGACAGAGCCATCAATCGGATCGGTATAGGCGAAATCATCGGCGGCGGTGATGGTCATGCCTTCCACCGTCTGTCCCGGCAGGCTGGGCAAGATACCGCGCAGTGCCGCAATCATCGCATCGGCCTTGACCGCATCGACCGCCTCGAAGTCATGGCGCGAGTAGTAGTTGCGCCCAAACGCGGACCAGTGCGAGGCAAGGATATCCGCCACACTCTCGCGGCGGGCGGCAAGGATGTTCAGCCACATCAGCACCGCCCAGAGGCCGTCCTTTTCACGCACATGGTCTGAACCGGTGCCAAAGCTTTCCTCGCCACACAGCGTGACCTTGCCCGCATCCAGCAGATTGCCGAAGAACTTCCACCCCGTCGGCGTCTCATACGATCCGATCTTCAACGCATGCGCCACCCGGTCCACCGCGCAACTTGTCGGCATCGACCGTGCGACCCCCTTCAGCCCCGCCTTGTAACCGGTGGCCAGCGTCGCATTCGCCGCCAGCACCGCCAGGCTGTCCGACGGCGAGACATAGATGCCTCGCCCGACCACCATATTGCGGTCGCCATCCCCGTCCGAGGCGGCACCGAAATCCGGGCCATCGGACAGGAACATCTCATCCATCAGCGCCTTGGCCCAGACCGGGTTCGGATCGGGGTGCATGCCGCCGAAATCGGGCAAGGGCGTGCCGTTGATCACCGTGCCTTTTGCTGCACCAAGCCGCCCTTCCAGAATGTCCCTGGCATACGGCCCCGTCACCGCGCACATCGCATCGAACCGCATCCGGAAGCCGCCCTTGAACATCGTGCGGATCGCGGCAAAATCGAACAGCGTCTCCATCAGTGCGGCATAATCCGCAACCGGATCGACCACATCGACCACCATATCGCCCAGCATCACCCGCCCGACCGTCGCAAGGTCCACGTCCTGCGCCGTCAGGATGCGATACTCGGTGATCGTTGTGGTGCGCTGGAACATCGCTTCGGTCACACCTTCGGGTGCGGGGCCGCCGTTCGGCATGTTGAACTTGACGCCGAAATCCTCATGCGGGCCGCCGGGGTTGTGGCTGGCCGACATGATGATGCCGCCATCGGTCTTGTTCAGGCGGATCAGATGCGATGCGGCAGGGGTCGACAGGATCGCGCCCTGCCCCACGATGATCCGTGCCGCCCCGTTTGCGGCCGCCATACGCAAGATCACCTGTGCCGCGCGGTCGTTGAAATAGCGCCCGTCACCGCCCAGGACAAAAGTCTTGCCCACAGCGCCCACCACATCGAAAATTGCCTGCACGAAGTTTTCCAGATAGTGCGGCCCCATGAACACCGGCGTCTTCTTGCGAAGGCCCGACGTACCGGGCTTCTGCCCCGCGATGGGCGCGGTCGTGACGCTATGGGTGCTCATGGTAGTCCTCCGGGTATTGGGTGTTGTCTCGAACACCAGCACAGAATGTGCCGGCACCGCAACCGTTGCCTTGGCTGTAACGGGTGTGGCCTCGGGGCGGGACGTATCAAGGATCATCCGCCAGCCCGCCGCCGTGCGGGGCAGCACCGCATCCCGCGCGGGCCCCGCGTTGAAGATCGCAAAAATCGCTTCAGTCAAAGTGGTTTCCGTTTCCGCCGCACCGCGCAACTCCACCCCAAGACAGCGAAATGACGGATCGTGCCAATCCTCGGGCCGGGGCGTCTCGCCATCGGCGCGCCGCCAGATCACATCGGGCAGGCCATCGACGGCGCGGGGCTGGGAATGCAG
The DNA here is from genome assembly GCA_031408575.1 of Rhodobacterales bacterium. Classification (GTDB taxonomy): domain Bacteria; phylum Pseudomonadota; class Alphaproteobacteria; order Rhodobacterales; family Rhodobacteraceae; genus Aliitabrizicola. Next base: position 68,534 of record JANNWS010000090.1, read on the forward strand.
GAAACGCCGCTGGCGCAAAACCGGGTGATCGCGCCGCAGCGCCGTCAGCTTTGCGACAAAGGCGGTCAGCGCGGTATCGGCCCCGTCCCATTTGACCCAGCCCGTTTCATTGTCCTGCGCATATGCGTTGTTGTTGCCGCCCTGACTATTGCCAAGCTCGTCGCCCGCCAGCAGCATCGGTGTGCCTTGCGACAACATCAGCGTGGCCAGCAGGTTGCGCTTGCGCAGATCGCGCGCGGCACGCACCGCAGGGTCGGTGGTCGGCCCCTCGATACCAAGGTTGTCAGAGTGGTTCTCACCATGCCCGTCGCGGTTATCCTCGCCATTCGCAAGGTTGCGCTTGACGGTAAAACTGACCAGATCTTCCAATGTGAAACCATCATGCGCGGTTAGGAAATTGACCGAACTGGTGGCCGCGCGCGCCGAATGATCGAACCGGTCCGAGGACCCCAGAAGGCGGTTCGCAAGGTCCGGCGTCAGCCCGGCATCGCCGCGCCAGAACCGCCGCACCCCGTCGCGGTATTTGTCGTTCCATTCCAGAAACGGGTGCGGATAGGCCCCAAGCTGATACCCTCCCGGCCCGATATCCCAGGGCTCGGCAATCAGCTTGACGCGGTTCAGCACAGGGTCCTGGCGGATCGCGTCGAAAAAGCCGCCGTTCGGGTCGAACCCGCCCGCCTCGCGCCCCAGAAC
>JANNWS010000091.1:0-1582 GCA_031408575.1 Rhodobacterales bacterium
TCCCACGCGCAACTGTTCGCGAAGCCCTGATCGTGCTGGAGGTCGGGGGCCGCGTCGAGGTGCGCCAGATGTCAGGCGTCTATGCCCTACCTGCACTGCCCCCGGCCACCGTCACGGTTGCTACGCACTTGGCGGACATCGGCCCGTTTGAGCTGTTGCGTGCCCGCCAGGTGGTCGAGAGTGCTATTGCAGCAGCGGCCGCCCTGACTGTCAGTGATGATCAGATCGATGCGATGCGTGACGCCCTTGCGCGCGAGGAAGAAGACATCTCCGAAGGGCGCGGCTCTTATGACGGCGATGCGGCCTTTCACCGGTTGGTGGCGCAATCCACCCAGAACGAGGCGTTGGTTGCGACTTCTGCAGGATTATGGTCGATCCGGGGAACCTCGCCGCTTTGGGCCCGGCTTCACCTGCGGATATTCGACCAGACTTATCGGCGGCAGTGGACGCATGAACATCACGAGATACTGCGCGGATTGGAACGCCGCGATCCTGATTCTGCCCGCACCGCGATGTGGCGGCATCTGGGCAATGTCTCGGAGACATTGCTGAAGCTGTCCGATCCAGAGTTCACCGTGCCGGGCAAGGCCGCGCCGCGCCGTCGTGCGCTGCGGTCGATGCAATAGGGGCCAATCAAGCGTGTGGTCTGTATCGGCGAATGCATGGTGGAATTCCTGCGGTAGGACGACGGTCTGTGGCGGCAGGGATTTGCCGGCGACACCCTGAACGTCGCATGGGCAATGCGGGCGCTGCTGCCGGTCGCCGCAAAAGTCGATTAACTGACCCGCGTAGGGACCGACGCGCTGTCCGGCGCAATGCTTGACATGCTGCGCAGCGCGGGCATCGGCACAGGCGCAATCACCCGCGATCCGGAACGTACGGTCGGGCTGTATACCATTCAGACCGATGAAGACGGAGAGCGCAGCTTTTCTTACTGGCGCTCGGACAGTGCAGCGCGCGGACTTGCCGAAGACGGCGAGCACCTTTTGGCGGCTCTGACCGGGTCTGATCTTGTCTACCTTTCCGGCATCACCCTTGCGATCCTGTCGCCGGTGGCACGCGATCGGCTCATGGCGAGCGTGGCTCCCGGCCATTTCGAGTGGCATTCGATCCGGATATCCGGCCCCGGCTTTGGCCTGACCTTGCCACGGCAGGTGATGCGGTGACCCGGATGGCCAAGCTGTCCGACATCCTTTTGCCCACGCATGAGGATGAGCACATGGCCTTCGGCGATGCCGACGCAAGCGCGTCGATGGCCCGATACCGAGCCCTTGGCGTACCTGAAGTGGTAGTGAAGGATGGGATCCGTCCCACTTGGCTCTGTGTCCGGGGGGGAAGTTTCCATCGGGCGGTCGTTCCGGCACCGCGTACCGCCGATACCACCGTAAGCGGTGCGCCGACCCCACCTTCTGCCTGACCATGTGATCTGCAATTGGGTAATCCCTCCCGAAAGTAAGGTGCTGCATAGGTAGAATTTTCTCGGCAGGATGAACGAGGAGATTTCGAATGAAGACAAGCAGATACACTGATGAAGAGGGGACCGTGGCCCCGGTGGGGCCGCGTAAGCCCCGATGAACAGATC
>JANNWS010000092.1:0-2002 GCA_031408575.1 Rhodobacterales bacterium
CCTTTTCACCGTCGCGCGGATCGAAGGAACCGTTGACGATAAAGCGATTGGGATACTTCTTGGCCACCGTCGCATTGCGTTCGATCGTGTTGAAACCGTTCTTGTAGAAATCCTTGAGGTAGGTCGAATTCAGGATGGCGATATCATCCGGCCCGTCGATGAACAGATCGTTGTACAGATCGGCTTCGGTGTATTTCTCGAACTTCGACTTGGCCCACAGCTGTTCCTTGGGGCTGAGGTTGGTATGATAAGCATAGAAGCATTCGATGAACTGTTTTCCGTGGATATTGGCCTGATTTTCCGGGCTGCCATCCCAGAAATGGGTGTGGCCATCGACCACGAAAATCTCTTTGCCTTCTGGTGTCACAAACATCGTGGTTGCCTTTCGTATCGTTGCGCTCTGGCGCAGGGAAATGGGGTGGCGCGGAGTTTCCTCCGCGCCAGTGGATCAGATGAATTCCAGCATCTCGTTCATGTCGCCGAACAGGATCACCGTGTTGTCATCCGTACGCACCATGCGGCCGTAATGGGTGGAGGAGTTCACTTCGAAAAGTTCCGCGGTCATTTCACGGCCCAGATACTCGCTGATCTCGTCCATCTTGAAGATCAGCTTGCCGTTGCCGTCGATGCGGATCAGGGCGGGGTTATAGGTGACCGTCACCCCCGGCTTCTGGTCCATGAATTCAGCGATGGCGCGGGCCTCGACCGAATCCGACATAGTCACACCGCATTGATGCGATACGGTTTTTTCAAAGGTGATGTCCTTCATCGCCTTGAAGATGTTGTCGTGGGAATTATCGCGTGCAACGTTTGACATGGTGTCTCCTTTCAGCGGGACAGGTTGAGTTCGCCTAGGATCTTGGCGAAGCGCTCGGCCGAAACCGCCTGCGCCTCAGCAAAACTGACCGGCTTGGCATGGGCTTGTGACCAGATCGGCTGCAACTGCTTGGCGGCCTTGTCGGCAAGCGCTGCGTGCTTCTTTACCCAACCCTGAAAAAGCGCGCGGTTGGCAGCGCCATGCGTCTCGTCGTTGACTAAGAGGTAGATCAGGTCGATCGTGTTGGCCAGGTTGCGTTCGTAGTCGCCCTCGGCAGCGGCAATCACCGACGGAGTCATGAAGTCGTTGTTGGGCGCGCCCGCCTGCATCAAAAAGCCCGAGCGGAACAATTCGCCGACCAGCGGCTCGAACACCAGATTGGTGGCAAAGTACTGTTCGAGATAGTCCGTGGCACCCATGATCGTTTCGATGGCTTCGCGGGTGCCCTGCCAGATCGGATCTTCCATCCAGGCTTTCTTGCCAGCTTCGTCATCCCAACCGGCGATATCCATGCCAATTTCGGCCAGATAGAGCGTGATGTCTTGTGACAGGCGCAGCTTGTAGGACGAGTTGGTCAGGGTCGCGTTGTTGATCATCTGTGTATAGCCGTAGCGCTGCGCCTGCATCAGCGCGACACCAAGGCCGAACTCGGCGTGCTTCCACGCGCCAGATGCTTTTGCAGAACCTTGCCCCAGGCAGCGTCGAACGCATGCTGCGCACCCGATTTGCGGCCGTTTGCAATGACGGCCTGCACCATCACTTCGATCCGCGACTGGCGCTGGTAGTGGGTGCGCTCCCATTCCTGATCGGGCGCCCGAAAGGCGTGCCAGTTCGAGCTTTTGGCCTTGGTGCTGTCCTTTTCATAGGCGCCCTGGCCGTTCGGGTATGCGATGATCCAATCCTGGATCAGATAGCGTTCGGGATCGGGTTGCACGTCAACGGTGACGTCCTCGTAATGGGTGGCGCGCTTGGCGCGGGGTTCAAAGTAGCGGTACTTGCGGCTTTCGCTGTCGGCAAAAATCGCGGCCCCTGCGGCGCCTGAGCCAACCGAACTTGATGTGGCAACCATGTTTCTCTCCCTTGGTTTTGGGGTTCAACCCCTTGGTATCAATGCGCTTTGATCGGCGCGGGTGCAGTGGAAGGTGTAAACTTGTCGAAGAAGGTGCGGTCCGGATCGAAATCCAG
>JANNWS010000093.1:0-46012 GCA_031408575.1 Rhodobacterales bacterium
CGGCTCAACAATCTCGCATCGGCCCACAAACCCATCGACACCATCCGACATGCAATTCCTCCACCTGATCTCAGAAGACTTCTCGCAGCCGCAGCACACGTCAGGAATATCGTAAATCAATGGGTCGGAGCCGCCGCTTACCCATAACCAGTACCGCTTAAGAGCCGCGACCAGCCGATCAGGCGAGACGTGCCCCGGCGCTGTCAAACGGGTGCAGCTTGTCAACGTCAAAGGTTAAGCCAACTGGGTCTCCGAATTTTAACGCATGCTTAGACGTGGTATTGGCGGCGATCCGGCCGGTTTCACCGGTATCGATGAACACCTGATGGCCCGCCCCATGATACTCGCAAAGGGTTACCGTTCCGGTCAGCACACCGCAGTCAGGGGCGGTGATGGTGCAATCTTCGGCCCGCAGTCCGACCGATGCCAAGGCGACCCAGCTTTCAGGTGCCGCCGGGCGCACGGCGCTTCCGGGGAAGGCAATAGCGCCGTCCGCAACGTGTGCGGGCAGGATGTTCATCTTGGGGCTGCCAAGAAACTGCGCAACGAAGACATTGGCCGGGCGCTCATACAACTCGCGCGGGCTGCCCACCTGCATGATCTGGCCTTCTTGCAGCACCACGATCCGGTCGGCCAGTGTCATTGCCTCGATCTGGTCATGGGTGACATAGATCATCGTGGCGGCCAGCGCCTTGTGCAGGGCCGCAATCTCGGCTCTGGTATCGGCGCGCAACGCGGCATCGAGGTTTGATAGCGGCTCGTCAAAGAGAAATGCCTTAGGCTCGCGCACAATCGCCCTGCCGATGGCAACCCGCTGCCGCTGGCCACCGGACAAGGCCGCCGGCTTGCGGGACAGATGGTTTTCCAGCTGCAGGGTGCGGGCTGCCTTGGCAACCTTTTCGGCGATGACCGCCTCTGAAAGCTTTGCAGTGCGCAGGGCAAAGGCGATGTTTTCCCGGACCGTCATGTGTGGGTAAAGCGCATAGCTTTGGAACACCATCGACAGGTGGCGATCGTAGGGTTCAAGCGCCGTGACGTCGCGCCCGTCGATCAGAATCCGCCCTGACGTTGCGGTTTCAAGTCCGGCGATCAGGCGGAGCAACGTGGATTTTCCGCAGCCTGACGGCCCGACAAAAACACAGAAGTCCCCATCCGGGACGGTCAGCGAAACGTCCTTTATGATGTCGGTTGAGCCAAAGGATTTCGCCAGATGTTCGATGCGAATTTCAGCCATGAATTATCCTTTTACCGCGCCCGCCACCATTGAACCTGAGAGCCTTCGGTACATGATGAGGCCAAGGAGCAGGGGGGGAAGGGCGGCTACCACCATGACGGCTGCCGCCACCCCCCATTGGACCCCGCCGCCCGAGCTGGCAAAGAAAAACGATGCACCGACGGTCATTGGCACGGCCTCTCGGGTGGTCAGCATCAGGCCAAAGAGGAACTCGTTCCAGCCGGTGATGAAGCCGAAGACGAATGTGGTGACAAAGGCCGGGCGGCACAGCGGAAGCACAACCCGCATCAGCATGCGCGGCAGCCGGGCGCCATCAACCCTAGCGGCCTCTTCCAACTCGATCGGGATGTCGGAAATGGCGTTGACCAGAAGCATCAGCGTCAGGGGCAGGTTCACGATGGCCAGGATCAGGCCCAGGCCTACCCGCGTGTCCAGAAGGCCCGTTGCGGAATAGACCATGTAAAGCGGGATCGCAAAAATGATCAGCGGCAACGCGCGGATGTTCACGATCAGCGGGAACATCACAGCCCGCCCGTAGCTCCGCCGCGACATGGCCCAGGCAATCGGAAAAGCCACAATGATGGGCAGGATAGACCCGATCATTGCCGCGACGGCCGAGTTCCAGAGGTAGGCAAAGATATTCAGCCTGTCGCTGACCGTGAATACGGTGATGAAGTTGTCGAGGGTGGGGGCCTGAACCCAGAGAGACGGGTTCTTTGTCACTTCGCCCGGTCCCTTGAAGGCGGTTGCGACTGTGGCGATCACCGGGAAGTTCATGGCGAAGGCGGCAAGCAGAAAGACAAGCCACCTGAGGGAATTGTGCAGTTTCATCCGCGTCTCCGCAGCAGATGTTGCGCCACGGCCAGCACCAGGAAGGCCGACAGGAACAACAGGATTGCTGCCGCCATGGCCTTGCCGATCTCGCCCCGGCGCAAGAAAGTTTCATAGATGTAAATGGACATTGACGTTGTGGCGCCGCCCGGACCGGGTCCCACAAGCGTGTAGATGGTGTCAAAGACGCGGAACCCGTCGATGAAGCGCACGAAGACTGCGGCGAACAGGGTGGGCATCATCAGGGGTAGTTCGATCTTCCAGAACATCCGCCAGGGCCGGGTGCCATCCACTGTCGCCGCTTCGCGCATTTCGGTCGGAATGGCCTGATAGGCGGTCAGGAACAGCACGAAGGCAAAGGGCGTCCATTGCAGCGTTTCGGCCACAACCACGGTTTTGAACACATTTGCACCGTTCAGAAACGCAGGCGAGGCGCCAAACCACTGGAAAAGATAGTGGGGCAGTGGCCCGACAAACTCGTGCAGCACTAACCGATACATCAGTCCGATCATCGCCGGAGCCACGACCATGGGGATGATCAGAACCGCCACCATCCACGAATGACGGCGAATGAGGGGAGCCAGATAGACGGCCAGAAAAAGCCCCAATGTGCATTGCAAGATGGCAGTGATCACTCCAAACCGCAAAGAGAACCAAGCGGCCTGCCAGAATGATGTATCGGCCATAACCTGCCGGAAGTTGTCGAGCCCGTTGAAGGTGGGCGAAGTCAGCGCTTCGAACCGGGTTTCGGAAAATCCGTAGACCAGACTCAGAATCACCGGAAAGCCCAGCATAGCCAGCAGGAACAGCACCATGGGGCTGGCCAGAACGGCGTTTTCGACGGTGCGGTTGGGCTTCATTGTTCCCCCCAGGGGCTTTGGAGGGAACCGCCGCCATGACAGCGACGGTTCAGATGAATTGGCCTACTTTTTCAGCAGCTCTGTCATCGATGCGGTGATGTTCTTCATTGTGGTGTCCAGATCCTGCGTGCCTGCCCAAAAACCGGTGAACTCTTTGGCCTGCGCCTCGTAGATACCCAGCGCGTTTGCAGACGTGCCGCCATTCATGACAAATCCGTAGTTCGATGCATAGTCGCCTGCCTGTACCAGATCGGGCCGGTCGGCTGCCACTTTTGCCGCCGTTTCAGAGGCCAGACCGGGCGCACCACCTGCCTTGGCATAGGCAAGGGCCGCTTCTTCGCCGGACAACCAGGCCAGGAAGGCCCCAGCACCTTCCTTGTTGTCCGAGGCTTTGTTGATGCCAAGGCCCAGACCGTGGATATGGGTAAACCGCCCATCCGGTCCGGCGGGCGGGGCGAAAGTTCCGGTTGTGGGCTGAGCGGTCATCAACTCTGTTGCGGCCGCGTTCCATTGCACCATGGCCGCGACCTGTCCGGAGGAGAAGGCGGCATTGGCTTCGGCATATTCATACGAGGCCGAGTCCGCCGGAGTGGCTCCGGCATCATACAGCATCTTTGCCATTTCAAGCGCGGTCCGGAACGCCTCGCTGTCGACGGTGACGTTGCCTGCGTCATCCATCCAGTTCGCGCCATAGCTGCGCGGCCATGAGTGGAAGACCATCATGTTGAACAGCAGGTTCTTCATCTGGATGACGGTGCCATAGCGCGTCGGGCTGTCAGGGTTGACCGACTGGCTGAAATACAGGGCGTTGGCCGCGAAATCGCGCCAGGTCCAGTCTTCCGGCATCTTCGGTTGCAGGGCTTCGCCGAGATACTTCTGCGCGATCTCGGCATACTTCGTCTTGGCGGCATCATCTGCCATCAGTGCGTCGATCAGGTCTTTGCGATAGTAAAGGAAGTGTAGCGACAGATCGGTTGGTACGCCAAACTGTTGCCCGTCATACTGCATGGTCTTCAGTACGGTGTCGCCAAAAACCTTTTTTGCCTCTTCGGACAGAATGACCGGCTCCATGAAGGGGGCGTATTTGCCGATGGAATAGGTGGCGATCAGATTCACGTCGAAGGCCGTGCTGCCTGCGGCCAGATCGACTTGCAGCTTGTCGAAGAAGCCCTCACGCGAGGTGAACAGCAAATCAACCTTGTTTTCCGCGGCGACCTCTGCCTTGCCATTGTAAATGTCGGTCACGGCACGCAAGGCCGCCTCTTCGGGGCCACCGGGCCAGCCAAGCACGGTGACTTCGGCCTGTAGTATCGTCGGGCCTGCAAGCAACGCCAGCGCTGCGGCTCCGGCGCGAAGATATGATTGAACTCTCATGTCGTCTCCTCTCAGTTGGGATGGTTTCTTCTGGATAGGTCAGCCACGCCGATAACTCCGGCGTCCTTGCCAAGCGCCGCCGGACACAGGGTCGGACGGACGAGCGGCTGCAAATGCGCGACACTGGCGGCCATGCGGTCAATATAGCCCGGCGCCAAACCGACACCGCCGCCGATGACGGTAATATGGGGATCAAGCATCAGTTGCAGATCGTGACAAAGACGTGCCACGCGGCGTGCAGAGCTTTGCAGGATGTCCTCGGCGACAGTGTCGCCGCTGGCAGCAGCGGCAAAGACCGCGCGCGCGTCATTCGCCAGCCCATGCTTTGCGCCTTCTGCCGCGATCCAGAGGCCAGAGGCGCCGCCCTCGAACCGATGTTCCGGCCCTTCTGGCAACGGCAGCACTTGCCCGAAATGCCCGGCAACGGCACCCCGCCCAAGCAAAAGACGTCCACCCGAAACAACGCCACCCCCGATACCGGTGGACACGGTGACAAACACGATGTCCTTTCCCTGCCCGGCGCCCAGCACATGTTCGCCCCACGCCGCCGCCTGCGCGTCGTTGCATAGCGTGACAGGCACGCCAAGGGCGATCTGGGCCGTTTCATGCAGCGCAAAGCGGCCGGGAATGGCCAGCGTTTCGGGGTTCAGCGCCCGCCACAGATTGTCTTTGACCAGCCCCGTCACCGTGATGCCGGCATGGTCAAACCGCCCCGCCCAACGCAGGGCCAGGCCTGCCATCTGCGACACCCAGACCTCGGGTCCGGCGGCCCGCTCGGTCGGGGCTTCTATGCGGTCGATCACGGTGGCGCCGTCCACCAATGCCAGCAAAAGCTTGGTGCCTCCAAGATCAATCGCAAGGGTTGGCCTGGGGCTCATTTCTCAGCACCCCGAACGGCATCTGCAACGCCGATCGCTTCGACGAACCAACTGGTAACATGTTCTATCCGGGTGATCGCGGACCCTGCAACGACCGCATCTGCGCCGGCGGCCATGGCCTGCGCGGCCAGCGCCGGCAAATGGTAGCGACCTTCTGCCACCACGAATGCCCCGATCGTCTTCAGGGCTGTGACAAGGGCAAGGTCCGGCCCGTGCGGCACAGGCCCGCCCAGATACCCCGACAACGTCGAGCCCAGGATTTGGGCACCAAGATCGTGGGCCATCCGGCCATCGGACACGATGGCACAATCGGCCATCGCCACAAGCGCCGATCTATGGATGGCAGCGACAAGGTCTGCCGCTGTCTCGGGACGCGGGCGGTCGGTTGCATCGAACGCGATGATATCTGCGCCAACGGCTGCCAGATCCTGAACGTCTTGAATGAAAGGTGTGATTCTGACTGGGCTTGGATCAAGATCGCGCTTGATCAGGCCGATGATGGGGGCCGAGGTCACGGCCCTCACAGCGCGGATGTTTTCCAGCCCTTCGATGCGCAGACCGACCGCCCCGCCATTCAGCGCAGCCAGCGCCATGGCAGCAACGATTTCAGGCCGGTCCATCGGGCCGCCAGGCACAGGCTGGCAGGACACGATCAGGCCAAAACGTAGACGATCCAGAAGGTTGACCATTCTTTCCTCACTATGGAAAGAAGCATGCCGCCACACGTCCGGCAAGCAAACAAGATTCGACTGGTATATACCAAACTTGCGGCTGGTGACGCTATCGGCCAAGCTCTGTCAGGAAGTCGTAGCGATCGCCATTGTATCGGGTTTCGGTGAACTCCACCGGGCGCCCATCTGCCAGAAAACAACGCCTCTCTACAATCAACAGCGGTGTGCCGAGGCTGCACTCCAGCAATTCGGTTTCTATTTTTGCCATGATTCCGGCGCGGATACGTTGCACCCCGCGCACTGGTGGCACACCAAGATCAGCAAGCAGAGAGTAAAGTGAGTCTGCCACCAGATCGCCGGACGCCAGAATCGACTGCGGGATTGCAGCCCGTTCGATGGCAAGCGGAATGCCGTCGGCTAGGCGGACGCGGACCAAGCGGACAATCGGATCGTCTCCGGACAAGCCCAAAGCCATTGCCTCGCTGGGGGTAGGCAAGACGATTTGCCGCGAAATCCAGCGCTGACTGGGCAAAATACCGCGCGATTGGAGCTCTTCTGAAAACCCGCTGAGAGTTGATATTCGCTTTTGCATCCGACTGGTCACTGCAGTGCGCGCGCCTTGCCTTCGCCTTAGGCGACCCTCTAGCGCAAGTTCGTCCAGCGCCTTGCGCACGGTCACCCGACTGATGCCAAGCCCGGCAGACAGCGACCGTTCGCTTGGAAGCTTGCCACGGCCAGTTTCGTCGTCCTGCTGCATCATCTCGATCAACGCAGCAGCCAGCTGCCGATAAAGTGGCACGGAACCCGGCGGCTGCTTCAGGGTCGCTGCAATCCGGCTGATCAGTGTCTGTTCGGTGGATGTCATACTCAGCGGTACCGTGACTGGTATACACCAGTAAAGAGGCTTTAGTTGCTCTCTTGCGCTTTTTTATAAGCAATGAGCAACCAACTGTATCTGCGTGACCGGACTTGCGTGCCATGCAATGCCCGCTTTGGGGAATGCGTTTGCGATGGTTGCGATCCCATATGCGATGGCGACGATGACGAGCTTGTGCGGTTTGTTGCATGTCATGAGGCGGAGCGCGTCCAGTTTCCGATCGGGATTGTGACAGGCTGCGGCGCGTGCGGCTTGAAACAACACATGCCGCAACGCCCACTGTCCTGCTACGATTGCGCACGTGCGAGGCCGATCATGGCCGTGGTCATCCGGCCGAGTTCCGGCATTTCCACCATCAGCATGGCCGCCGATACCGGGCCAATACTGGGCCGATGCCGGGGATGGAACGCAGGAGCCTTGCTTTGGAGGCAGAAGTTTTCTCCTGCGCGATGACGCTTTCGAAGCGGTGTTCGGGGTCACTGACCTGGGTATCCAGCATGGTCTTGAGGGCATCGTCCATGCGATCGACATAGGCAGGAACGACCTGCGTCTTCCGCCCGCTGATCTGCACTGCGAGCCGTTTTCGCATATCGAAGATCTGGGACCGCCGTGTGGTCAAAGTCATGAGATTACGCAAGTTCTTGTTCGGCAGCGTTCGTCTGGCTTCTGGCCGGACGAGTTGGTGTCAACGACAGGGGTGAGGTCAAATAATCAAAGCCCCGCACTCTGGTCGGCTTTTGCTCCGCCTTTGACACCGATGCAGACAGTGCGGGTCTTCACTCAACCACACCGGCAAAGCGGGCGCGGTGAAGCCTCAGGTATTCGGCGGCGGCAAGGCCGAAGGGTTGGCCCTTGGCGCGGGCACTGGCGCGCAGCCGCGCGCAAAGGGCATCAGCCGGGTCGGCTAACGCCGCGTCCGTTTCTGCCTGCGGTCGCCCCGCTGTCGCCGCCTGCAAAGCATATTGCTCGGCCATGTTGGCGATCGGCGTTGCGTGGCTGCGCACCGCCTGCAGTTGAGCCCCGATCACGCCTGACGTATCAAATACATGTGTCACCGCCGCCACGCTGCGCCCGAAGTACCAGCGCTCGACGCAGCCATGCGGGGCAAGGCCCCCGGCGAAATGCTCGGGGTGGTGCTTGTCGAACATCGCAGTCCAGAACGCTTCGTCCATCGCTTCGGCCAGAACTTTGTGATCGAGGTTATCCTCATAGAAAAGTGAATTGGGGTCGAACCCCATCAGCGCATAAGGCTTCAGCCGCCGGATGGCGTGGATCAAACGCTCGCGCAACGCAACCCGGCTGGCATCACCCAGCACATCGGTCTGCCAGCCAAGGTCTTCGGTCCCGGCCAGCCCCAGTACCGCCGCCGCCGCGCGGAACTCTGTTGTATTTCGGGCGATCGTATCGGCCTCGTCCAGCCTCACGCTATCCCAACGGTCGTCCGTCACCCGCAGGGCATGTACCCGCCAGCCCGCTTGCACGAAGAGCGCGAGCACGCCTCCGGCAAATATCGCCAGATCATCGGCATGGGCGACGATGACCAGCAGCACGCGGCCCCGGCCATAGCCAAGATCGGTGGCGCACATCACCTGCGGCACCGGTGCCAGATCTGGCAGAAGGAACCCCCCGCTCATCCCTGACTCAGCGAGGCAGCAATACCGATCAGATAACTGCGGGTTACCGCTTCGGCCTGCCCTTCATCGCCGTCCGCTATGGCGCGGAAGATCAACACCAACTGATCATAGGAATGGCGCCGCACGATCTCGGCTACGGTGCCGTTTTCGCGGTGGCCGTCAAACTTGTGATCTACCCGCGCGGCTAGGATCTGATCAAAGGTCCAGAGCAGGAAGGTGTTCCCCGACGCCTCGTAAAATGCGCGCGCGAACAGATAGATTCGTGACTTGAACTCAATCCAGCTTGCCGGTTCGCGTACCGCCTCCAGCGCTACCCGCAGCCGGTCCAGATCCGCCTCCGAAATGTTGCGTGCTGCCAGTGCGGCAACCCCCGGCTCAAGGATCAGCCGGGCCTCGACCGTTTCCAGAAAGCTGTGCTCATGCACGGCATGAACATCGACTTCGGCATCCATGCGTTCGATGATCGCGGGCATGTCTTCGGCCAGAAACGTGCCGGAACCGACCTTGCGTTTCACCAGTCCGGCCTCTTGCAGGATTAGAAGCGCATCGCGCACCTGCTGACGCGACGAGCCGAAAAGTTCGGCCAGTTGCCGTTCGTTCGGCAATTGCTGCCCGGGCTGAAAGCGGCCCTCGCGAATGCCCCCCATCAGTTCGGCATGGATCTCCGGCGCGCTCAGGGGGCGGTCCGTCAATCCTGTTGTGTCATCCACCGCGACCATCTCTGCGCCCTTCAAGCCCGATGCGCATAGGCGCGGTCCAGCCTGATCTTCAGGTCGGCGACAAAACCCGGCGTGATGGTCACGTCATGCGCCATCGAATGCCAGAGCGGAAGACTGTTCACATAGGCGCGCATGCCGGTCAGCCCCTCGATCGCCTGATCCCACGAAAGTCCCATCGCCTGCGGCCGCACGTCTAGGCCGATGGCAGCGATGGTGTCCAGCATCTCGTCCGCGCCTGCCTCGTGCAGCATGGAGCCTACGACAATGCCCAGCCCCACCGGCTGGCCATGCAGGAACTTCTTTCCCGTCTGTTTTTCCAGCGTGTAGAACAGAAAATGGTCGGTTCCCTCGATATGGCGCGGGCACCAGCCCGAGCCCTGGAACGAGGTGCCCCACTTCAACCCGTCGACCAGCGCATTGATCCCCTGATCGGTCATGGCGCGGATTCCGTCGATATTGTCAAGGATGCCACGAACCTTGGACAGGGATTGATCGGCAAGATCGGGGTCATAGGGCCACTTCGCCTCGATATGGCCGCTGTCGCGGGCATATTGCCAATCCAGCACCCCGGTGTGGAAACACAGGATATCGCCGATGCCGGACCAGTTCAGATGCCGGGGGGCCGCACGCAGAACGTCGTAGTCGATGAAAACGCATTCCGGCACCGCGTAGCCGCGATAGTTGACCTTGCCGCCATCGCGCACGCCCGAGCGGTGTGAATAGACCGCGTTGACCGAAAGCGCGGTCGGCGCCTGAAACAGCGGCAGGTTGCACCGCCATGCAAACCACTTCGCCACATCCAGCGCCTGCCCCCCGCCAAGCCCGATGATCGCGCGAATGTCGGTCAAGGCGGTGGCATCCCGATCAAGGTCAGCCTGCTCGATGCTGTCGGTCAGGTAGAGCCGGTAGTCGGCACCCTCGAACTCATGGGAAAAAATCTCCCAAAGATCGGGCATGGTCACGATCAGGAAGGGGGTGTTGACGAAGTTTTTGAACTCGCCAAATAGGCCCCGCCCCATCACGGTCGGAAATCCGTAGTCAAGGCAGCGCTTGCACATGGGCTGAGTCCTTTCAATAGGTCGCGGTCAGCCCGCCATCGACGGCAACGCATTGACCGGTGATGTATCGGGCCAGGTCGGAGAGCAGAAACAGGAAGGCACCGGCACAATCCTCGGGCGTACCGGCCCGCGCCAGTGGGATCTTGCGGTGCCCGACATAGAAGTCGCGGAACCAGTCGGTGCCATGTTCATGTCCGCCATCCCCCATGATCGCCATGCGGGTGTCGATGAAACCTGGGGCCACCGCATTCACCCGCACGCCGTGCGGCGCGAAATCAATTGCCATGGCGCGTGTCAGGCTAAGCCCGCCACCCTTGGCCGTGGCATAGGCCACGGAATTGCTCTGCCCGAACATCGCCTGCGTGGACAGCGTGTTGACGATGGCCCCGTGCCCGGCCAGATGCGGCAGCGCCGCCTGCGAAACCCGCAGGATCGAGGTCAGGTTGACCGACAGTACCCGTTCGAAACACGCCTCGGTCACTTCGGCGGCATGGCTTTCGTCCAGCATGGCCGCGTTGTTCACAACACCATCAAGCCCGCCCAGCACCTGCACCCCCGCCGCCACCCCCGCAGCAACCGACCGGACATCCGATACGTCCATCACCACATGCGGCAAGGGCTGGCCCGACAGGGCCGCCACATCCACATCAGTCAGCACCACCCGTGCACCCATCCCCGCTGCGGCCTGTGCCACAGCCAGACCGATCCCCCGCGCCGCGCCTGTAATCAGGATGCGCTTGCCCTCAAGCATCGCCCATCCCGATCCATGGCGTTTCGGCTTGCCCGCGCGCTGCCTTCTCGGTGCTCCAGTCGCGTTTAAGGCCGTCTCCCTTCGCCCGCGCCTCGGCCAGAATTGCACGGATGCGGTCAGAAACGATCACCGCCTCGTCCGCCGTCAGATGGCAGGGGTCAAGAAAAACCAGACCGTGCATCGAAAGGTCGTCGCGCAGCGCGACGGCGGGGTTGCCCGCCATGGCGCGCTCGGCCAGTTCCCAGGCGAAAAGCCCTGCCTCGGGCGCAAGCCTCAGCCTTACCCGGATGATCGGATTGCCGGTCCAGTCAGCATGCGGCCCGACTGCGATCCCCGGCAAATTCGAGAGCGCGGCGATCCACGCCTCGATGATCGCGGCCTCGCGCGCCAGTTCCGCAGCGTGATCGCGCCTGCCCCAGGCTTCCAGCGCGGCCACCGCGCCAACGATGGCCTCCTTCCCGGCCTTCATCAGCCGCCCAAGACCCCGGTTCTGCAACAGCATCGCCCTGACCATCGCCGTGCGGCCCGCCACGATGCCGCTGGTCGGCCCGCAAAGAAACTTGTGTCCGGACCAGATCACCGCATCGGCGCCAAGCGCCACCGCCCCGGTCAGATCGTATTCCGACGCCATGTCCACGATCACCGGAACGCCATGCGCACGGACCGTGGCGATGAACAGCCCGATCGGCAGCTCGCCCTCGCGCACCGTGTGATGCGAGACGACATAGACTGCCGCCGCCAGCCCCCCGGCAATCGCCGCCTCAAGGTGATAGGTCTCGCACAGGGCTGTCGTGCCAAGCGGCACCACTTCCGCCCCAGCCGCCGCGATGGCTTGCTGCACCGACCCGCCATAGTTGACCATGTGCGACATCATCACCGCCACACGGGCCTGCCGCGGACCCGTATCCGGCAGGACCTCGATTGCCGCCAGATCATCGCCGGTGATGGCCGCCGCCACAGCCAGCGTGATCGCGGCGGAACTTGACGCGGTCACATACCCCGCCTCGGCCCCGGTTGCTGCCCTGATAGTCCGGTTCGCCAGCGCATGCAGCTCGGGCATCTTCACAAACCGCCCCAGCACATCATCGACTGCCGCGCGGACCTCGGGCGAGGCCCTGCTGGCCCCAAGCGCGGTCATCGTTCCCGCCGCATTGATCACCGGGGTCAGTCCCCAGCGCTGCATCACATCGCTCATCCCTTGATCGCCCCCGATGACAGGCCTGATATCAGCCAACGCTGGGCCAGAACCGTCAGAATGGCAATTGGCAGGATCGCCAGCGACGATGCCGCTGCCATCGGCCCCCAATCCAGATTGCGCGCCGAGATGAAGCCCGAGATGAAGACCGGCAGGGTCTTGGCCGAACTTCCGGCCAGCATCACCGGGATCAGGAATTCGTTCCACGCAAGCAGCGCCACAAAAATCGTGGTTGCCGCCATTCCCGGCAGGATCAGGGGCAGAACGACATGCCTCAATATCTGCAACCGGCTCGCCCCGTCGACCGCGGCACTCTGTTCCAGCGTGATCGGCACCTGTTCGACAAAGGACGTCATCAACCAGGTGGCGAAGGGCACGTTGACCGCCGCATACATCAGGATAAGCGCAAAGTGGTTGTCGTAGACCCCAAGCTTTGACGTGATGGTGAACAGGGGTACCATGATCACGATGGCGGGAATGGCGCGCACAAGAATAAGGCTGACCTCCAGCGGACGACGGCCGCGGAACCGCGGCGAACGCGCCAGAGAATAGGCGGCAAGGGTTGATACCAGTACGCAGAGCACCGTCGAGGCAAGCGTGATGACCACGGTATTCAGATAGATGTGGCCAAATCCCCTCATGTCGAAGATCGCGGCATAGTTCTTCCATGTCGGCTCGAAACCTAGGAATTTGGGCGGAAGAATGAAGGTGTCGTTGCGGGTCTTGATCGAGGTCGACAAGGTCCAGAACAAAGGGAACAGCGAAATGAACGCCGCTCCCAGCAAGATGACATAACACACCGCGTTCCCGATCCGTCGTTCGGTTGCACGTTTCATCTCAGGTTCTCCGCGCCGTGCGCTGCCACAGCCAGTAGACCGGCATCACCATCAACACCATGAGTATGCCCATCGCCGCCGCGCGCGACGTCTGGAAGAACCCGAATCCCGTGTTGTAGATCAGCATGCCAAGCGTCTGGGTGGCTGTTCCAGGGCCGCCGCGCGTGGTGACGATGTAGATGATGTCGAACATCTTCAGACTGTCGATGATGCGGATCATCAGCGTGACAAGGATCACCGGGCCAAGCGCCGGCAGGGTGACATGGAAGAAAACCTGAAAGCCATTTGCCCCGTCGATGCTTGCCGCCTCTTGCGGACCCTTCGGCAGACCGGCAAGGCCTGCGAGGACGATCAGCATGATGAAGGGAATCGATTGCCAGCTGTCCACGATCACCACGGCCCAGATCGCGGGCCAGCGCGCGCCCAGCCAGTTCGGGCCATCAAGACCCAGCGACGACAGCGCCCAGTTGATGACCCCAAGATCGGTATCGAACATGAAACGCCACATCAGCCCGACGGCTACCGGGGTCAAAAGCATCGGGATGATCAGGATGGTGCGAAACACCTGTGTGCCACGCAATCCGCGTTCGAGGATCACGGCAAGGCCGATGCCGATAGGCATCTGCACCAGAAGGCCAAGAACCATCAGCCAGATCGTCGTGCGGATCGACTCCCAGAAACGCAGATCGGCCAAGGCGGTCCGGTAATTCTCGAATCCGATGAACCTTGGCGGCACGAAGCTGCCCAGCATTTCGTTCCGAAAGGAAAGCCAGGCTGCGCCAAGGATCGGCAGGGCAAAAACGGTGAGGATCAGAATCCAGCTTGGCACGACCAGCGCCTCGGCAAGGCGCGTCATCTGCCGCTCAAGGCTGTGTCTCGCTGTCATTTCATGCCTGCTAGAAGAATGGCCGTGCGCGACTTTTCATTGCGCACGGCCGGTTTTTCAGTTCCCGGCTTCTGCGGCGAGGATGGGTTTCAGCGTCCCGTTCAACTGATCAAGCCCCGCTTGTATCTCCACTTCGCCATTCAGCATGGCGGGCAGCGCATCCAGCACCGCCTTTTCGAACTCGGGCCAGACGCGGATCTGCGGATAGCGCTCGATCCGGCTCGAGGCCGGGATGTTCAACAAGGGCAGATAGGGATGGATCGCCAGAAGCTCGGCATCCGTCGAGACTGAGTTGCGCCCGATCGCCGCCGCACCTGCCAGAAGGTAGGGTTTGGCGTTGGTCTTGCCCAAGACGAACTCCATGAATTGCCAGGCCGCCTCGGGGTTCTTGGCATCCGCCGGAACGCCGATGTTCCAGCCTGCAAGATGGGTAATGTCGACCGCCCCCATCGGCATCGGAGCAGTGCCGATCTTGCCCGCATGCTTGCTGTTGGCTGGATCAAGCGCCATGCCCCAATAGCCCGAATACTGAACCATCGCGCCCAACTCGGTCGACAGGAACTTGTTGGTGACATCGTCGCCATTGGCTGAAATGCCGCCTTCAGGCCCGTAGGCCAGCATGTCCTTGAAGAACTGTGTGGCCGCCACTGCTTCGGGCGTGTTGACCGTCGGGTTCAGATTGGCGTCGTAAAGCTGTCCGCCAAAAGACCAGACCAGCGTCATCCACCACCAGCTTGCATTTGGACCCCAGCCAAACATCGCGCCATCGCCCTTGCCGGAGTCTTTCACCGCCTTGGCGTTGGCCATGTACTCGTCCCAGGTCTTGGCAGGCTGCAGGCCCAGATCGGCGTAAATGTCGGTCCGGTACCACTGGATCATCGGCTCGGTCGACAGCGTCAGGCCAAGGGTCTGACCGTCGTACTTGCCATAGTCCTGCTGACCCTGAGCGAAATCCGCGATGTCGTATTCGGCTGATGCGCCGATCCAGGCATCCAGCGGCTGCATGGTGCCCGCAGCCCCGTAGGGGGCAAGGAACGTGTTGTCGAATTGGGCCAAATCGTACTGGCCCTGCCCCTGCTGAACCGACAGCAGCAGTTTCTGATGCGCCTCGCCATAGGGCACTTCGGTGACATTCACCGTGATCCCGGTTTTCTCCGTAAAAGCGGGGATGAAAGACTGGATCGCCGTCGATGATGGGCTGGGGATCAGGTAAAGGTTCAACTCGTCCGCCAAAACCGGCGCACCGACAATCGCGGCAAGTAAGGCTGTGCCGAGCAGTCGCTTGGAAAAGGTCATGTGGGCTCCTCCCGTTTTGCTGTTGGCCACGTCCGAGGTCTTGGTGTCCGGCCGCATGCAAGACAAAGGTTGACGCGTTAACCTGATTGTCAACCATTTTGTGCCTGGCGCAACCATTTACGAGTCAATTGACCGTGCCTTGTGCGTTGATTACATAAAATATACCCTAAATTGACTGGTCCGTTGACACTCTGCTTGCCATTTGTCAGATTCGCCGAAAATGGTTGGCCATTAGGCCGCAAGAGGTCCACAGGATGGCTGAACTCGGGCTGACAGGTATCAAGAAGTCCTATGGTACACTGCCTGTGGTGCATGGCATTGATCTGACTATAGCCGAAGGCGAATTCGTCGTGCTGGTTGGCCCTTCAGGCTGCGGTAAATCCACCATTCTCAGAATGATCGCGGGGCTCGAGGATATCACCGAAGGCACGCTCACGATCGGCGGCAAGGTGATGAACGAGGTCGGTGCCAAGGACCGCAACCTTGCCATGGTCTTTCAGGATTATGCCCTTTACCCGCACATGACGGTCGCGGCCAACATCGGCTTTGGCCTCAGGATGAACGGTGTGGCCGCAGCCGAGCGTGCAGTCCGGGTGGCCGAGGTGGCCGAGCTTTTGCAGCTCACGCCCTTCCTTGACCGAAAGCCGAAGGCGCTTTCGGGCGGTCAGCGCCAGCGGGTGGCCATGGGGCGCGCGCTTGCCCGTTCGGCGCAGGTATTCCTCTTTGACGAACCCCTGTCGAACCTCGACGCCAAGCTCAGGCTCGAGGTGCGGACTCAGATCAAGCTGCTGCACCAGAGGCTAGGCATGACCTCGATTTTCGTCACCCATGATCAGACCGAGGCGATGACGCTGGCCGACCGCATCGTCTGCCTTGATGCCGGCCGCATTGCGCAGGTCGGAACCCCTGACGAGCTTTACAACCGCCCCGAAAACCTGTTCGTCGCGGGCTTCATCGGATCGCCGCCGATAAACCTTCTGACCGCCACGGCCCTTGACCGCAAACTGCATCTCGCCGATGGCCAGAGCCTGACTCTGCCCGACACCACGCCGGCTCTTGGCGCGCCCCGCACGGTGACGCTCGGCCTGCGCCCCGAAGACCTCAGCGATGCCAGCCGGCTTGGCACCTCGGCTGCGGCACAGGGCCTGAGCATCAACTATCTTCTGTCCGAAACCCTGGGCTCCGACACCTTTCTGATCGGTGACATTGCGGGCACCCGCGTCACCGCCCGCTGCGCCCCCGGCACGCGGCCCGCCCCCGGAAGCAGGGTCGCGCTTTTTGCCGATGCGACGCGGCTGCATCTTTTCGACCCCGCAACCGGAAAGCGCCTCTGACATGCCCGTCCGCCCCGAAGACATAAAGGTATTCCGCACCGCCTTTGGCCGCAATTTGCTGGCCGAAGTGCCGAATTTCGTGGCCGGTCCTTACCTAGTGGTCACGATGGAGGACCTCTGGCCACATCTGAAGGCGCAACTGCCCGAAGGCACACCGGTCTATTTCGTCCGCTCCATGGAACGCGCAGACCTCGAGGCCGATCTGCCCGCAACCGCGCAATATGCGTCGTTCATCGGGCTGGGCGGCGGCCAGGCCATCGACGCCGCCAAGTATTTCGCCTGGCGGCACGGGGCGAAACTGCACCAGTTCCCGACCTCGCTTTCGGTAGATGCCATGTATGGTCAGCGCGCAGGCGTACGCGACAAGAGGCAAGTCCGCTACATAGGCTGGGCCATCCCCGAGTGCGTCTATTTCGACTACGGTATCCTCGAGTCCGCACCCGAACATATCAACCGCGCCGGCATCGGCGATGTGTTCTGCTTCTTCACCGGGGTATGGGATTGGCAGTATGCAAGCCGCACCGGCAAATGCGAGGCACGCTGGCCCTACGATGCAGGCCTTGCCGCCCATTCGTTGAAACTGGCCGAGGCGGCGCTGGCAGGTCAGGATGCGATCCGCGACATGACCTCCGACGGAATCGGCCTCGTGGTCGAGGCGTTCAAGTGGGGCGGCGCTTCTTACCACGGCGCCGGCTGGTGCCCGCGCCACATCGAAGGCGTCGAGCACTTCATCTTCTACGCGCTCGAGGCGCAGACCGGGGTCAAGTTCCTGCACGGGCAGGCGGTCTGCCTCGGCCTGATCGCTGGCGCCATGATGCACGACCGAAGGTCCGAAGAGTTGCGCGCGGCAGTGCGTCACATTGGCGTCGACATCCGCCCCGAAAGCATGGGGATCACCTGGGAGGACGTCGACAAAAGCCTTCTCGGTCTGCGTGACTTCGTGCGTAGGGCGGGTTTGCCCTATGGCATCGCGCATGATTTCGTTGTGGATACTGACTTTCTGGCAAGGTTGCGGCAAATGGTGAACGGCAATGGCTGACGCAATGCCTCTCGGGACCGTCGAAAACCGTATTGCGGCCCTTGGTCTCGGACTGCCCGAGGTTCCGAAACCCATTGGCATGTTCACGCTTGGCAGGATCGAGGGCGGGCTGCTCTTCCTCTCGGGTCAGGGCCCAGTGATGCCAGACGGCCGACTTGCGACTGGAAAGGTGGGGCGTGACGTCACAGCCGAGGTCGCTCGCGACCATGCCATGCGCACCGGGCTGGTCCTTTTGGCCGCGGCTCGCCAGCTCCTTGGCGGGCTCGACCGGATCGCCGGGGTCGCCAAGATCCTTGGTTTTGTCAACGCCGTTGACGACTTTGACCGGCATCCTTTCGTGATCGACGGTTGCTCAGAGCTGTTCCACGAGGTTCTCGGGCCGGGCGCGTCGCATGCCCGCTCGGCGATCGGCGTCTCCTCTCTTCCCGGACGGATCACCGTGGAAATCGAGGCAATCTTCTGCATGACCCAGAATGCAACTGTGTCAATTGAGTGAACCCCACGGGCTGGACCACGGGCTCCTGAAAATCTGATACTCTGAACGTGCCTTGCTAGGGTCTGTTGGCGTTTGAGGATTCTAGAAGAAGGCCCGCATGTTGACCCGCCGTTCCTTGCCGCGCCCGACACGGTCCATCGCAGTCCGCATATTATCGTCACACCCACGTCCGGGGGCGCCGCCAAAGACGCGGAGCCTGTGCCAATGCACAGCACATAGCCACTCGCAGGTCTGCAACGGATAGCGGCCGGGTGTGACCGGCTTTGGCGCGAATGGATCGTCGCCTTTGCTTTGTATTGGTCAGGTGCTGCCAGCGGGTCTTTCCTCGAGCCCCGCCATCTTGTTACGATGGCCCCCGAAGAGCACGAAGAGTTCCTGAGGGAGATCAGCGGATGAAGATGGGCCTGACAGGCAGGGTGCTGATTATCACTGGGGCCGCGAGCGGAGTTGGCGCTGCCATCACGCGCATGGCAGTGACCGAGGCTGCGCGCGCGTTGGTTCTGGTGGATCGCTGCGCCGCAGGTCTTGATCGTATTGCAACCGCGTTGCATGGAGCGGCAGACTGCGCCGCTGTTCGGGTTGATCTTGCAGATCGGACTACGCCACCATTGGTCGCCAAGGCAGCAATTGCGCGGTTCCCTCGCATTGGCGGGCTGCTGCACGCCGCCGGATTGACGACCCGTGGATTGGCCCTCAATGGCGCCCAAGACGTATGGGACCAACTTTTTGACGTGAGCGCGCGGGCGGGCTGTTTTTGATGCAGGCCTCTATCGCTGATATGTGGCAGCGCGGTGGGGCCGGTTCCATCGGCAGCATCTGGCCTATGAATGCGCATTGCGGTATGCCCGAACTGGCGACCTATGCAGGCAAAAAAGGGGCGATGGCGACCCTGACCCGGAACGCGCATATGGCGGACCAGATTCGCGTCAACGACATCAATCCGGGCTGGGTGGCGATCGACGCTGAACAGAGGATGCAGGCTGAAACGCTGGTGCATGGCCCGGATCGGCAGGGAAGGGTTGCATCTCATCTGCCGCCGGGCCGATTGATCACCACCGAGGAATGTGCGCGGCTTGCGGTTTTTTTGCACGAGGATGCTTCAGTGCCGATTGGCGGAGCGCTGATTGATATCGGGCAGAAAGTGGCGGGGGCGCTATGACGCTTCGGGGCAAGGGCAAGACTGCGGCCGTCAAGGCCCCGCCGGCCAGGGACTTCGACGGGCTGCGCGCCGATCTGGTGGCCCGCGCAGACACCTTGAGTCGGCGCTTGGCGCAGGTGGCTCAGTTCGTGCTGAACCATCCCGAAGAGGTCGCCATCGCCACGCTTGTCCGACTGGCCGATCAGGCGGACGTACCCCCCGCCACGATCACGCGGTTTGCCAAGGAACTGGGCTATACCGGATTTGCCGATTTCCAGCTGGTATTTCGCGAGCGTCTATTAGGCCCACGCCTGCCCTATGCCAGCCGCATGACCGACCCGGCGCCATTCGAGGCGGATCTGGACCAGCCGGGCAATGTCTTTGGCAGTTTTGTCCAAGCGGCGGTGCAATCACTGCTGCGGATCGAATCAGCACTCGATAGAGAATGTCTGGCAGATTTTGTCACCGCACTCGCTGACAGCGAGGTTGTTCACGTCGCGGCGGCACGCGGAGCGTTCGGATTGGGCGCGTATACGGTCTATGGCCTTGGAACCATCGGCAAGCGCGCCCATCTGATCGACAATCTGGGAGCGATGCGGGCCGGGCAGGTGGCCGCCATCGGCCCGAACGATATTTTGTTGGTGATGACCTTTGATGACTATACCCCCGAGACGGTCGACTGCGCCCGCATGGCCGTGCAGCGAGGCCACCGAGTTCTGGCAATCACCGACAATGCGCTCAGTCCAGTTGCCGGTCTTGCAGAGCATGTCCTTTACGTGAACGAGGCTCGTCTGGGCCATTTTCGGTCGCAAGTGCCTGCCATGGTCGTGGCGCAGGCGATGATTGTCAGCTTGGGGCAGCTGTTGGGCGCGGAAACACTATTGGTCTAAAATAACCAATTTTGAGAAAATGAAAATATGTTGTGCCATGCTCCTTCTTCGTCCAGTCTCGCGACGGGGGGAGGAAGATGCAGCACGGGTTCAACTTTTCAGAGGCCACAGTTCTGGTGATCGGGGCCAGCCGTGCCGGTATCGGGGCGTCAATTGCCCGCGCCTTTCAGGACGCCGGGGCAAGCGTTGCCATAACCGGGGCGGAACCCGAGCCGGCGCCCGAAGATCGTGGGCGCTTTGCCTACACGCAACTTGACGTGACTGACGGCCCTGCGGTAGCGGCGGACACGGCGCGGCTGAACGTTCTGGTGAATTGTGCTGCAATCACCGCGCGGGGTGAAGAAATGGCCCCAGAGATCTTCGAGCGGGTGGTAAACGTGAACCTGCATGGCACGTTTCGCACAGCCGAGGCATTCCACACCCATCTGGCGGCCAGCAAAGGCTGCCTGATCAACATAGCCTCTATGTATGCCACTTTTGGCAGCCCTCGCAATCCGGCTTACGGCGCCAGCAAGGCCGCCGTTGTGCAACTGACCAAATCGTTGGCGATTGCATGGGCGGGCGACGGCATCCGGGTGAATGCTGTTGCCCCCGGCTTTATCGTTACCGAACAGTCGGCCCGGTCGCGAACCGACCCTGCCCATGTCGCGGCCGTATCGTTGCGCACCCCCATGGGCCGTTGGGGCAAACCCGACGATATTGCCGGGCCGGTTCTGTTTCTTGCCTCGAATGCGGCCGGCTTTATTGCCGGAACCTGTCTGGCCATTGACGGAGGGTATTCCGTTGCCTGACCTGTCTGCCATCGGCGCTGCTATCATCGGGACAGGTTTCATCAGTGCGGTGCATCTTGGCGCGCTGCGCCGGCTCGGCGTGTCTGTCACTGGGGTTCTTGGCTCCAGCCCGGTGCGGGGGGCATTGCAGGCGCAAGCGCTGGGCGTGCCGCGTTCCTATGGCTCGCTGGAAGAGCTTTTGGCGGATCCGGCAGTGCATGTGGTGCATGTGACGTCGCCCAATTTGGCGCATTACGCTCAGGTCAGACAAATCCTTGCTGCCGGGCGGCACGTGATCTGCGAAAAGCCGTTGGCGATGACCTCAGTGCAGTCTGCCGAAATGGTCGTCATGGCGCAGGCCAGCGGCAAGGTGGCAGCAGTTTGTTACAACACCCGGTTCTATCCGCTGAACCAGCATGCGCATGGCATGATGGCGGCAGGCGAGCTGGGCGAACTGCGCCTGATCACTGGGCAGTTTCACCAGGACTGGCTGGCCAAGGACACCGACTGGAACTGGCGACTTGAGGCTGAAAAGGGTGGCCCGCTGCGTTCGGTCAGCGACATCGGCACCCATTGGGTCGATCTGACCAGCTTCATCACTGGACAGCGCCCTGTGGCGGTTATGGCCGATCTTGCGACATTCATTGCAGAACGGCAAAAGCCCCTGGGTCCGGTCGAGACGTTTGCAGCGACCCGTGGCGCGACCGAGACAAGGCGGATTTTTTGCCGACGACGCGGCGACCATCCTGCTGCGCTATCGGAACGGCGGGCGCGGGGTTCTGACCACAAGCCAGATAAGCCATGGCCGCAAAGGGCTGCTGACCTGGGACATTTCGGGCGCTCGCGCCTCGGCGGCGTGGAGCGCCGAAAGCCCCGAAACCCCATGGATCGGCCACCGCGATGCGGCAAACCAGTGCCTGTTGCGCGACCCGTCGCTGATGAACGCATTTGGTGCAGCGGCGGCTGCGCTGCCGGGTGGCCATCCCGAGGGCTTTATTGACACTTGGCAGGCATTCTTCCGCCAAGTCTATAATGATGTCGCGCGCGGCGGGCGCGGCGAAGCGTCAACATGGGCCAGCTTCGAAGATGGCCATCATGAAATGCTTTTCTGCGATGCGGTGTTGGCCAGTGCGGCCCTCGGGACCTGGGTAAATGTGGAGCAGGAATAGGGGGGCCTAGCGATGAAACTGGGAATACTGACTGCACCTTTTGTCGAAACGCCCCTGCCGGCCGTTACTGACTGGGCCGCATCCGCCGGATTTCAGGCGCTGGAAATCGCCTGCTGGCCTGCCGCAGGGGGCGAGAAACGCCGCTACGCCAGTACTGCGCACCTGCCGGTCGAAGACATGACAGCACTGCGCCGTGCCGAGATCACGGGTATGCTGGCCGACAAGGGGCTGTCTGTGTCGGGTCTGGGCTATTACCCCAATCCGCTTCACGCCGACGCCGCCCACCGCGACGCGGTGATTGCCCACTTGCTGCGGGTCATCACTGCTGCAGCGATGATGGGCGTGCGGGTGGTCAACACCTTTATGGGCGGCGACCGGACGTTGACTGTGGACCAGAACTGGGCCCGCGCGATCGTGGTTATCGGCCCGATCGTCGCCCATGCCCCAGGCTTGGGTGTAACGCTGGCGTTCGAGAATTGTCCGATGATCTTCACTCAAGACGAATGGCCGGGCGGGCACAACATCGCCTATGCCCCGCGCATCTGGCGGCGCATCTTTGACACTTGGGGCGATGCCGTGGGTATGAACTATGACCCCAGCCATCTTGTTTGGCAGATGATAGATTCCGCACGTTTTGTCGGAGAATTTGGCGAACGTATGGTACATGTTCATGCCAAGGACCTGATGATCGACCGCGACGGGCTTTATGACCACGGGATCTTGTCGGCAGGCATCGGCTGGCAGGTTCCCCGTATGCCGGGCCTCGGCGAAGTGGACTGGCCCGGCTTCTTTGCCGGCCTTTACGGCGCGGGCTATGACGGCTCTGTCATTATAGAACACGAAGACCGCACGTTTGAAGGATTAGACAATAAGATCAAGCGCGGCTTCGAACTGGCGAGAGACGTCCTTCGCCCCTTTGTCAAATAGGACGCAAGCGAGCGACACGGAACCAACGGATCGGGAGGATCACAAGATGAAGAAACTGCTTTTGGGAACTGCAACGCTTAGCATGGCGCTCGGTGTATCGGGAATGGCGCTGGCCGATGGCTACAAGATCGGCATTTCGAACACCGTTCAGGGCAACGGCTGGCGCGAGCAGATGGTTTGCGCGATGAAGGCTGAAGCCTTGGCCTCGGGCAAGGTGGAAAGCCTGAATATCGCCCACCGCAACACCGATGCCGCAGGTCAGCTGGAAGATATCCGCAACCTGATCCAGGCCGGGGTAAATGCGATCGTGGTCAACCCGTCGAACGCTGAAGGCATCAATGCCGCGATCAAGGAAGCCACTGAGGCCGGTATTGTCGTTGTGGCAGTTGATCAGGCGGTAACGGAACCTTCGGCCTATATATTGTCGAACAACCAGTCAGAATATGCCTATCTGGGGGCCAAATGGCTGTTCGAGACGATGGGCGGCAAGGGTGCTGTCGTCTATATGCGCGGCGCGGCAGGGGCTGGCGCAGACAATGACCGCGATGCCGGTTTCAAACGGGCGATGGCCGAATTCCCCCAAATCACCATCGCGCAAGAGGTGTTCACCGGGTGGCAGCAGGATCAGGGCAAACAGCAGATCAATGATATTATTGCGGCCGGTGTTCCGTTCCAAGGTGTCTGGACCAGCGGCATCGACAACGTGATCGTCGACGCTTTCACCGAATCCGGTGCGCCACTGGTGCCGATCGTTGGCGCTGACAACGCAGGCTTCGTTGGTCAACTGTCAAGCGTTGCTGGCCTTCAGGGTGCAGCCGTGACCAACCCCGGTTCGGTCGGTGGCGCTGGTGTGGCGCTGGCGATCCAGATACTGGATGGCAAGGTTCCGGCGGAGAAGACCGTACTGGTTAATCCCGAACTGTGGGAGAATGTCAGCGACGCCGGCAAGGCCAAGCTGGCAGCAGCGGCAAACCCGAGCCTCAGCCCGGAATGGCCGGTTTCGGTGTCTATCCCGGACTGGACCACATACAGTATGGACCAGATCATCGCGTGCAAGGGTCCGGGCGAGTAGGCCCTGCCCGACAGTCCACGCTGATGATCCAACCCGGCCCCCGGCACTCCCCCGGGGGCCAACTCTATCAGTTCCCGGAGTTGACACCCCATGACAGATTTCGCTGTTCTGGACGCTAAAAGCGTCGCGAAACGGTTTGGCGCGGTACAGGCACTGCGCGATGCGTCGTTGCAGGTAGGCCGTGGGCAGGTCGTGGCTCTGATGGGGGCGAACGGGGCGGGAAAATCAACCTTCATCAAAATCCTTACCGGGGCCTTAAGCCCGGACAGCGGCCATGTGAAGATCAACGGCCTTGACAGCACTGTGGCTTCACCAGCCGGCGCGCTCCGGTCTGGTATCGTGCCGGTCTATCAGGAACCGTCGCTAATTCCTGATTTGTCGGTGGCCGACAATCTGCGCCTTGGCGACACGCCCGCTGGTCTGTTCCGCCACTGGGTGGCCGAACTGGGCTTGCCCGATTTGCGGCTTGACACGCTGATCCGCAGCTTGCCCTTGGCATCGTTGCGGATTGTCGACCTGGCCCGGGCGCTGGCGCTCGAACCTGATGTACTGCTTCTGGATGAAATGACGGCCGCTTTGCCTACCGACCTGGTCGACCGCGTGTTGCGCGTTGTGCGGGCGCAAGCCGATGCCGGTCGGTCGGTCATCTACATCTCGCACCGATTTACGGAAGTCGCACAGATCTGCGACCGAGCAACCGTGCTACGCGACGGAATGACAGTGGGCGATGTGGCGATCGAACCCGAAATCGAAGAACGCATCGTGGAGATGATGCTTGGCGGGGTTGTCGCCCCCGCATCGGCCTTTGCACGCAAAGTGCAGGTCTTCGCGGACGATGTGCCGCGTCTGAAAGTGCGGGGACTGAAGACGGAAAACCGCTTGTCAGACCTCTCCTTTGACTTGGCGAAGGGCGAAGTTCTGGGCGTGGTCGCACTTGAAGGCCAAGGCCAGGACGAGTTGTTCGACGTGCTTTCAGGCGACCGCCGTGCCAGCGCCGGGACGATCATGGTGAACGGTAAATGCGCCACCTTTTCCCATCCCGCCGACGCAATTGCCGCCGGCTTGACACTGGTCCCCGGTGACCGGGCGCATGCGTTGGCGATGTCGCGGTCGGTGCATGAAAACATTGCGCTTCCGCTTCTGGCGCGTATCCGCAATTGGGGCGCAGTGCCAGTCCGGCAAGAAGCCGCGCGCGTGTCGGCAGCCATCGACCGGCTTCAGATCGACACCCGCGCGCAGGGCGAGGTACGAAGGCTGTCGGGCGGCAACCAGCAAAAGGTGACCATCGCCCGCTGGGTCGCGCGCGGGGTCGAGACGCTTTTGCTGTTCGACCCCACACGCGGCATCGACATCCGCACCAAACGGCAAATTTACGTGCTGGTACGCGAACTTGCCGATCAAGGGGCTGCGGTTCTATTCTATACGTCGGAACTGGCTGAGGTTCGGTTAGCCTGCGACCGGACACTGGTCATTTTCAACGGCCAAGTGGTGGATGTTGTCGACGCAGCAGATGCCGATGATGCCACTCTGATGCGTGCGGCCTATGGTCTGACCAGAGCCACCGGAGTTCTGGCGTGAGGTGGCGGTTGCAGACGGATGGGTGGACACTGGGTCTTGCCGTGCTGTTGGCGTTGTTTCTGCTGGTAACCAAGATTATTCAGCCCAACTTCGGCACTACCGGCCTAGACAGCCTGGCGCGTGCCGCGTTGCCTTTCGCGCTGGCCACGGCTGGGATGGCGGTGGTGGTTATTGCGGGCGGGATTGATCTGTCCATCGCCGCGATGATGGCGGTGGCCAGCGTCACGGGAGCGGTTCTGATGGACAACGCCAGTGATGGGCAGGCAGTGCTGGCGGTTGCAGCCGTGCTGGTTCTGGGGCTGGCGATGGGTGCGCTGAACGGCGCGCTGATCGTCGTGACCCGAGTGCCTGATATTGTGGTTACGCTGGCGATGTTGTTCGTCTGGCAAGGGGTGGCACTGCTTATCCTGAACGCGCCCGGTGGCGGTGCCGCCCCGTGGTTGCGTGCGCTGGTTGCGGGCGGCGTCACCTTGCCGGGGGTGCCGGCAGCTATGACATCCTGGCTGCCACGCGGGGTGGTGTTTCTCGGGATCGTGGTCGCGTTGGTCTGGCTGCCAATCCGCCGCTCAAAATTCGGTCTGATGATCTATGCCATCGGGTCAGACCAGATGGCTGCCTTTCGGTCGGGAGTTCCGGTCGGGCGCACGCGCATCGCCGCTTATGCGATCTGCGGTCTCTTCGCAGCCCTTGGGGGGCTTTCGGTAACAATGGCCACCGGAATTGGCGAGCCGATCCCCGGCCCTTATCTCTTGGCATCGGTTGCGGCGGTGGTGCTTGGGGGTGTCCGTCTGGGCGGCGGGACGGGTGGGCTTTTGGGTCCGATCCTAGCGGTGTTTGTGCTGCGTATCGTCCGGATGGACCTGACGCTGTTGTCGGTTGATCCCAATGTTGCGGCGATTGTCGAGGGCACCATCATGGTTGGCGTGGTGATGTTGGGCGCGGTTCTGGCGACGCAGGGGCGTAAGGCATGACGACGATCATGGATACTCCGGTTGCCCGGCTGGCCCGCCTGATACGAACAATTCCGCTTTTGCCGCTGATCCTGCTACTTTTTGTGCTGATCGCTGTGCTGGCGGCGCTGAACCCCGCGATCCTTAGTCTGTTTTGGGTTGGAAACACCATCAAGATCGCCATCCCACTGGCCATGCTGGCCGCTTGCCAGACAATGGCCATGCTGACCGGCGGGATTGATCTGTCGGTCGGCACCGTGGCCACGATCACCGCATTTGTCGCCGCGACGCTTGCCCCACTGATCGGCGTTCCGCCTGCCCTGGCGGTGGCGCTGGCCTGCGCGGTCATCGTCGGTCTGGTGAACGGCTTTGGCATCGCTATCTGCAGGGTTCACCCCCTTATCATGACGCTTGGAACCTCTTTAGTCGCGACCGGATGCCTGCTGGTCTACCAGCGGTCTGTCATCGCGACTGGCGTGCTGATCCCCGACTTTCTGATCTGGCTTGGCACCGGGCGCAGTCTTGGCTTGCCAAACAGCCTGGCGCTGTTCATCCCCTTCGCCGTGCTTGTCATCTGGTCCCAGCGGCGCACAGGCTTTGGCCGTTTGCTTTACGCGGTGGGGTCGAACCAGGCGGCTGCGCGGATTTCTGGCGTCCGGGTCTGGCAGGTGCACTTCACGCTTTACATGCTGTGCAGCGTCATTGCGGGGCTGACGGGACTGCTTTACCTTGGTCAGATCAAGACAGCATCCTTGTCTCTGGCGCTACCGCTTGATCTGCCTTCGGTTGCGGCGGCGGTTGTCGGCGGCACCTCTATCTTTGGCGGGCGCGGCGGGTATGGCGGCACCATTGTCGGCGCGCTGATCCTGACCGTGATGACCACGATGTTGACGTTGTTGCAGATGCCCGAGGGCGGACGTCGCATTTTGTTTGGTCTCATTATCCTGGTCGTGACCGCCATGTACATCCGGCTGACTGACCGCAGCTGAAAAGGACGCAAGATGGCCAAGTTTCGCATCGTCGGTATCAGTTTCGATCATATGCACATGGGCGATCTGCTGCGTCAGGTCGAGGACCATCCGCAGGCCGAGATTGCCGGCATCTTTGACGCCGACCCGACCCGTATGCAGCGCGCGATCGCGGATTTCGGCATCCCCGAAAACCGCGTGTTTACCGATTTCGACGCCTGCCTTTCCACAACCCGCCCCGACCTCGCCATTCTGTGCGCTGCGCCCGCCGACCACGCCCGCTATACTCGGCGGCTCGCGGACTACGGCGTGCATGTTCTTGTTGAGAAACCCTTTGCCGCCTCGGTTGAAGACGCGCGGGCGATGATCGCGGCCATGCAACCGACCGGAAAGCTGCTTGCAATAAACTGGCCACTGCGCTGGATCGCATCGCATGTCACCGCCAAAAGGCTGATCGATGCGGGCACCATCGGCGCACTGGTGGAAATCCATTCCTACGGCGGCAATCGCGGCCCACTTTATCACCTTGCCGACAAGATCGAAGTGTCACCCGAGGCGATGGAACGTCAGAAACCAGACTCGTGGTGGTACAAACGCGCTTCGGGAGGCGGCAGTCTGCTGGACTACCTAGGCTACGGTGCCACTCTGGGCACCTGGTACAGGAACGGCGAGGCGCCGCTGGAAGTGACATCGGTGGTCGATGACACGCCCGGCATCGAGGTTGATCAGCATTCGATCACGATTTGCCGCTACGCCCGCGGCCTCAGCAAGATGGAAACCCGCTGGGGCACCTTCACCGACCCGTGGACGATCCAGCCGCAGCCGAAGTGCGGATTCATATTGGTCGGCACCGACGGCACTATCGCAAGCTGGGACTATGCCGACAGTGTGACGGTGCAAACCCGCGCCCGCCCGGACCCGCATCCGGTGCCGGCTACGGCGCTGCTTGCGGGTGAAAGCAATGCACTCGATTATGTACTGCGATGCATTGCGCAGGGCGTGGCACTGTCCGGCCCGCTTGATCCCGCCACAAGTCTGGTCGGACAACGTATTGTAGATACCGCGGCGCAATCCGCCCGCGAGAAGCGCACGCTGGCACTCGTGCCATGAGCCAACTCGACGCAGATCGATATGCATTGAAATCATCCGATTTGGCGCCCATCGCGGCACCTGATCTGCCCTATCACCCGCCGATGCCGCGCCGTTATCGCCCCACTATCGGTATCATTGGCGCTGGTGGCATTGCAGGAGCGCATCTGGATGCTTATCGCACCGCGGGTTGGCATGTGGCAGCGATCTGCAATCGCACCCTCGGCCGCGCCGAGGCACGAGCGGCCGAGTTCTTTCCGCATGCACGGGTGACCGACCGCTGGCAGGACATTCTTGATGACCCGGATATCGACGTGGTAGACATCACGCCGCATCCCGCTGACCGTCTGCCGATCCTTGAGGCGGCCTTGCGTGCGGGCAAGCATGTCTTGTCGCAGAAGCCCTTTGTCCTTGATCTTGCAGACGGGCAGCGGCTGGTGGACCTTGCCCGCGATAAGGGGGTGAAACTGGCTGTAAACCAGAATGGCCGCTGGGCGCCGCATATGGCGTGGGTGCGCCATGCTGTCCGGGCTGGACTGCTGGGCGAGGTGATCAGCCTGCATGCCGCCGTACACTGGAACCACGGTTGGATCGCCGGAACCCCGTTTGAGAAGATCGACGATCTTGTCCTTTACGACTTTGGCATCCACTGGTTCGACTTTGTGCATAGCCTTGTCGGGTCACGTGTCCAAAGCGTCACGGCCATGGCTGCTCCGGCTCCGGGCCAGACTGCTCGGGCGCCTCTGATGGCGCAGGTGCTCCTGCGACTGGACAAGGGTCTTGCCTCTCTCGTGTTCGACGGGGGTACCCCTTTTGGTCCGCAGGATACGACCTTTGTCGCCGGAACCAAGGGCAGCCTGTACAGCAATGGCCCGGACCTTGGACGTCAGAGCCTGATACTGACCACCGCCGATGGCGTGGCCCGGCCGGTCCTGTCCGGCACATGGTTCAATGACGGGTTTCGCGGTGCGATGGGGGCGCTTCTGATAGCCATCGAGGACGACGCGGAACCAGAAAATGGCGCAGAGGAGAATCTGGGCAGCTTGGCACTGGCTTTTGCCGCGATCCAGTCCTGCCGTATCGGGCGCGAGGTAAAAGTAGGGGGGGCGATGCGGCTGGACCTCTGAATGCTTCGATCCTCAGCGCACCGAATCCACTATTCACGGCCACTGTTGCGCATTTCCCGACTGCGAAGGCTCTGTTGCACAAATCGGGTGCAAGGCGGACCTCCCCTTTCCCAAGAAAGAGTCATCCCACGGCTTCGGTGACGGGTACGCCGCGCGCGGTGAAGCCGTTCAGGATGGCAACACGGGGCCACCTGACGGTCGAAATCCCGCACCATGAGGCGCTGACCCAGCAGTTTCACGAAGGGCATCCAATCGTCGGGAAAACGATCCCCCGGATCGTTTTCTGATACGGCTCAGATCTCGACGTGGCTTCGGCGGTGATAGCGTTCGGGGCTGCCCTCGAACCGTTGGCGGACTGGCCCCTCGCCATCGTCGCCAAATCGTCCGCCGAAGCGGCGTGATGCGCGCAGGGCCTCATTGCGCGCGATTGGACCGGGGGCGGTGTCCGGCTTCCAGGGCTTGGCGTTCTTGTGGGGCAGGATGATCGCAGCGGCACCATGGGCTGCAATGGCGTCATAGCACTTGCGGGTGTCGAAGGCGGCATCGGCGGTGACGCTGGCCGCGATAAGGCACTCTCTCAAGCGGGGCCTGATCAAAGACAAGGCCGTCGCCCAATTCATCGGGACCATGGGCCTGAGACCGAACTCAAAAGTAGAGGTTGAACTGCGCCGCCGCGACGGCACGGTGATCGAGATTTATGGCCACCGGCCGAACTGACCCTACTGGACAACGACAGGCTGTGCGTTTAGACGCAAAATCGCGTGGCCCCAATAGCTCAGCTGGTAGAGCATTTCATTCGTAATGAAGAGGTCGGCGGTTCAAATCCGTCTTGGGGCACGCCTGCATCCCATCGGTATTGCAGCGACGTCACAAACCGCCAACCTGTGAATTCCTTGTAAAAAGGACGAGCGGCCGCAAAAAGGCCAATATTTTTACGTGGTTTGCGGGTCATTTGCTATCAATACGAACGCGTTGTACTACCAGCTGAGCTACTGCGACAACTCTGTGTTTTTCCGGCCTCGCGCCCCGTTTCAGGGCACATCTTTCTGCTGTGCTTCAACCACCTGACCCATCCATGAGTGCTCTATTGCGGCGGCTGAATTATGGCCCGACAAACTGCGCAAGCCTTCAAGCAACCTGCCGGTTCGGACCCAATCCTTTGGTGGTCCCACCAATTCTGAAGAAAGTGATCGGCCCCCGTTCGACTTGGTCAGAGCGTTGCGCCGCTTGGGCGCTCGCCACGACTCCTGCAAGGTTGAAACGTTCGGCCCAAAACACGCAATCCGACACGTGCATCAAAAGGCTGAGGGACGGCGAACAAGGGTGCCCATTTTGTCCGGTTTCGGCCAACGTCCATCCTCAATCACTTCATGCGCTAGCCGGGTATAGCGCGGTGCTTTCGGCTGTCCTGCAATTGCCGCTGACCGTTCCGGCCAAGCTGGCAGTCTTGGCCGATGCGGAAAAAATGCGGGTCTGGACATGCAGATGAGGCGGACAGCTACGGGCAGTAGTAAGGTGGCGAACCTGATTGCGGCTCAGCAGCGCCATGTCCGATCCAGCACCGCGAACCAGTTCTCGTGGCACAGCTTATGCAGCAGCGCCTCATCATAGCCATGGCCTCGCAACGCATCCACCAGCGCAGGCAGACCGGTCACATCGCCGATGCCCTGCGGCACCGTCGCACCGTCGAAATCCGACCCCATTCCGACGTGATCTTCACCCAGCCTGTCGATCAGGTGATCAAGATGGCGCAGCACCGCATCCCACCCCATGTCGGGCGACTGGCGGCCATCGGGGCGCAGAAAGACGGTGGCGAAGTTCAGGCCGACCATGCCCTTTGACTCGGCGATCATCGCAAGCTGCCGGTCGGTCAGGTTGCGGGTCGAAGGTGTGATGGCATGGGCGTTGGAATGGGTGGCAACCAGCGGTACGGTGGACAGGCGGGCAACATCGTTAAAGCCCACCTCGTTCAGATGCGACAGATCAATCATCACGCCAAGTTCGTTGCAGGCGATGACCAGCGCCTTTCCGGCATCGGTCAACCCCGGCCCGGTATCGGGGTCACCCGGAAAGCGGAACGGCACGCCATGACCGAACACGGTCGGGCGGCTCCAGACCGGACCGACGGAGCGCAGGCCCATCGCGTGTAACAGATAAAGCGCATCAAGGTCGGGGCCGATCGCTTCTGCCCCTTCCAGGTGCATGACGCCCGATATTGTGCCGGTTGCAAGGCAAGTGCGCAGGTCGGCCACGGTCCGGCAAAGCTTGAACGCCCCCGCCGCCGCCTGTTCCATCCACAAGAGATGCCCGGCCATGGCCATGACGACCGGCTGCGCTGCCGCGTGACCGATCAAGTCGGGCAGGGGAAGATCATAGGGCGGGGTGTCCATCGCCGCCTGATCGTCGGGCGCGTCATGCGCTTTGGGCGAGGGGATGTAGATCGCAAAGAATCCGCCCGCAAAGCCGCCTGCCACCATGCGCGGCAGATCAAGATGCCCCTGCCCCTCACCCTTCAGCCAGATCGCCTCGCGGTTGGCAGGATCGCGTAGCAGACGCAGCAGGAAATCGTTGTGGCCGTCAAAGACGGGTATCATGGGCATGTCAGACGTCCTGCAAAGTTGGATCGGGCCGATAACCTTCGGAGGCTGTCAGCAGATCGCGGGTATAGGGTTGCGTTGCCTCGCGCGCCTGCAACCGCGCGCGGGTGAGTTCTTCGACCGCCTCGCCGTGCTGCATGACCAGAAGCCGTTCGCACATATGGGCGACGACGGCGAGGTCGTGGCTGACAAGGATGTAGGTCAGGCCACGCTCTGCGCGCAGCCGGTCAAGCAGGTTCAGAACCTCGGCCTGAATCGAGGCATCCAGCGCCGAAGTGGGTTCGTCCAGCAGCAGGATATTCGGCTCCAGGATCAGGGCGCGGGCGATGGCAACGCGCTGGCGCTGGCCGCCCGAAAGCTGATGCGGGTAGCGGAAGCGAAAGCCGTGACCCAGACCCACATCTTCCAGCGCGCGTTCAATGCGACCCTCGGGATCGTCAAAGCTGTGGATGGCAAGGGGTTCGGACAGCACTTTGTCAACGGTATGGCGCGGGTGGAGCGAGGCGTAGGGGTCTTGAAACACCATCTGCACGCGGCGGTAAAAGGCGGGTTTGCGCGCGCCTGTCAGCGCCTCGCCGTCGACGCGGATCGTGCCGCCGGTGATCGGGGCCAGACCGCAGATTGCCCGCAAGACGGTGGATTTTCCCGAGCCGCTTTCACCGACGATGCCATAGCTTTCGCCCTCGTTTACCTGAAACGACACGCCGCAAACCGCGTTCACGGTGGCAAAGCTGACCGCAAGGTTCCGGATGTCGATCAGCGGCATCAGAGCGCCCAGTCCGCATTGCGTTGCAGGGTGGGCAGCGGGCGCTGGCCACCCTCGATCTGGGGCAGGCATTTGAACAGACCCTGCGTATAGGGGTGTTTGGCGTGGATCAGGTCGGAGGCCTTTACCTCTTCCACGACTCGGCCCGCATACATCACCAGAACTCGGTCGCAGAACGAGCTGACAAGGCGCAGATCGTGGCTGATGAAGATCAGGCCCATGCCGCGATCGGTGACAAGCCGGTCGAGGATACGCAGCACCTCGATCTGGACCGTGACATCAAGGGCAGAGGTCGGCTCGTCTGCGATCAGCAGGTCAGGTTCGGTAATCAGCATCATGGCTATCATCGCGCGCTGGCCCATGCCGCCGGAAAGCTCGTGCGGGTAGGCCTTGAACACACGGGCGGGGTCGCGGATCTGCACGGCCTCCAGCATCGCCATCGCGCGGTCTTTCGCTTCGGCGGGGACGGAGGTGCGGCGGGCGGACTCGATCAGTTGCCGGCCGATGGTCATGACCGGGTTTAATGAGAATTTCGGATCCTGCATGATCATCGAGATGCGGATACCACGCAGCGCGCGCCATCTGGCTGGGCTGGCATCGCGCAGGTCGATGCCGTCGAAATCGAGGGTCTTGGCGGTGGCCTTGCCGGGCGGGGGCGTCAGACCAAGAATCGCGCGACCGGTCTGCGATTTGCCGGAGCCACTTTCGCCGACGATGCCGAGGCGTTCGCGGCCTAGGATGAAGCTGACACCGCGCACCACCTCGACCGGGCCTTGGCGGGTGGGAAAAGCGATGCGCAGATCATCGACGGTGAGGAGTGCGGTCATGCCCTATCGTCGCTTTGGGGTTCGTGGAGGGGACGGGAGCCTCCGGCGGGGATATTTTTAGACAGAAAATGAACAAGAAAGAGCGTCATTTCACGGCCTTCGGATCGAGCACGTCCCGCAGGCCGTCACCCAAGAGGTTGAAACCGAGCGAGACGACGAAGATCGCAAGGCCCGGCATGGTGGCGACCCACCACTGGTCGATGATGAAACGCCGTCCCCCGGCGATCATGGCCCCCCATTCGGGTTGAGGGGGCTGTGCGCCAAGGCCGAGAAAGCCGAGGCCGGCGGCGGTAAGGATGATGCCGGCCATGTCGAGCGTGACGCGGACAATGACGGAACTGAGGCAAAGCGGCGTGACATGGCCCCACAGGATGCGGGCCGAGGATGCGCCCTGCAGCCGGATCGCGTTGATGAAATCTGTCTCGCGGATGGTCAGGGTTTCGGCGCGGGCAAGCCGGGCATAGGGCGGCCAGGAGGTGATGGCGATGGCGATGATCGCATTCTCGATGCCCGGACCGAGGGCCGAGACGAAGGCGAGCGCAAGGATCAGGCGCGGGAAGGCAAGGAAGATGTCGGTGATCCGCATCAGCACGACATCAACCCAGCCGCCGAAATAGCCCGCCGTGGTGCCGACCATCAGACCGATCGGCGTGGCGATGACGGCCACCAACACCACGACCATCAGCGTCAGCCGGGTGCCGTAAATGACGCGGCTAAGGATGTCGCGGGCAAGATCATCGGTGCCGAAAGGGTGCGCCCAGGAGGGCGGTTGCAACCGGGCGGTTCGCAGATCACCCCCCAGAAGCGGGTCATAGGGTGCCAGCAGGGGCGCGAAAATGGCAATCAGGATCAGCGCCGCGATGATGAAGAGGCCGACCATCGCGAGGCGGTTGGACCGCAGCGCCAGCCAGGTGCGATAACCCTGCCCCAGCCGGGCCTGACGGCGGGAACCGGGCTGTTCGGTCAGCAGCCATTCGCGGCGGGTCATCCCGGTCATCGCTGACCCACCCTGCGGCGAACCCGAGGGTCGAGCAGCGTGTAAAGGAGGTCAGAGAGCAGGTTGAGCCCGATGAAGATCGCCCCGATCAGAAGGGTACCGCCAAGGACCGCGTTCATGTCGGCAACTTGCAGGCTGTTGGTCAGATAAAGGCCAAGGCCGGGCCAGGCGAAGACCGTTTCGGTCAGCACAGAGCCTTCCAGAAGGCTGGCATAGCTGAGGGCGATGACCGTCACCAGCGGCACGGCGGCGTTGCGCAGGGCGTGGACCCAGATAATCCGCCATTCCGGCACGCCTTTGACCCGGGCGGTGACGATGTATTCCTGCCCCAGTTCGGTCAGCATGAAGCTGCGGGTCATCCGGCTGATATAGGCGAGCGAGGTATATCCCAGCAGCGTGGCGGGCAGAATGATATGCGAGAACACGTTGCGAAACGCCTCCCACTGACCCTGCATTGCGGTATCGAGCAGCAAAAGACCGGTTCCCGGGGCGATGCTGTATTCATAGGCTATGTCGATGCGGCCCGGGCCTGCGACCCAGCCAAGCTGTGCGTAGAACACCAGAAGGCCAAGCAGGCCCAGCCAGAAGATCGGCGCGGAATAGCCGACCAGCCCCAGAACGCGCACGATCTGGTCGGTTAGCGTGTTGGCCTTGACCGCTGACAGAACGCCAAGCGGAACACCGATGAACGTGCCGATCAGGATCGACAACGTGGCAAGCTCCAGCGTGGCGGGAAACGCGCGGGCGAGATCGTCGATGATCGGTTTCTTGGTCAGGAAGGATTTGCCGAGATCGCCGGTCAGTACCTTTTCCAGATAGATAAAGAACTGTTCCCACAGTGGTTTGTCGAGGCCCATCTCGATGAACATCTTGTCGTAGGTGGACTTGCTCGCGCGGTCACCCACCACGGCCAGCACGGGATCGACCGACACGACATGGCTGATCAGGAAGGTGATCAGCAGCAGGCCAAGGAACGTGACCGCCACTGTCGCCAGCAGCTTGGCCGCCTTCCAGATCAGAACCGGGAGGGCGCTCGCGCGCCCCCCCGCCGGAACGGACACTCCGGTCATTTACTTGGTCACGCCCCGGAACGAGTTGTCGTTATAGGTCGGACCGATGATGTATCCCTTGATGTTCGAGCGCAGGGCCGCGATCTCGGTTTCCTGGAACATGATCACGAAGGGGCTGATCTTCTGGTGATCGGCCTGAAGCTCGCGGTACATTTCGGCGCGCTTTTCGGTATCACGCTCCAGCACGGCGGCATCGGCCTTGGCGGTCATCTCCGGAATGTCCCACGCCACACGCCAGGCCAGCGGTTTGGCCACAGCCTCGTCGCTGTTATCCGGGTTGCGGGCGAAGGTCGCGTTGGTGTGGGGGTCCTGATAGTCCGGTCCCCAGTTGCCGATGTAGATGTCATGGGTCCGCGCGCGATATTTCTCCAGCGTCTGGCCACCATCGCCGGGGATGATTTCCAGCGTGATGCCTGCAAGGGCCATCGTCTGCTGCACCGCTTGCGCGATTGCCGTGACATCAGGCGTGTTGCGGGTGTCCATCGTGACGGTGAAGCCATCGGGCAGGCCGGCGGCAGCCAGCAGTTCCTTGGCCTTTTCGACGTTCAGGCTGTAGGGGTTGCTGTCAAGTTCGCCCAGAAAGCCCTTGGGCAGGAAGGTCTGGTGAACCTCCATCTTGCCCTTGACGATGGTGTCGGCGATCGTCGCGTAATCGACAAGATACTTCATCGCCTCGCGCACTTCGGGCTTGGCAAGGAATTCGTTCTTCTGGTTCAGCGCGAGGTAAAAGATCGTGCCTTTCACGCCAGACTGAATTGCGATGTCAGGATTGGTCGACAGGGCCGTGATTTCCTCGGGAAGCAGGTCACGCGCCACGTCGATATCGCCTTTTTCCAGCAACAGGCGCTGAGTGGCCGCTTCGGGGATGTGGCGGTAGATATTGCGAAGAAGGGCAGGTTTCGGGCCGTCGTAATTGTCGTTCCGCTCCATCACGACCGACTCGTTGGCGCGCCATTCGCGGATCGTGAAGGCACCCGAACCTGCGTAAGCGGTCTTGAGCCAGTTATAGCCGAAATCGCCGTCAACCTCGTTTTCCATCGCCAGTTTCTTGTCGACGACCGAAGCCACCGACGACGTCAGGCAATACAGCAGAAAGCTGGGCGCGTAGGCCTGATCCATCGTCAGATCAAAGCTGAAATCACCTGTCTGCTTGACCATCTCATCGACATTGTCGGCGGTCAGGCCGAACTGCCCCAGAATAAACGCCGGGGATTTGTCGAGCTTGACCGCGCGGGTCAGCGAGAACACCACATCTTCGGCGGTCATCGGATTGCCGGAGGCGAACTTCTTGCCCTGACGGATCACGAAGGACATGGTCTTGCCGTCTTCGGAGAGTGTCCAGCTTTCCGCAACAACGCCGAACACCTTGGACACATCGGCGATGTCATAGCCGATGATCGTCTCATAGCTGTTGCCCAGCATCTCGGTGGACGAAAATTCGAACACCTCGGCGGGATCAAGGGTGATTATGTCGTCGATGGTCCATGCCTGGATCAGCGTGTCGGCTGGCGTTTCCGCGTAAAGCGGCATCGCCGTGGACATGGCGAATGCGGCAACCGCCGCCAGTGCCACGGAACGGACTCGGAAGAACATATGGACCCCCTGTAATTGTTGAGATTTTGCGCCTGCCCGGACATGGAGGGACTTATGACGCATGGCGCAGTAGCGCCCGCGCAATGCAAGCTGTCAAGAACCTCTACCAGAATACTGTCGGCGATTATGGTCGTGTCATGCGCGCCTTCGGCAATGGGCCGCGATGCGCGGTCGCAATCGCATCGACAAGGGCGGCGATGCGCGGCACGCCGATGCGGTCGGGGCGGTAAGCCAGCTGGAATGGTGCGATATAGCCAAAGCGGTCGGGCGCCAGCGCGCGCATCTGACCGGTGGCGACCCAGGGTGCCGCGTAGTGATCGGGCAGATAGCCAAGAAAGGCACCCGACAGGATCAGCATCGCCTCGCTTTCCATTTCCGACACGATCGCGCCGACGCGGGTTCCGGCAAAGACCTTGAGATCGCGCGCCCCCCAATAGTGGCGGCCGATCAGGCGGTGGCGGCGCACCTCGTCAAACCCGATCCCGGCGTCGGGGGTGTGAAACAGCGGATGGCTTGCCGCCGCATAGAACAGGTGCTGTTCGCGGTAAAGATCGACATAGGTCAGGCCAAGGGCGATCCGGGGAAAGCTGCCCACCACCACATCAAGCGCGGTGTCGGAAATGTCGCGCAAAAGCGCGTCCGGGGGGCGGGTGACAAGGCGGATCTCGGACTCTGGCGCGGTGGCGGCATAGGCGGCAAGTGCCTGCGTCAGGCGCGACTGCGGGTCGGTGATGGTTGCATCGAGTGTGCCGATACGCACCGGCCCCGCCAGACGGTCTTTCAACCCGGTGACACGGGCGGAAAAGCCCTCGGATGCCGCGATAAGCTGGCGTGCTTCGGCATGAACGGCCTCGCCCGCTTCGGTCAACTGGAACCCCGCGCGGCCGCGACGGCACAGCGTCAGGCCAAGCCGGGTTTCCAGCGCCTTCATCTGGCCCGAGATCGTGGACAGGCTCAGGCCCAGCGCGCCTTCGGCAGCGGCAAATCCGCCGCGTTCCACCACGGTCACGAAAACCCGCAGCAGGCGGAAATCGGCGGCGTCAAGGCTGGGGCGTGTCAGGTGGATACTCCGGTTTCATCAAAGTGAACTTCGATACATTCTGATTTTACCGCAGCAAAGGTCGCGTCACAATCATCAACTGAGGGAGATTGCGATGACGTGGACTTTGGAGTCGGAAACCGGGCGGCTGACGGATGTGCTGCTGTGCCGCCCCGACAACTATGCTTGGATCCCAACGAACGCGATTGCACGGGCAACCCTGTCATCCGGCACCGCGATGGACCGTGCGGCGCTGATAGCGGAATATGCCGAGTTCGAGGCGGCGCTGACCGAAGCGGGCGTCGCCCGCCACTATCTGACGCCGGAACCGCATCTGCCGTATCAGGTCTATACCCGCGACAGCAGCCAGACCTCGCCGCTTGGTCCGGCGCTGACCATGCTCGCCATGCCGCAGCGGCGGGGGGAATATGCGTCGGTGCTGAAGTTCCACGGGCCGGTGTGGAAGATGGCGACAGCCGCCACGGTAGAAGGGGGCGATATTCACCTGATCAGGCCGGGCCTTGCGGCCATCGGCACGTCGGGCGGGCGAACTGAACAGGCGGGAGCCGAGCAATTCGCAGGCTGGCTGCGCGATGCGGGGTGGGAGGTCAGGATCGTGCCGTTCGACGACCATTTTCTGCATCTGGACGTGATCTTTTCGATGTGCGCGCCGGGGCTTGCGCTGGCCTGTCTTGAGGCGTTGCCAGACGACTTCACCGGTTGGTTGCGCGACCATCAGATCCGGCTGATTGAGGTCGGCTACCGCGAGGCGATGGCCGACATGGCCTGCAACGTGCTGGCACTGGGCGGCGACCGCGTGCTGTCACCGCGCCATTCGCTGCGGATCAATGCGGCACTGCGGGC
This sequence comes from Rhodobacterales bacterium, assembly GCA_031408575.1. Taxonomy (GTDB): domain Bacteria; phylum Pseudomonadota; class Alphaproteobacteria; order Rhodobacterales; family Rhodobacteraceae; genus Aliitabrizicola. Next base: position 39,401 of record JANNWS010000093.1, read on the forward strand.
CGAAGGGATTGCGGTGCTGGACCCCGAGTTGCGGCTTTTTGCCCATGGCGGGGGATCGGCGCATTGCATGACGATGCCGCTGCGGCGTGACGCGGACTGAAACTTGACCAATTGACCGGAAAAACAAACGACAAGGAGACACCGATGAAGACCATGATCTCGACGCTGGCCCTTTGTGCGGGGCTTCTGCCCGCCGTGGCGCTGGCACAGGGCAAGGAACTGAATGCACTGGTGTGGTGCGACCATACGGACGATGCGCTGATCAAGCCGTTTGAGGCAAAGTTCGACGTCAAGGTGAACCTCAAGGAATACGAAGGCACCGGGGCGGCCCTGTCGCTGATCGAACAGTCGCAGCCCGGCGACTGGGATGTGCTGGTGATCGACGGCATCGACGTGCCACGGGCGGTGGCGGCAGGCATCCTCGGGCCGTTGCCGGTGGATCAGTTGCCCTATGACAGCCTGTTTCCCGAACTGGTGATGGCCGAAAATCAGGTGATCGATGGTAAGACCTATGCGATTTCCGAAAAGTTCGGCTACAACACTGTGTCGTTCAACAAGTCCAAGGTCACGGCGGCAGAGATGGCCGACATGACCCGGCTTTGGTCGGGCGATTTCACGGGGCGGCTGGCGGTCTACGACTATTACCTGCCGGTGATGGGGATGGTCGCGGTCGGTCTGGGTCTGAAAACGGCCGAGCTGACTGTGGGCGACATGCCGGCGATCGAAGCGGCGCTGATGGCGCTGAAGGATTCGGCGGCGTCGGTCGGCGAGGTGGTGGCCAGCCAGACCGCGATTGCGACCGGCGAGGTGGACATTCTGGTCGGCGGTGGAGAGTGGGTCACGGCAGGGCTGGTTTCGGAGAACCCCGATCTGGACTGGATCATCCCTGAACAGGGGGCGGTGCGGTGGTCGCAGTCGATCGGGGTGTTTGCGGACAGCAAGGAACCCGATCTGGCGGTGGAATTCGTAAAACACGTCCTGTCACCCGAGGGTCAGGCCGCACTTGCGACCTCGGCCTGCTATTGGGCGATGCCGGCGAACAAGGCGGCCGGTGACGTGATGACGCCCGAGCAAAAGGCGGCGCTGCGGTGGGACGATCAGGCGGCGTATCTGGGCAAAGCGCAGCTTTATCCGGCGCCGGACGCAGAACTCGATGCGGCGATGCAGGACGTCTGGACACGGTTTCTGGCGCGATAGATGAGCCGGTCGATCGAACAGATCGAACGGCGGCGGGCGCTCGTTCTGCTGGCGCCCGCCACGCTTTGGACGGTGCTGTTCTTTGCGCTGCCGTTCGGGGTGATGGCGGTGATCAGTCTGGGGGATGGTGCTGCGGTGGGGCGGTCGCCGGCAGGCTATGCCGGCAATTACCTTCGGTTCCTGAACTCTCCCGAGTTTGTGCAGGCGTTCGTGAACTCCCTCGAAATAACGCTGACGGTGACAGTCCTGTCGGTGCTGCTGGCCTATCCGCTTGCCTGGATCGTCGCCGAAGAGATCCCGGCGCGGTATCGGCGGCTGGCGCTGGCGCTGGCGGTTCTGCCGTTCTGGACGTCTTACGTCGTACGGTCCTATGCTTGGTCGCTGGTGCTGGCCAAGCAGGGCGTACTGAATGACGGGCTGGAGGCGGTGGGGTTGCCCGCGCTGGCGCTGGGCAATTCGCGCGCGGCGGTGGTGATCGGGTTCACGCATTTCTTTACCATGCTGCTGACGCTGACGATTTATTCCAGCCTCGTGCAACTGCCGCCCAACCTGCGCCGTGCTGCGGCCGATCTTGGGGCGGGGCCGGTCGCCGTCTTTCGCCATGTGGTCTGGCCGATGACGTTGCCCGGCGTGGCGGTGGGGGCGTTCCTGACATTTGCGCTGTGCATTGGGGACTATGTGACGCCGCAGATCCTGGGCGGCGGCAATGATCTGGCCCTGCCGCAACTGGTGATGTTGCAGCTTGGGCGGGCGGCGGATCTGCCGATGGCCTCGGCGCTGTCGATCATTCTGATGGCGGCGGTGACGTTGGCCTATCTGCTGACGGCGCGGTTCATGCGGGCCGTTCGATGATGGGCGGTCCGGTGAAGCGGTTCGCGGCCTGTGCCATCTACATGGTGCTGATCTATGGCTTCATCTTTCTGCCGGTGATCGTGCTGGTGCTGTTTTCGTTTCAGGACGGACGGTTTCCGGTGCCGCCGCTGAAGGGTCTGACACTGAAATGGCACGCCGAGGTGCTGGCGGACGAAGACTTGAGGGCGGCGTTGCTGAATTCGCTGATCGTGGCTCTGGCGTCTTCACTGGTCGCGCTGTTCTTTGGGTTTCTGGCGGCGCGCGCGCTGGCCCATTCGACGATGCGGGGCGCGGCGCTTCTTCGGGGCGCGCTGATCGCGCCGATGTCGGTCAGCTATCTGGTGATCGGGCTTGGCCTGCTGGTCAGCTTCAATATCGCGGGGGTGGGGCTGTCGCTGGTCACGGTGGCGGTCGGGCATGTGGTGATCAACCTGCCCTTGTGCTTTGCGATCTGTTTTGCCGCCTTGGGCGCGGGAGAGATTCAAGCCGAGCGCGCGGCGCGTGATCTGGGGGCAAGCGAGACGCGCGTGATGTGGCTGGTGACGGCACCGATGATCGTTCCGGCGCTGCTGGCGGCGTTTCTGCTGTCGGTTACGTTTTCCTGGGACGAGTTCCTGATCGCGTTCCTGTTGTCGCGGTTCGACGTGACGCTGCCGGTCGAGATCTGGAGCCTGCTGCGCTCTGGCCTGAACCCCAAGACGAACGCGGTGGGGTCACTGGTGTTTCTGGTGTCTGCGATGGCCTTTCTGATCGCAGAGTTGTCGATGCGGAGGCGGACATGACGGCGCGGATCGAAGTCGAGGGTCTGACGCGGACCTATGGCGGGGCATCGGTGCTGGCGGGCGTTTCACTGGTGGTCGAGGCGGGGGAATACTGCGTGCTGCTGGGGCCGTCGGGCTGTGGGAAAACCACGTTGCTGAATATTCTCGGCGGGTTCGCCGACCCGTCTTCCGGGGCGCTGCGGATCGGCGGGCGCGACATGATCGGCGTGCCTGCGGCGCAAAGGCCGACGACGACGGTATTTCAGGATTACGCGCTGTTCCCGCATATGTCGCTGCGCGACAACGTAGGGTTCGGGCTGCGGATGCGGGGCGTGGGACGGGCCGATCGGGACCAGCTTGCCGAAACGATGCTGGACCTCGTGGGTCTGACCGGTGCCGGCGGCAAGCGCCCGTCACAACTGTCAGGCGGACAGCGGCAGCGCGTGGCGCTGGCCCGCGCGCTGGCGGTAGAGCCGGATGTGCTGCTGCTGGACGAGCCCTTGGGGGCGCTTGACCTGAACCTGCGCCGCTCGATGCAAGAGGAGCTGAAAGCGATCCAGCGGCGTGTGGGTGCGACCTTTGTCCATGTGACCCACGATCAGGAAGAGGCGATGGCGATTGCCGACCGGATCGTCGTGATGAACAAGGGGCGGATCGAGGATCAGGGGCCGCCGGAACGGGTCTATCGCCGCCCCGCAAGCCGGTTTGCGGCGGCGTTTCTGGGTGAGATGAATTTTGTGCCGGTAACGGTCGCGGGTGGACGCTATGTGACAGTCTTGGGTGATCTGGGGCCTGCCGTGGGTGAAGACGGGGCAAAGCTTTGTCTGGGCATCCGGCCCGCGCATTTGCGTCCGGGTCCGGGCGTGTCGGTAGAGGCGACGGTGATCGAAATCATGTTTCAGGGAATTCACCGGCGGGTGCGGGTGATGGCGGGCGGTATAAGTTTGCTGGGGCATCTGCCGTTGGGGATGAGCGCCGCTGAAGGGAGCAGCGTCACGCTGGCCATCGACATGGCCGAAGTTACCGTGCTGCCGGGTGACGCGTGAAGCGGGCGCGGGCTGCGGATTGGTGGCGGGTCCAGTCTGCCGGTGACGGGATCTCCCTGATCGACGAGCGGCATATCCAGCCGTTTTACCGCTGCAACTGCTGGCATATCCGGGGCGGGGATGAGGATATGCTGGTGGACAGCGGCATGGGCGTGGTCAGCCTGCGCGACTGGGTGCCGCTGGTGACCGAGCGGCCTTTGCTGGCGGTGGCGAGCCACACCCATTTCGACCATATCGGCTGTCATCATGAATTTGCACGTCGCGCAGTCCACCGCGCCGAGGCGCATCTGCTGGCGGTGCCGGGGCGGGCGGCGGTGCTGGCCGACCCCTATGTGACCGATGCGATTTTCGATGTGCTGCCGCCAGAGCCCTACACCTCGGCGGGGTACAAGGTTTTGCCCGCACCTGCGACCCAGCTTCTGGAGGATGGCGATATCCTGCCGTTGGGGCCGCGCAGGTTTGAGGTGATCCACACGCCGGGGCATTCGCCGGGCGGGATAGCGCTTTGGGAAGCGGCGACGGGGGTGCTGATCTCGGGTGACATCATTTATGACGGGCCGCTGATCGAGGACACGTATCATTCCGACGCGGCGGATTATGTGCGTTCGATGCGCCGCTTGCGCGACCTGCCTGCGCGGGTGGTGCATGGTGGACACTTCCCAAGCTTTTCGGGGGCGCGGCTGCGCGGGATGATCGACGACTGGCTGCGGGCCAAGGGCGCGTGATCAGCGGAGGGTCACAGGGTGCAGCGGCTGTCCCGTTGCCTCGAACGCCGTGATGTTGGCTAGGGTGGTATCCGCAATAGCCGTCAGCGCCTCGGATGTGAAAAAGGCCTGATGGCCGGTGATCAGCACGTTCGGGAAGGTCAGAAGGCGGGCGAATACATCGTCAGCGATGGCAAAGGCGGACATGTCTTCGAAAAAAAGATCGGCCTCTTCTTCGTACACATCAAGTCCAAGGCTGCCGATCTTGCCGGACTTCAGGCCACGAATGACCGCCGCCGTATCCACCACAGCGCCCCGGCTGGAGTTGATCAGCATGACGCCGGGTTTCATCGAGGCAATCGTCGTGTCGTTGATCAGATGGTGGGTCGCTGCGGTCAGCGGGCATTGCAGGGTGATGATGTCGCTATCCGCCAGCAGCGCCTGTATCGGTACATAGCGGACACCTAAGGCGATGCAGTCGGGGTTCGGGACGGGGTCGGACGCAATTACGGTGCAGCCAAAGCCGGTCATGATACGGGCCAGGACCGCACCGATCATCCCGGTGCCGACGATGCCGACGGTCCTGCCACAAAGATCGAAACCCAAAAGCCCATCCAACGCGAAGTTGCCTTCGCGCACACGATTGTAGGCACGGTGGGTCTTGCGGTTCAGCGTCAGCATCAGCGCAACCGTATGCTCGGCTACGGCATGGGGCGAATAGGTCGGCACGCGGGCGACGACGATGCCTGCGGCTTCGGTCGCCGCCAAGTCGACATGGTTGTATCCGGCCGAACGCAGCACGATCAGCCGGATACCCTGTGCTCTCAGGGCCTTGATCACCACTTCTCCCAGATCGTCATTCACGAAGGCGCAAACTGCCTCGGCCCCCGCCGCCAGACCGGCGGTTTCCGGCACCAGACGCGCCTCGACAAAACGCAAATCGTGCGCGGCATTGGCCTTTTCAAACGTCTCTCGGTCATAGGGTTTGGTGCTGTAGAAGACGACTATCATGGGCAGCCTCTGGCATGGCGGGGCCGCCGAATGGCGGGCCACGCTTCATTGGGGAAGCGGGCAGAGCGGGTGTCAAGCAGGGTTGCGGATCGGGGCGCGGATTCGTGCCATAGTCGGAGGGCCATAGATTCGCGGCACGGGAGGGACAAATGACGGAAGGCACCAGAACAACAAACGGGCGTGGCAGGCTTTATGACAGTATTCTTGAGACCGTCGGAGATACTCCGGCAATCCGGATCAACCACCTTGGGCCGGATCATGCCACGATCTATGTGAAGGCCGAGTTTTTTAATCCGGCAGGATCGGTAAAGGACCGGCTGGCGCTGAACATCATCGAAGAAGCAGAGCGGTCGGGCGCGCTGAAGCCGGGGCAGACCGTGGTCGAGGCCACAAGTGGGAATACCGGCATCGGTCTTGCGATGGTTTGCGCGCAAAAAGGCTATCCATTGGTGTTAACGATGGCCGACAGCTTTTCGGTGGAGCGGCGACGGCTGATGCGGTTTCTGGGGGCGCAGGTGGTGCTGACCCCGCGCGCACAAAAAGCGTTCGGCATGTACCGCAAGGCTGTGGAACTGGCCGAAGCCAATGGCTGGTTTCTGGCGCATCAGTTCGAGACGCCCGCCAATGCCGCGATCCATGAGACAACGACGGCGCGCGAAATCATCGCTGACTTTGCCGGCAGCCGGCTGGACTATTTCGTAACTGGCTATGGCACCGGCGGCACGGTGACCGGGGTGGCGCGGGTGCTGCGAACCGAACGGCCAGAAACCCGCATCATCCTGAGCGAGCCTGCGACAGCACAATTGATCGGCAGCGGACAGGCGCAGGAACGTGATCTGGAACATGCACCAACGGCGGGGCATCCGGCGTTTCAGCCCCATCCGATTCAGGGATGGACCCCGGATTTCATTCCCTATGTGCTGCAAGAGGCCATCGACCGCAAACTTTACGATGAACTTCTGCCGGTCACCGGCCCAGAGGGCATCGAGTGGTCTAAGGCGCTGGCGCGCAAGGAAGGCATTTTCACCGGCATTTCCGGCG
>JANNWS010000094.1:0-22269 GCA_031408575.1 Rhodobacterales bacterium
AAAGTGAGGGCGTTGTCACAGTGCTGACGCCGCGCCCTGTTGTTGCGGTGCTTGCGGCGGGGTATCGCCCCCGGCTGCACCCAAGCGCCGCGACGGCGCGGTTCCAAGCGGAACAGACCGCGATCAGCGTGTAGACGGGCACACTTATATCTTTCGGAACTGACACGCATCAATCCGTCCGCGCCTGCCTGCCCTTGTAGCTTGCGCCTTCAGGCAATCAGACACGGCAAAGCTCTGATGGACCTTTGCCGTGTCCTTTGCCGCGCGGTCGACATGATCGCACTAAACTTCAAGCCCGCACCTTACTTTGCCGCAAGAAACTCCGGCACCGACAACAGGATGAATTCGCTCGCCGCCGCCTGATCCAGTTGCCGCCCCGACGAGAACGGCAGATTATTGTCATTGGCGACAAGGATATGGGTGTCATCCACCCGCATCACATCCTCTATGGTGAAAAACGGGAAAGTCAGCGTGCCGGACAGATCACGCGTGGCCGCTGTTTTCAGCCGCGCCAGCCCCTGCGGGTCGGCAATGTCCATCAGGTCGATATGGCCGATGCGGCGCACAAAGCCGTCGGCGCCGATGCTGGCGGTGTCGATCAGCACCACCCGCTTGACCATCGCAGGCAGCGGAAAGCAAACGGGGGCAGGATCGCCCGCGCATTTAAGGCTGGGGTCGCCCTCACCATTATCACGCTCGATCACAAGCGCACGGGTTTCGTCGATAAAGTTGAAGTCACCGATGGCAGTGGCGCCTTCAGCCAAAGCGAACTTGAAGGATTGGCCGGTCCAGGCAGCTTTTGCGGGATCAAATGCCATCGCGCGCAGGAACGTGCCTTCCGCCTCGCCCGTCGCGGCGAACAGCGGCTTTTCCAGCATGCCCCACAGCAGACCGGTGCCGGGTTGCAGCGCCATGCCTTCATACCCGCCAGAACGCTGCACGGTAAACTCCTTGCCGGGTTGCGCGGGAACCTGAACGCCGGGGGCGTCGGGGCCTTTGACCACAGCCCCGTCGATTTCGGTCGGTGTGACCGACAGCACCCGCCCGTCCAGCGCAGCACGGATCAGGAAGGGGCCAAATTCCTCGCCCAGCCAGACTTCGCCATTCACGATCTGGATGCTTTCAGGGTCGAAATCACCGCCCGTCAGATAGCGCGCCGCGCTGCCTTCGGTAACGATGCGGAACGGGATCTTGCGGTCGGGATCGCGCAGAAACACGGTTTCAGCGACCGTAACTGTGCCGGATGCAAAGTCGGGCGTCATGCGGTGAAAAAACAATAGCGCATCGGCGCTGTTACCTTTTGCGCCAAACCCGTTGTCGGTCAGCACATAGATCGACCCGTCAGTGGCGCGGTCCATTGCAAAGCCCGACAGGCCCTGCAGCGGCTGGCCGTCGAAGGGTAGCGAAATGCCGGTCGGACGCTTGCCATGCAGGGCGCCGGTATCACCCATCACACTGCCCAGTGTGTCGGCGCGCGCCGGGCCAGTGAACTTGCCACTGATCCGGGCGTCGGCGGGCGCATCGGCGGGGGCCGCGATCAGCGTCATCGCAGGCAGCACGGCATGACCGGCCAGCGTGGCGGCAAAGCGGTCTTCGGCAGTGGCAATGCCGGCGGGCAGCAACAGGCAGAGGGTGGCGGCGAGGGTCTTCATCATTAGGGCTCCCGGTCGTGTGAGCCCGCAAGCTTGCATGATACTGCAACAGGCAAATGATCCTGCTGCGACGCCCTCGTGACAGCCGGCGGCCAGATCAGGGGCCGCGCCAACTCCGGTCGGGGCTGGGCTTTTCCAGCCGGATCATGCGCGCCGCAACCGGTTGCGCGCTGCACGACCCTTCGGTGACAACCCGCAAATCATGCGCCCCTGCGGCATAGTCGCGCCCGATGCGGAGCACAAAGACCCGCGCGGCCTGTGGCGGCGCGCCGCGCCCCAAACTGAGTGCCGCAGAGTCGATGACACGGTACGCCGTGGCGGGGCATTCGGTCATCGGCAAATCAAGAATAACGGCATAGCTCACATCCTCTGCAACAGACCAGAGGGCCACCGAAACCGGCGAAACGCAGCGCAAGCTTGAGAGGCAACTCGGGGCGTTGTCCGCCCCTGCAGCAAATGGCAGCGTAAAGCCGCCGAATAGCAGCAGAAAACGCAGCATGATGCTTGACCTTGATAGAAATTGATTACTTGTTAATCGAAGTACTATCCTCTTGGCTGCCGGATCTGGCAAGCTGTTTGATGATGGGGCTCGCCATCCTTGACCCGCCTTTGGTTTTGGGATAACGCACCATCAAGCCAATCGGCTTCCGACGCCGGGGCGCCCGGAACAATCGCGTCCCACCATCCCATGCGGTCCGATACCGCATTCCACAGGACGCATATGACCAGATTTTCCGACCTCGCGCTGGACCCGCGCGTACTCAAGGCTGTTGAGGAAGCGGGTTACGAGATACCGACACCCATTCAGGCCCAGGCAATTCCCGAGGCTTTGCGCGGTCGTGATGTGCTCGGCATTGCCCAAACCGGCACCGGCAAGACCGCCAGCTTTACGTTGCCGATGATTACGCTGCTGGGTCAGGGGCGCGCCCGCGCCCGGATGCCACGCTCCCTGGTGCTGGCGCCCACGCGAGAACTTGCGGCCCAAGTGGCGGAAAACTTCGAAACCTATGCCAAGCATACCAAGCTGACCAAGGCGCTGCTGATCGGCGGCGTTGCCTTTGGCGAGCAGGACAAGCTGATCGACCGGGGCGTGGATGTGCTGATCGCCACGCCGGGTCGTCTGCTGGACCATTTCGAGCGTGGCAAGCTGTTGCTGACCGGTGTGCAGATCATGGTGGTCGATGAGGCGGACCGGATGCTCGACATGGGGTTCATCCCCGATATCGAGCGTATTTTCCAACTGACGCCTTTTACCCGCCAAACGCTGTTCTTCAGCGCCACGATGGCCCCGGAAATCGAGCGAATCACCAACACGTTCCTCACCAACCCGGCCAAAATCGAAGTGGCGCGGCAGGCAACGGCATCCCTGACCATCGAACAGAAGTTGTTCCAGTTCACGCCGTCACGGCGGGATCGGTCGTTCGCCGAAAAGCGCGCAACGCTGCGCGCGCTGATTGAAAGCGAGGGCGAAGCCTGCACCAACGCGATCATCTTCTGCAACCGCAAGATGGATGTGGACGTGGTGGCAAAGTCGCTTAAACAGCACGGCTTCAACGCATCGCCGATCCATGGCGATCTGGATCAGTCAGTGCGGACCAAGACGCTGGACGGGTTCCGCGATGGCACGGTGCGCCTGCTGGTGGCCTCGGACGTGGCGGCACGCGGGCTGGACATTCCGGCGGTGAGCCATGTGTTCAACTTTGACGTTCCCTCGCATCCCGAGGATTACGTTCACCGGATCGGGCGGACGGGGCGTGCGGGGCGGTTAGGCAAGGCCTTTACCATCGCCACGCCGTCGGACGACAAATACCTGAACGCGATCGAGGGTCTGGTCAAAATGCCGATCCCGCGCGGCGATTCACCTGCGATCGAAGTCTCCGACAGCGCCGAGCCTGATGCGCGTCGCCCGTCCTCGCGCGAGCGGGGGGGCGAGAAGCGCGGCGAACGTGGCGACCGCGCGCGCCCGGTGCGCGACCATGGCCGCGAAGCGTCACGCGAGCCGATCCGCGATGTCGCCCCGATCGAGGCCGTTGCCGCGCCAGCCGACGAGGCCCCGGTTCGGGTGCAGCGCGACGCACCAGCGCGCGCGCCACGCGAAGACAGGGTTCGGGACGACCGTCCGCGGGAAGATCGGCCTCGGGAAGATCGGGCGCGCGGCAATGACCGGCGCGACGGGCGGGCCGACGCGCGCAGCGAGGGGCGAAACGAGGCACGTCCCGAAGGACGCAGCGAGGGGCGGTCTGAGGGACGCACCGAGCCCAGATCCGACGCACGCGACAATCGCCGTGATCACCATCGCCGCGACGATCCGCAGGTCGTTGGTATGGGCGACCACATGCCCGACTTCCTGACGCGAAGTTTCGCGACCACGTCTTCGGGTGAATGACGAAAGGCCCCCGGGTTCGGGGGCCTTTTTGTTTGCCAGTTGGTGCTGGGTTGCGATGCAGCCCCGGATCGGGTCGGGGCCGCGATTCAGACGAACGGACGCCGCCTTGGGGATTTTAGTTGGCTGGCGCGGCGGCGGACGGGGGCTGTTTGCCCCCCCCCGAGGGTATTTGAGCCGAAGAGAAATCTCTAGGCGAGTCGCTCTATTCGGTCTGCAACCGGCTGACCACGACCGTGACTTCGGGCTTTTTGCCGATTTCCTCCATGCTGACCTGACGCACGATCCGGCGGATCGCCTCGTCCAGCTTGTCGTCGTCGCGCACGATGCGGTCATCGACGCGGGCGAGGAATTCGGCTAGGTCCGTCTCGATGGTTTCGGCCAGCGCGGCTCCGGTCTTGCCAACCTGGGGCAGGCCCATGAGTTCGGCCCAGGCCTCGCCCAAAGGCGCGTCATTCTCATCAAGGATCACCGTCACCATGACGTGACCGTTCAGCGCCATGCGGATCCGGTCACGGACCACCCCACCCAACGCTGGGATCAGCACAGAGCCGTCGAGATAGATGCGGCCGGCTTCGATGTATTCGGCCACCTCCGGCGCATTGCCCGAAAGGTCGATCATCATGCCGTTGGTCGCCACCTCTGACGCGATGCCGCGCGCCTCGCCCAGTTTGGCATGGGCGCGCAGGTGGCGGTGCTCGCCGTGCATCGGGATCAGGAAGGCGGGTTTCAGAATTTCATGTACGGTTTCCAGATCGGGGCGGTTGGCATGGCCTGACACATGGTAAAGGCCGTTTGAGTCATCCACCACATCGACGCCCATTTCCGAAAAGGCATTCACGATTTTCAGCACTTCACGTTCATTGCCGGGGATAGTCTTTGACGAGAAGAGGAACAGATCGCCCTCTTTCATCTGCAATCCCAGATACTTGCCACGTCCAAGCTGGGCCGACGCCGCGCGGCGTTCGCCCTGGCTGCCGGTGACAATCAGCATCAGGCTACCGCGCGGCACATCCAGCGCCTCTTCCGGCGACAGGGTGCGGGGGAAATCGGTCAGAACACCCGCCTCCTGTGCCGCCGACACCATCTTTTTCATCGCACGCCCCAGCAGGCAGATCGACCGGCCTGCGGCCTGTGCGGCCTCGGCCAAGGTCCGCAGACGGGCTACGTTGGAGGCAAAGGTGGTGGCCACGACCATGCCCTTGGCCCCCGCGATCAACTCGCGGATCGGCTCGCGCAGGGTGCTTTCCGAGCGACCGGCGTGAAGCGAGAATACGTTGGTCGAGTCGCACATCAGCGCCTTGACCGGCTTTTCGGCAGCAATCTGACGGAAGGTTTCGGGGTTCCAGCCTTCGCCTACCAGAGGTGTCTCATCCAGCTTGAAGTCGCCCGAATGCACAATGCGGCCAGCGGGCGTGTCGATCACCAAGGCAGCACTTTCGGGGATCGAATGGGCGACGGGAACGAATTGCACGCTGAAGGGACCAGCCTCGATCACTTCGGGGCGCGGGCGCACGACGGTGATGGTGTTGCCGGGATGGCCGTGTTCTTCCAGCTTCAGCCGGCCCAGAATGGCGGTGAAGCGGCGGGCATAGACCGGCACCTTCAGCCGGGGCCAGAGGTGGCCCAACGCGCCGATGTGATCCTCATGCGCGTGGGTGATGAAGATCGCCTCGATCCGGTCGCGGCGCGCTTCAAGCCACGCGATGTCCGGTAGGATCAGATCGACGCCGGGCGTGCTGTCCATGTCGGGAAAGGCCACGCCCAGATCGACAACGATCAGGCGTTCCTTGTCTTCGGGACCATAGCCGTAGACATAGCAATTCATCCCGATCTCGCCCGCGCCGCCGAGGGGGAGGTAGATCAGCCGGTTCGTGGTCATGCGGTGTCCTGTTCCTTGTTGTGGCGGTTTATGAGGACAAGACCGTGCATGGTCAGATCATCCTCGACCGTATCAAATAAATCAAAGCCTTGGGCAAACAGGGTGGCCAGGCCCCCCGTCGCTATGACCTTCATCGGGGGGACACGTTCCAGACGGATCTGGCGCACGATGCCCTCGACAAGGCCGATGTAGCCCCAATACACGCCCGACTGCATGCAGGCTACCGTATTCGTGCCGATGGCCTGCTGAGGCCGGGTGATGTCGATATGCGGCAGGGCGGCGGCGGCCATGTGCAGCGCCTCAAGCGACAGGTTCACGCCGGGGGCGATGACACCGCCGATATAAGCGCCGTCGGTATCAACCACATCGAAGGTGGTCGCCGTGCCGAAATCGACCACGATCAGGTTGCCGCCGTGGCGCGCAAAACCCGCGACCGTGTTCACCAGACGGTCGGGGCCGACGGTGGTTCCCTGATCGACGCGGGGGGCGACGGGCAGGCGGCAATCGGGGCGGCCGACTACAAGGGGACGGGTGCCGAAGTAGCGGTCACACAGCACCCGCAGGTTGAACACCACGCGCGGCACGGTGGACGATATGATCGCCTCGGTCACATGCGCCTCGGTTTTCGTCAGCACCATCAGCGACGACAGCCAGACGAAATACTCATCCGCCGTGCGCTTGTGATCGGTGGCAATGCGCCATGTCGCAAGGAAACGCTCGCCGTTCCAGATCGAAAAGACGGTGTTGGTATTGCCGCAGTCGATGGCTAGAAGCATGGCTTGCGCCCTTTGTTGCGGGATCAGAAGAAAACCTCGGCGGCGGGAATGGCAAGCGTGGCGGTGGACGTCCGCAAGACCAGCGCGCCGGTGCCGTCGATCGTCTCAAATATGCCCTCGCGCGTGGCGACACCCGTGCGGGCGCGGATGGTCTGGCCAAGCCGGGCGGCGTGGGACAGCCAGTCGGCACGCAGCGGGGCAAAGCCCTGCGTGGTGAGAACCGCTTCCCAGCGCGCATAGGCCGGGGCGAGGGCATCGAGAAACGCCTCGGGCGAAATCCGCAGTCCTGTTTCGGCAAGCAGGCTGACCGGGGGCAAGGCTTCGGGTTCCACCTGCGACGGGTCGGGGGCGGCAATCAGGTTAACGCCGATGCCAATGGCAAGATGCGACAACTGTCCGCCCTGCCCTACGCTTTCCAACAGAATGCCCGCCAGTTTGCCGCCGTTCAGCAGCACATCATTCGGCCATTTCAAGGCAAAAGCCTGCGGCAGTCCGGTCAACCGCACGCAGGCCTCGCGCAGCGCCAAAGCAGCGGCGAAGGACCGCAAGGCGACGAAATGGGGCGGCTCAGTGGGGCGCAGCACCAGAGTGGCATAGAAATTGCCGCGCGGGCTGGACCATGGTCGGCCCCTGCGACCACGCCCGCCCGTCTGCTCGCCCGCAAGAATCCACAGCGGTGCCGTCAGGTCCGGCGCGCGCCGCGCCGCCTCGGCATTGGTGCTGTCGACGGTGGCGAGGGCCAAGCGTATCACACCATCGGGCCAGGGATCATCGGACAAGCGTTTCGGCGGCGACGGCCGCCAGCGCCTCAATCCCGAAAAGGTTGGCCACGCCCACGATCATCGCGGCGGCGGCCCCTACCAGCATCACCCACTGCGCCGCTGGAATCGGTCCGTTCAGCGCGTCGCTGTCCTTGCCAAAATACATGTAGAACACGATCCGCAAGTAATAGAACGCGCCGATCACCGAGGCGATCACCCCGGCAATGGCGAGCCACGCCATGCCCCCGTCAACTGCCGCCTTCAGCACATAGAACTTGCCGAAGAAGCCCACCGTCGGCGGCACGCCAGCAAGGCTGAACATCAGGATCAGCATGGCAAGCGCGCGCAACGGCTCGCGCTTGGAATACATGTTCAGGCTGTCGATGCTGGTCACCGGGCGACCATCCTTGGACATCGACAGGATGAAGGCAAAGGTGCCGACGTTCATCGTCACGTAGATCGCCATGTAGATCAGCATGGCCTGCACGCCGCCCGCCGTTCCCGACGCAAGGCCCATCAGCGCGAACCCCATGTGCGAGATCGACGAATAAGCCATCAGCCGCTTGATGTCGCGCTGCCCGATGGCGGCAATCGCGCCAAGAAACATCGACACCACAGCCAGCGCCGCAATCACCTGCCCCCAGTCGCTGGGAATCGCGCCGAACGCATCATGCACAACCCGCGCAAACAGCGCCATCGCGGCCATTTTGGGCGCGGTGGCGAAGAAAGCGGTCACCGGCGTAGGCGAGCCTTCATACACATCGGGCGTCCACATGTGGAACGGAGCAGCCGACACCTTGAAGGCAAGGCCCGCCAGCACGAACACCAGACCGAACAGCAGTCCCAGCGGGACCTCGCCCTGCAAGGTGGTCAGGATGCCGGAAAAGAGCGTGGTTCCGGCAAAGCCGTAGACCAGCGATGCGCCGTAGAGCAGCAGACCGGAACTGAGCGCGCCAAGCATGAAGTATTTCAGCCCCGCCTCGGTTGATTTCACGGAATCGCGGCGCAACGCGGCGATGACGTAAAGCGCCAGCGATTGCAGCTCCAGCCCCATGTAAAGCGCCATAAGGTCGCCCGCCGACACCATCATCATCATGCCCACCGTCGCCAGCGCGATCAGCACGGGGTATTCGAACCGCAAAAGGTCGCGTCGCAGCATGTAGTCCTGGCTCATCGCAAGCACGGCGGCGGCGGATAGCAGGATGGTAACTTTGGCAAAGCGCGCGAAGGGATCGTCGATGAACATGCCGTCATAGGCGCTGCGCGACCCTTCGCCGCCTGCGCCGATCCACAGCGCCACCAGCACGAACAGCCCGACGGTGGTCCAGACCAGCATCGGGGCCGTCTTGTCCTTGCCGGTGTAGACGCCGAACAGCAGGGCGGCCATCGCGTAAAGGGCTATGACAACCTCGGGCAGGACGGTCTGAAAATCGGCGGGGGTCATCGGGTCTGTTCCTTACTGCAAGGCGAGGCGCGTCGCCACATCGGTGGGCAAGGCGGCGCGGTAATCGATGATGAGCGAAGCCACCGAGGGGCCGGTGATATCGGTCACAAGGCTGGGATAGATGCCCAGAAGCAGCGTCATGGCGATCAGCGGCGCGAAGATCGCCTTTTCGCGCCGGGTCATGTCGGTGATGGTCCGCAGGCTTTCCTTGATCAGATCACCCAACACCACACGCCGGTACAGCCACAGCGCATAGGCCGCCGACAGGATCACCCCCGAGGTGGCCACAGCGGCGACCCAGGTGTTGACTTGAAAAATGCCGGCCAAAGTCAGGAACTCTCCGATGAAACCGCTGGTGCCGGGCAGGCCGACATTGGCCATTGTAAAGAACATGAACACCAGTGCGTAGGCGGGCATCCGGTTGACCAGACCGCCATAGGCGTCGATCTCACGCGTGTGCATCCGGTCATAGATCACGCCGACGCACAAAAAGAGCGCGCCCGAGATGAAGCCATGGCTGATCATCTGAAAGATCGCGCCATCTACACCCTGCTGATTCACTGTGAAGATACCCATCGTGACGTAGCCCATGTGGGCGACCGACGAATAGGCGATCAGCTTTTTCATGTCCTGCTGGGCCAGCGCCACGAGGCTGGTATAGACAATCGCGATGGCCGACATCCAGAACACCAGCGGCGACCACAGATCGGATGCGACCGGGAACATCGGCAGGCTAAAGCGCAGGAAACCATAGCCGCCCATCTTCAGCAGGATCGCGGCCAGCACAACTGACCCTGCCGTAGGGGCCTGAACGTGGGCATCGGGCAACCAGGTGTGGACAGGCCACATCGGCATCTTCACCGCAAAGCTGGCGAAAAACGCAAGGAACAGCAGCGTCTGCAAACCGCCCACCACCTGAAACCCCGCGATGGCCAGTGTTTCGGACGCGAAGGTATGTTGCAGCAGCGTGGGAATGTCGGTCGTGCCCGCATCGTAGAACATCGCGATCATCGCAACCAGCATCAGGACCGACCCGAGGAAGGTATAAAGGAAGAACTTGAACGACGCGTAGATGCGCGCCTGCCCGCCCCAGATGCCGATGATCAGGAACATCGGGATCAGACCCGCCTCGAAGAACAGATAGAACAGCACCAGATCAAGCGCGCAGAACACGCCGAGCATCAGCGTTTCCAGCACCAGAAACGCGATCATGTATTCCTTGACCCGCACCTCGACATCCCAGCAGGCGGCGATGGTGATCGGCATCAGGAACGTGGTCAGCAACACGAACAGCACCGAGATGCCATCGACGCCCATCTTGTATTTCAGGCCCAAAATCCAGTCGGTTTCCTCGACGAATTGAAAGCCTGTGTCGAAAGGATCGAACCCCGACAGCAGGAACAGCGAGATCAGGAACGTGGCTGTGGTGGCCAGCAGCGCCAGCCATTTGGCATTGCGCCGGGCGGCCATGTCATCGCCGCGCAGGAACAGCGCCAGGATCAGCGCGGCAACCAGCGGAATGAAGGTGATGATCGAGAGCAGGTTTTCCATGAGTGTGGTTACCCCGCCCCGCCCGAAAGTGTCATCCAGGTGATGAGCACCGCGATACCCAGCACCATCGCGAAGGCATAAGTAAAGATGTACCCGGTCTGCGCCCGCCCGGCGAGGCGGGTGAAGAACGGCACGATCCCCATGGCCACGCCATTGATGGACCCGTCGATCACCGCCCCATCGCCCTTGCGCCACAGGAACCCGCCCAGCCATTTCGCGCTGCGCACAAACAGGAAATCGTACAATTCATCAAAGTACCACTTGTTGAGCAGGAACAGGTAAAGCGGCCTCTGGTTTGCCGCCAGCTTGCCCGGCAGGTCAGGGCGCCGGATATAGAACTGAAACGCCAGCGCCAGACCAAGGATCATCGCGATGAACGGGCTGACCTTGACCCAGGCCGGCACCTCATGCGCGTCATGGATCACATGGTTTTCCGGCCCGAACAGGATCGCACCCTGCACAGGGGTCGGCACGGCCTGCGTTTGCGGGGCAGCCTCGGCTTCGGTTACCGTGGTTGCGGCGCCGTGGCCAGCCGTGTCATCCGTGGCGGCTTCACCCTCGGTCGCTGTGGTTGCGGCATGGCCCTCGGTGTCAGCAGGCACCCCTTCTGTCGCGGATGCTTCCGCTTCGGGTGTCGCGTGGCCGGCGGCTTCACCATGGCCGCCTTCAGCCTGATGCGCCTCGGCAGGCATGCCGAACCAGCTGCGCAGCTTGTCCACCTCGCCGAAGAACACGTTGTACCAGATCATCCCGGAAAACGCGGCCCCGAGCGCCAGAACGCCCAGCGGGATCAGCATGGTGCGGGGGCTTTCATGGGCATGGTCATGGGTGTGATGATCGCCGCGCGGCGTGCCATAAAAGGTCATGAACATAAGCCGCCACGAATAGAACGAGGTCATGCAGGCCGCGACCACCAACAGCCAGAAGGCATAGCTTGATCCGACATAGGCCGTCTCGATCACCGCATCCTTGGACAGAAAGCCCGCAAAGCCGATATGGGTCAGCGGGATGCCCACCCCGGTGATCGCCAATGTGCCGATCATCATCGCGACAAAGGTCATCGGGATTTTCTTCCGCAGCCCGCCATACTCGCGCATGTCCTGCTCATGGTGCATCGCGTGGATGACCGAGCCTGCGCCCAGAAACAGCATCGCCTTGAAGAAGGCGTGGGTGAACAGGTGGAACATCGCCACCGGATAGGCGCCCACGCCGGCGGCCACGAACATGTAGCCCAGTTGCGAACAGGTCGAATAGGCAATGACCCGCTTGATGTCGTTCTGCACCAGACCGACCGAGGCCGCAAAGAACGCCGTCGTGGCCCCCACCACCACGATCAGCGCCTTCGCATCGGGCGCATATTCCAGGATCGGCGACATGCGGCACACCAGAAAGACTCCCGCCGTGACCATTGTGGCCGCATGGATCAGCGCGGACACCGGCGTCGGCCCCTCCATCGCGTCGGGCAGCCAGGTGTGCAGGAACAGCTGCGCCGACTTGCCCATGGCCCCGATGAACAACAGCACACCGATCAGGTTGGCCGCGTTCCAGTCGCGCCACAGGAAGGTGATGTTCGTTTCTGCCAGCACCGGGCCTGCAGCGAACACGTCGTCGAACCGCACGGAATCCACCAGAAAGAACAGCGCGAAGATCCCCAGGGCAAAGCCGAAATCGCCCACCCGGTTGACCACGAAGGCCTTGATCGCGGCGGCATTTGCCGACGGCTTGCGATAATAGAACCCGATCAGCAGGTAGGACGCGACGCCCACCCCTTCCCAGCCAAAGAACATCTGGATCAGGTTGTCGGAGGTCACCAGCATCAGCATGGCAAAGGTGAAGATCGACAGATACGCGAAAAAGCGCGCCTTGTAGTGCTCGCCATGCTTCCAGTTGTCGTCATGCGCCATGTAGCCAAAGCTGTAGAGGTGGACCAGCGCCGAGACGGTGTTGACCACCACCAGCATGATCGCGGTCAGCCGGTCAAGCCGGATCGCCCATTCCGCGCCGAAGGTTCCGACATCGAACCAGCGCATCAGCACAATCTGCTGGGTCTGCCCGTCAAATGTCAGGAAGATGATCCAGCTGAGCAGCGCCGCGGTGAACACAAGGCCGGTGGTGATGACCTGCCCCGCAAACTCGCCAATGAAGCGCCAGCCAAAGCCGCAGATCAGCGCGCCGATCAGCGGCGCGAACAGGATGATCGAGGTCATGCGGTCAGCCCTTCATCACGTTGACGTCTTCGACGTCGATGGTGCCCCGGTTGCGGAAGAAGCAGACCAGGATCGCAAGGCCGATGGCAGCCTCGGCGGCGGCCACGGTCAGCACGAACATCGCAAACACCTGCCCCACTAGATCGCCCAGAAAGCTGGAAAAGGCGACGAAGTTGATGTTCACGGCCAGCAGCATCAACTCGATCGACATCAGGATGACGATCACGTTCTTCCGGTTCAGGAATATCCCGAAGATGCCGATGACAAAAAGCGCGCCCGCCACTGTCAGGTAATGTTCAATGCCGACCATATCCGTCCCTCAGGGGCCATTGCCCGTCGTCTTTTCCGTCGCGGATCACTCCGCCTTGGGTGGGCGGGGTTCACCCCGCCGTGCGCACCACGATCAGCGGGGTGAGCCCCGCCTTACAGCCCCTGTCCCGGTTTCACGTCGATCAGTTCCATCGCCTTGGCCGGATCGCGGTACATCTGCGCCAGCACGTTCTGGCGCTTGATGTCGGTGCGGTGGCGCAGGGTCAGCACGATCGCCCCGATCATCGCCACCAGCAGGATCAGACCCGCCGACTGGAACAGATAGATGTACTTGTCATAGATCAGCAGCCCCAGCGCCCGCGTATTTTCAACCTGACCAGCATCCGGCGTGACCGCCTGACGCAGCCCCGGCGCGCCATCGGCCTGCACCCAGGCACCATAAGCCAGCCCAAACTGCATCAGCAGGATCACCCCGATCAACCCGGCGAGCGGCATATAGCGTGCCATCTCGCCCTTCAGCTCTTCAAAGTCGATGTCGAGCATCATGACGACGAACAGGAACAGCACCGCGACGGCCCCGACATAGACGATGACCAGCAGCATCGCCACGAACTCGGCCCCAAGCAGCACGAACAGCCCTGCGGCGTTCAGGAAGGCAAGGATCAGCCACAGTACCGAATGCACCGGGTTGCGCGCGATGGTGACAAGCAGACCCGAGGTGACCAGCACGATGGCAAAGCCGTAAAAGGCGTAATCCGCAATGGTCATGCGTCTTTCCCTTCGGTTTCGGCAAACACACTTTGCGCGATTTCAAGCGCCTTGGTCATGGCCGGCACGCCGCCGAACATGCCCATCTGGGTGATCACTTCGGCAATCTCGCGCTTTGTGGCACCGGCCTCCAGCGCATGGCGGATTGCAAGGCGCAATTGCGGATCGGCTTGCGCGCCCAGAACGGTCAGCGCGGCAATGGTGACCAGCAGGCGGGTCTTTGCATCCAGTCCTTCGCGGTTGAAGGTCTTGCCGAACCACATTTCCATCATGTCTTTCGACATGGTGGGGAACAGCGCCTCAAGGCCCTTCGTGTTGAAGGTTTCGATGCCGGGATTGAACGTGCGGGCCATCTCGGCACCCTGCTCGGCCATTGCCTTGAACATCTTGGTGAAATCATCGGTCATCTGTAGGGCGCATCCAGTTCGAGGTTGCGGGCAATCTCGGATTCCCAGCGCGCACCGTTTTCCAGCAGGCGGTCCTTGTTGTAAAACAGCTCCTCGCGCGTTTCGGTGGAAAACTCGAAATTCGGGCCTTCGACGATGGCATCGACCGGGCAGGCTTCCTGACAAAAGCCGCAGTAGATGCATTTGGTCATGTCGATGTCATAGCGGGTGGTGCGGCGCGACCCGTCTTCGCGGGGTTCGGCGTCGATGGTAATCGCCTGCGCCGGGCAGATCGCCTCGCACAGCTTGCAGGCGATGCAACGCTCCTCGCCGTTCGGATAGCGACGCAGCGCGTGCTCGCCGCGAAAGCGGGGGGAAAGAGGCCCCTTTTCATGTGGATAGTTCAGCGTGGCCTTGGGCGCGAAGAAGTATTTCAGGCCGAGGCCGAAGCCCTTAATGAAATCAAATAGCAGGAAGTATTTCGCGGCGCGGGTCCAGTCCATCGGCTCGCTCGCCTTGGGGGTCACTGACATCTTAGCCTCCTGTCGCCCAGCGGGCCCAGAAGCCGCCGAACACTTCGAATTTCGCTAGGAACGCCACCAGAACCACCCAAGCCAGCGACAAGGGCAGGAACACCTTCCAGCCAATCCGCATCAGTTGGTCATAGCGGTAGCGCGGCACGATGGCCTTCACCATCGCGAACAGAAAAAAGAAGAACGCCATCTTCAGTACCATCCACAGCGCGCCATCAGGCAGGCCGGGAATGGGCGACAGCCAGCCACCGAAGAACAGCAGGCTGATCAGCGCGCACATCAGGAAGATGGCGATGTATTCGCCAGCCATGAACAAAAGGTACGGCGTCGAGGAATATTCGACCATGAAACCCGCAACCAGTTCCGACTCCGCCTCGGGTAGATCGAAGGGCGGGCGGTTGGTTTCGGCCAGTGCCGAGATGAAGAATAGCACCACCATCGGCAGATGCGGCAGCCAGTACCAGTTGAACAGGCCATAGTCGCCGTCTTGCGCGGCCACGATAGCGCCAAAATTCATCGACCCGGTGGACAGGATGATCCCGATGATGATCAGGCCCAGCGACACCTCATAGGAAATCATCTGCGCGGCCGACCGCAGCGAGCCGAGGAAGGCGTATTTGGAGTTTGACGCCCAGCCCCCCATGATGACGCCGTACACCTCAAGCGAGGATACGGCGAACACGAACAGGATCGCCACGTTGATATCGGCCAGAACCCAGCTGGAATTGAACGGGATCACCGCCCAGGCCAGAATGGCAAGCACGAAGGATGCCATCGGTGCCAGAAAGAACACCGGGCGGTCCACCCCGGCCGGCACCACGATTTCCTTGACGACGTATTTCAGCGCATCGGCCACCGATTGCAGCAGGCCGAACGGCCCGACCATGTTCGGCCCGCGCCGCATCTGCACGGCGGCCCAGATCTTGCGGTCGCCATAGACAAGGAACAGCAGGCTTATCATCACGAAGGCCACGACCAGCAGGCTTTGTGCCGCGATCAGCAGCAAGATACCCGGTCCGGTTTGGAGGAAGTCAGTCATGGTGCCTCATGTCCTTGCCGCATCGTCATACCGTCGGTATCCCCTGCGCGCCGCAATCGCGCACCGTCACTTCGGCGTCTATGGTCTTCAACCCCTTCGGCAGCGCAGATGAGATGGTGTAAACCGCATCTCCGCGCCAAACGCCACCCGTTTGCGCCACATTCGTGCGGACATGGCGCGCAAATCCGTAACCGCGGATCAGCGCATACTGCGCCGCAGCACAACGCGCATAGGCCGCGATGTCTTCCGTGTCGCGCGCGCCCTTCATCGAGACGCGAAAGCTGACCAGATCGCCGTCCAGAAGCAGGGTCTGTATCCCAAGGTAGGTCGGCGAAAACGCATCCCTTTCCGGCACCTCGTCTGGCGAGGAGCAGGCAACCAGCCCGGTCAGGGCGGCCATAAGGGGCGCGCATCGCCACATCTCTACTCCGCCGCAAGCGCGGGGTTGGCCCGCGCAGCCACACCCGCCGACAACTCGGCCATTAGCACCGACGCGCGCGCGATCGGGTTGGTAAGGTAGAAATCCGCAACCGCATTGCGGAAATCGGCCTTGGCCGGATCGCGCAGCGCCAGCGCCTGCCAGTCGTTCTGCGGCACCTCGTCAATCCGCCCCAGATGCGGCACGGCGGCAACCAGCGCTGCGCGCAACTGCGCCAGACTGTCCCACGGCTGCGTGGCCCCCAGTTCCGCCGACAAGGCGCGCAGGATCGCCCAGTTTTCCTTGGCCTCGCCCGGTGCAAACCCGGCACGCAAGGACAGTTGCGGGCGGCCTTCGGTGTTCACGAACAGCCCGTTTTCTTCGGTATAGGCGGCCCCCGGCAGGATCAGGTCGGCACGGTGTGCGCCCCTATCGCCGTGGCTTCCCTGATAGATGACGAACGGACCCTTCGCGATGTCCACCTCATCCGCGCCAAGGTTAAAGACCACCTCGGCCCCGTCGAGCGCCGCTGCCAGCCCGCCTTCGGTGGTGCAACCCAGATCCATCGCGCCGACGCGGGCGGCGGCGGTGTGCAGGATCAGCAGGCCGGAGTCGGAGTTTTCGGCCAGCCGCATCGCATGCGCAAGAACCGCCTCGCCGTCCGCCTCGCACAACGCCCCCTGCCCGACGATCACAAGGCTGGGCGTTGCTTTTGTGGCCTCGGTGATCGTTTGCGACGACAGCCGCTCCAGTGCTGCGCGGTCGGTGCCGACATGAACATACTCATAGGTCAGATCGACCGCCGGACCGATCAGGCCAATCGTCGCCCCCTTGGTCCACGCCTTGCGCAGACGGGCGTTGAGGACCGGAGATTCAACGCGCGGGTTCGTACCGACAAGCTGTATCATCCGCGCGTCGTCGATATCCTCGATCCGCGCCGTGCCGGCATAGCCTGCACGATTGCCCGCAGGCAGCTTCGCACCGTCCACGCGACATTCCGTCTTGCCGCCCAGCCCGTCGATCAGGTGCTTCAGAGCAAAGGCCGCCTCGACCGGAACCAGATCACCAACGAGGGCCGCCACCTTTTTGCCCTTCATCGCCGATGCCGCAGCCGCCAGCGCCTCCGGCCATGTGACCGGGCGCAGCTTGCCCGCGACCCGCAGATAGGGCTGATCAAGGCGCTGGCGGCGCAGGCCATCCCACACAAAGCGCGTCTTGTCGGAAATCCACTCCTCGTTCACGCCGTCATGGTTGCGCGGCAGGATGCGCATCACTTCGCGGCCCTTGGTATCGACGCGGATGTTGGCCCCCAGCGCATCCATCACGTCGATCGTCTCGGTCTTGGTCAGCTCCCAAGGCCGCGCGGTGAAGGCATAGGGTTTGGACGTCAGCGCGCCCACCGGGCAAAGGTCGATGATGTTGCCTTGCAGGTTCGAATCGAGCGTCTGGTTCAGATAGGTCGTGATCTCGGCATCCTCGCCGCGCCCGGTCTGGCCCATTTCCAGAATACCCGCGACTTCGCTGGTAAATCGCACGCAGCGGGTGCAGCTTATACAGCGCGTCATCTTCGTCTCGACCAGCGGGCCAAGGTCGAGGTCTTCGCTGGCCCGTTTCGGCTCGCGGTAGCGGCTGAAATCGACGCCGTAGGCCATCGCCTGATCCTGCAGATCGCACTCGCCGCCCTGATCGCAGATCGGGCAATCGAGCGGGTGGTTGATCAGCAGAAACTCCATGACACCTTCGCGGGCCTTCTTGACCATCGGCGAGTTGGTTTTCACCAGCGGCGGCTCGCCATTCGGGCCGGGGCGCAAGTCGCGCACCTGCATGGCACAGGACGCGGCGGGCTTGGGCGGGCCGCCCACCACTTCGACCAGACACATCCGGCAGTTTCCGGCGATGGTCAGCCGCTCGTGATAGCAGAAACGCGGGATTTCCACGCCGGCCACTTCGGCGGCTTGAATGATGGTCATTGCGCCGTCGACTTCGACCACGATGCCGTCGATGGAAATGGATTTGAGGTTAGACATGCGCCGCATCCTTTTTCATCAGCCGCGCGAAGGCGGATCGCACCCAGACCAGCGGCCCGACGGCCGGGCGGGAGGCGGGGGTAATTTCGGTCACAGATTGGAACGACACGCCCTTCAGGCGCGCCTCGGTTTCGCGCATCGCAAATTTCGGGTCAAGACTGCCGTAGCACATGGGGTCTACTCCGCCGCCGCTTGGGCGCATTGGTGCTGCCGGAACAACTGCGCCTCTTTAAGATAGCTCCACCCGAAGGCATGGTCGCTGTCGCCGTTCGCGTCCTTGTGCGCCAACCGCGCCAGTGCCTCGTCGAGTGAGGGTTTATGCCCGGCAGGCACCCACCACATCACGAAATGCATCTTGCCCAGCACTTCGAACCACTCGGCCCGGCGTTCGTAAAACGCGCGATGCACGGTGTTGAACACGAAATTCTCCAGCGTTTCCACACTTTCCCAGACGGTCAGGTTCGACACAAACTGCGGATCGCCGTCCAGCTTTGCCTCGGTATTTCCCGTTCCCGGCGCGCCCGAGCCTTCCATCATCCACACGAAACCGGGCATCCGCTTGCCCAGACCATTCACCCGGTCCAGCGCGCCCATGAATTCGGCGACGCGCGGATCGTCGGTCGGGGCCAGCAGGCGACCGATGTTCAATTCGGCAAGGTGAAAAACGGGCGCGGTCATGTTCCAACCTTTGAATGTGTGGGAGGGTGAACCTGCCCCTTTTCTATGATGGCAATGGAGTCATGCACATGGATGCCGGTCACCGAAGCCGCGCGCGCGGGGTCGTGCAGCGGCTGGTCATGGTACCAATGATGCATGTCGTCGATCATGTTCCGGATCTCGGCGAAGAAGTTGCTCTCGCGCTTGTAGCCACCGCCAAAGCGCGGCCAATAGGCGGTGTGCAAATCCTCGATCGCATAGACCCCGCCATCGGACAACAGCGGGAACAGCACGGTCATGCTGTCACGCAGATGCTGCATGTTGTGGCTGCCATCATCCACAACAATGTCGACGCCACCCATCTCGGCCACAACGGCGCGCAGAAAGTCGGGATCAGCCTGCGAGCCGATCCGCACCTGCCCGGCCTGACCGTCGAAGGCGGCGCAATCGGGGTCGATGTCGATGCCGAACAGCACCGTGTCCGGCCCGAAATACTGCCGCCACATCTGCAAAGATCCGCCCTTGGACACGCCGATTTCCAGAAAACGCAGCTTGCGGCCCCGCATCGGGGCGAAGTAGCGGTCATAGATCGGGATGTAGTGGTGCCACTTGTGAACCAGAGCGCCGGTGTTGCCCGCGTAGATCGCCAGCATGTCACCATCAAAGCCGTATTTGCTGCGAATATCCGTGGCGACATCGTCGCCCCGGAATGCATATTCGCGCATCGCCCAACCGAGCCGTGCTTTTTGTCTTGCCTCCATGTGCTAAACCGCCGCCATCATGGGTGAATGCAAGGTCATGCACAGCCCTTTACAAATACCCAGGTTCCCGCCTCGAAGCGGTCGTTGACTGATGATCGCACGCCCTGTGGGCCGCAAACATCGCTCGCCAGTTGCTTGGCGCGCGCGCCCTCGTCAAACCCCAGCGGCGTGGCACCCCCGCTGATCCGCACCTCGCGGACGGTTTCAGCCGACTGTCCAATGGCCGCTGTTCCGGGCGCACCGCACCCGGACAGAACCGCCGCACCCATTGCCATCTGGAGGGAAACGGACATTCTCACTCTGCCGCCATCGCGCCCATCCGGCCCGTCTTTTTCGCCTTGATCCGGTCTTCGATTTCCTCACGGAAGGCGCGCACCAGCCCCTGGATGGGCCAAGCCGCCGCATCGCCAAGAGCGCAGATCGTGTGGCCCTCGACCTGCTTGGTGACGGAAATCAGCATGTCGATCTCTTCGACCTCGGCCTCGCCGCGCACCAGCCGGTCCATCACGCGCATCATCCAGCCGGTGCCTTCGCGGCAGGGCGTGCATTGGCCGCAGCTTTCATGCTTGTAGAACTTGGACAGGCGCCAGATCGCCTTGATCACATCGGTGGACTGATCCATCACGATCACCGCCGCCGTGCCGAGGCCCGAGCGTTGTTCACGCAACCAGTCGAAATCCATGATCGCATCGTCACACTGGCTTTGCGTCAGCAGCGGCACCGACGATCCGCCGGGGATCACCGCCTTGATGTTCTTCCAGCCGCCCCGCACGCCGCCGCAATGGCGGTCAAGTAGTTCGCGCAGCGGAATCGACATCGCCTCTTCGACCACGCAGGGCGCGTTCACATGGCCCGAGATGCCGAATATTTTGGTGCCTGCATTGTTCGGACGCCCGAAGGACGCGAACCAGTCGGCCCCGCGCCGCAGGATCGTCGGCACCACGGCAATCGATTCCACGTTGTTGACCGTGGTGGGCGAGCCGTAAAGGCCCGAGCCCGCCGGGAATGGTGGCTTCATACGGGGCATGCCCTTTTTGCCCTCAAGGCTTTCCAGCAGCGCCGTTTCCTCGCCGCAGATATAGGCCCCGGCCCCGTGATGCAGGTACAGGTCGAAATCCCAGCCGGACCCGGCAGCATTCCGGCCTAGAAGCCCTGCGTCATACGCCTCGTCCAGTGCCGCCTGCAGCGCCTCTTTCTCGCGGATGTATTCGCCGCGGATGTAGATGTAGCCGGCATTGGCCCCCATCGCGAAACCGGCAATCAGGCAACCCTCGACCAGCGTGTGCGGATCATGGCGCATGATCTCGCGGTCCTTGCAGGTGCCGGGTTCGGATTCGTCGGCATTGACCACCAGATAGGCGGGCCGCCCGTCCGACACCTTGGGCATGAACGACCATTTCAGGCCGGTGGGAAAGCCCGCCCCGCCGCGCCCGCGCAAGCCGCTGGCCTTGATCTGGTCAATGATCCAGTCGCGCCCATTGGCGAGGAAGCCCGCCGTCCCGCTCCAATGGCCGCGCGCCTTCGCCCCCGCAAGGCTGCGGTCATGCATCCCGTAAAGGTTGGTGAAGATGCGGTCCTGATCTTTCAGCATATCCTGCCCTCAACTGTTCCGGCGCGCGCGCCAGATCCGAAATGTTACCACCAGCGCGAAGAAGAACGCGGCGAGCGCTGCCATGTCGAACAGAAAGACATAGCGGCTTTGCCAGCCCAAGGTGCCCCCGGCCCATTGCGCGGCTATCCACAACACCATCGTCACCGCGATGACAATGGCCGCAAGCCGTGCCTGCCGCGCAAGATGGCGATCGGGATCAGAGGGCGCGGGCTGCATCATCAATAGTCGTTCGTCTTGGCGCGGCGCAGAAACTCCTGCGGGCCGACCTCAAGGATCAGCCGGGCCTGTGCCACCCATTTGTCGCGCGCAACACGGCCTTTGAAGCCCGCCAGATTGGCATCGACCCAAGCGATTTCGCCCGCCGTCCATCCAGCAATCTGATCGAAATGGTAAAAACCCAAGGCGTGACACAGCTCTTCCATC
Source organism: Rhodobacterales bacterium (assembly GCA_031408575.1). Classification (GTDB taxonomy): domain Bacteria; phylum Pseudomonadota; class Alphaproteobacteria; order Rhodobacterales; family Rhodobacteraceae; genus Aliitabrizicola. Next base: position 21,551 of record JANNWS010000094.1, read on the forward strand.
TTCGGCCCGATGCCTTCGATCACCTTCAGATCATCCCCGACCCCGCCCCGCGGGCCGCTCAACGCTTCCGGTCGGCGGGGGCTGTCGATAGCGGCCATCTGCGGGGCGGCGGCGGCGGGTGCCTCATCGGGCGCGGCCATAAAAGCAGTGGCGATGACCGGCGCCGCGACCGGCTGGGCTGCGGGCCGAACCGGCATCTGTGGCGCTGTCGTAGTGGGCAGGGCCAGTGCTTTGATAGGCATTCCCAGGATCAGGCCGACACCCAGCAAAACAATCGCGCCGACAAATGCGGCCTGCGACAGCGTGAACCCGAGCAGCACGACCGACACGCCCACGGCCACAAGGCCAGCCGCCGCCGCAATGATCCAACCGCCCAGCGACGGAGCCTGTTTCATCTCTGCAAGGATCATCTGTCATCTCCCTTTTGCTTTGGGCCGCGGCCCGGTTCCGGTTCAGTCCGTTGTCTTGGTTCCTTCGGCAAGGGGTGCGCCCGGTTCTCCGATAGCCGTCCCGCCGACAGAGACACCCTTGACCCGCGGTTTGCCCTTGGAAACGGCCGGCGCCTCTTGCACGGTAATCCCGGTTGCATCCGCGACCTGCCCCGCGCCGGGCGCGGGTTCGGCCGCTTTTGGGCGGGCCTTCGGTTTCGGGGCGGGCATGGCCTTGGCGATCCATGGCGTCAGCAGCGGCACTTCGCTGCCGTCGATCCGCCGCACCGT
>JANNWS010000095.1:0-1744 GCA_031408575.1 Rhodobacterales bacterium
ATCATCAACCCCGGCACGATGAATGCGCCATAGCTGACCCCGCCAATCATCTCGATCCGACCGCCGATGGCCGCGCCAAAGACGACGAAGTAGAGCACGGTCGAGATCACCGGTGAAATCAGCGACTCGATGATGGTGCGGAAGAACCGCGCCATTTCCTTGTAAAAGATCACTTGTATGGCGCGCAGGTTCATTGGTTTTCCCTCACCAGCCCGACGAAGATATCCTCAAGGCTGCTTTGCTCGGTCGAAAGATCGGTCATCTGCAATCCGGCCGCCCGCAGGTCGCCCAGAAGCGAGACGATGCCGGTGCGCTCGCCCCGGGTGTCATAGGTGTAGATCACGCTCTGCCCGCCCTGCCCGATGTCGAGCGCATAGTGCGAAAGCGTTTCCGGCAGGCTGGTGACGGGTTCGGCCAGATAGACGTGCAGTTGCTTCTTGCCCATTTGGGCCATCAGTTCGGCCTTGTCCTGCACCAGCAGGATCTCTCCCTTGTTGATGACGGCGACGCGGTCGGCTATCGCCTCGGCCTCTTCGATATAATGGGTGGTCAGGATGATGGTCACGCCCTGCGCCTTGAGGCCCGCCACGACCGACCACATGTCCTTTCGCAGTTCCACATCGACCCCCGCCGTAGGCTCGTCAAGAAACAGTACGCGCGGTTGATGCGCCAACGCCTTGGCGATCAGCACCCGGCGTTTCATGCCACCCGACAGCGGCATGATTGCGCTGTCCTTCTTGTCCCAGAGCGAAAGCTGTTTCAGCACCTTTTCGACGTAAGCCGGGTCGGCGGGCTTGCCGAACAGGCCGCGCGAAAAGCTGACGGCGTTGAACACCTTTTCAAACGGTTCCAGCGTGATCTCTTGCGGCACAAGGCCGATCAGGTTGCGCGCCGCCCGGAAATCGCGGATCACATCATGGCCGCCCACGGTGATGGTGCCCGATGTCGGCTGCACGATGCCGCAGATCGTTGAAATCAATGTGGTCTTGCCTGCGCCGTTCGGCCCGAGAAGCGCCAGAATCTCGCCCTCACGGATGTCCAGACTGACCGATTTCAAGGCCTGAAACCCGGTTTTGTAGGATTTTGTCAGATTGCGGACGGAAACGATCATGGACATGGGGCACCTCGGCTGCGCGGCATATGAACCTACGGTTTCCGGCGGCAAAGGCCAAGGGCCGGAACGTGCGGAATTGCAAAGATCGCTGTGCGGGGGGTGCCGGGTCAGGCGCCGACCTTTGGCTCGGTCGGCAGACCGAAGCGTTCCAGCATGCGCGTCCTGATCTGGTCACGGGACTGGCGGTAGGCGGCGAGTTTTGCCTCACGGCTTTCTCCAAGGCCGGTCGGATCAAGGATCGGCCAGTATTCCACCTCAAGATGGTTGTAGCGCGTCAGTTCCAGCGCCTGACGCTGGCTGGCGGGCGACAGCGCCACGATCAAATCGAACTGCGACAGGTCATCCCCCCATTCCTGCATCTCCTCGAAACTGCGCGAGCGGTGGCGGCTGAGTTCGATCCCCAGTTCCTGACAGACGGCGATGGAAAAGCCGTCGATCTCCATGTCGTTCTTGACGCCCGCCGATTGCACATAGGCGCGCTGGCCGTACATCTGTTTCATCAGCCCTTCGGCCATTGGCGAGCGAACCGCATTGTGGTCGCAGCAAAACAGCACCGAGGTTGGAAAATTCGCCGTCACGTCAACCCCAGTGCAGCACGCAGATCAGTGTGAACAGGCGGCGTGCGGTGTC